>NZ_OZ242352.1:324375-648750 GCF_965208695.1 Candidatus Palauibacter irciniicola
ATGGCTCCGACCTCGGCGTGTCCTTCCTGTACGACGTCGACGAGGAGACGCGCCTGCGCAACCGGGTGCGCGCGGAAGGGCAGGGCGTGGCGGTCGGGGATGTGGACGGGGACGGCCTGGCCGACCTCTTCTTCGCCGGCTTCGGGCGCGCGAGCGCGCTCTACCGCAACCTCGGCGGCTGGCGCTTCGAGGAGATCACGCCGCCCGCCCTCGCGCTCGAGGACGTGCTCGCGAGAGGCGCCGCGCTCGTCGACGTCGATGGAGACGATGACCTCGATCTCCTGATCGCGGTCCACGGGGGCCGGAACCGGGTCTTCCTCGGCGACGGCGCGGGCGGCTTCGCGGAACTCGAGGACGCGGGCCTCGCCGGGGCGTGGGGGAGCACGACCCTCACGCTGGCCGACACCGACGGCGACGGCGATCTGGACCTCTACGTCGCCAACTACAAGACGCGGCAGGTCGACGACCTCTACCCGCCGGACATCCTCGACATCAACCACCTCCAGCGCGGCGAGGACGGGAACCTCGACACGCTTCCGGAACTGCGGGAACTCTACGACGAGCACTACCGCGTGGAGTTCGACGGCCGCTTCGTGCGCCGCTTCGAGCTCGGCGAGCCGGACGAGTATTACACCGGACTCGGGGACGGACGGTTCGCGCCCGCGGCCCCCGGAGCGCCCCTCGCGCGTTCCCGCGGGAACGTCTCGACGCCGGCCCGCGACTGGGGACTCGCGGCGAGGTTCAGCGACTGGGACGAGGACGGCGACCCGGATCTCTACGTGGCGAACGACTTCAACAGCGAGGACGGAATCTGGATCAACCGCGGCGACGGGACGTTCGCGCCCGCTCCGGCCGTCGCCGTCCGCACGACGAGCCTCTCCTCGATGGCCGTCGACGTCGGAGATCTCGACCGCGACGGAGACCTCGATCTGCTCACCACCGACATGCTCGCCCGGGACGCGGCGGTGCGCCTCGTCCAGACCCCGAGCTACGAGGCCGTCCCGGAACCGTCCGGCGTCACGGACACGAGAATCCAGGTGAACCGGAACGCGGTCCAGCTCAACCGGGGGGACGGCACGTTCGCCGAGGCGGCGTGGGAACTCGGGCTCGCCGCCTCCGACTGGACGTGGGGCGCGCTCATCATGGACGCGGACCTCGACGGCTGGAACGACATCCTCGTGACGACGGGACACGCGTGGGACCAGTTGGACGGCGATGCCAACGCGCGCGTGGCGGCGATCCCCGGGCTGCCGGCGGACCAGGCCCTGCGCATGTTCCCGCCGCTCGCGCAGCCGAACGTCGCCTTCCGCGGAGGGGCGGACGGCTTCACGGACGTGAGCGAGAGCTGGCGCTGGGGGGTCGAAGCGGACATCTCGCACGGTGTCGCGGCGGGCGACCTCGACCGCGACGGAGACCTCGATGTCGTCGTGACCCGGCTCGGCGCGCCGCCCGTGATGTACCGCAACGACGCTCCGGCGCCCCGTATCCTCGTGCGGCTGCGGGGGCCGGGCCCGAACACGCGCGGGATCGGAGCCCGGATCCGCCTCGACGGACCCGACGGGCTTCCGGCCCAGGTGCGGGAGATCACCGCGGGCGGCGCCTATCTCTCCTCGTCGGAACCCGCCGCCAGCTTCGCCGCGGCGTCGGACGGGGAGATGGTCCTCACCGTCGACTGGCCGGACGGCCGCCGCACGCGGCTGGCAGGCGTCGTCGCGAACCGCGAATACGTGATCGATGCCGCCACCGCGGAGCCGGTGGCTCCCGACCCGGCCGGCCCCGCCACGGCGGCGACGGCCGAGGCCGGCGCGCACTTCGTGGACATCTCGGATCGGCTCGGGCACCGGCATGTCGAATCGCCCTTCGACGACCGGCTCCGGCAGCCGCTCCTGCCCCATTCGCTCGATCGCCCCGGCCCCGGCGTGTCGTGGATCGACGTGGAGGACGACGGCGATGCGGATCTCGTGGTCGGGAGCGGCCGGGGGGGCAGCCCGGTCCTGATTCGGAACGAGGGGGACGGTTTCGCCGCCCCGCGGGCCCTCGTGCCCGCGCTGGCGTGGGACGCGACCGCCGTGCTGCCGCACCGCGCGGCCGACGGTCGCGTCGCGCTGCTCATCGGCACGAGCGCGTACGAGGCGGGCTCGCCCGCGGAAGCCGCGGCCGTTCCCGCGGTCATCGCGGCGCCGCTCGGCGCGTCCGCGCCGGCGCCCCCGCTCATCGAAGCCCCCGGCGCCCCGCCCGGTCAGCTCCCCGCCGCGACCGGCCCGCTCGCCCAGGCCGACATCGACGGCGACGGCGACCTCGACCTCTTCGTGGGCGGACGCGTCGCCCCCGGCGCCTACCCCATCGCGGTCGACTCCCGCCTGCTGATCCACGACGGCGACGCCCTGCGCGTCGATGCGGAGCGCTCCCGCCCCTTCGCGCGCCTGGGGCTCGTCTCCGCCGCGCTCTTCACGGACTACGACCTCGATGGCGACCCCGATCTCGCGCTCGCCCTCGAGTGGGGCAGCGTCCGCCTCTTCCGCAACGATGCGGGCCGTTTCACCGATGTGAGCGCCGCGCTGGGGCTCACGCGTCTCACGGGGCGCTGGAACGGCCTCGCCGCCGCGGACTTCGACGAGGACGGACGGCCCGACCTCGTCGCGACCGGCTGGGGCGCGAATCTCGACGTGCCGTCCGCCTACTCCCTCATCTACGGCGACATGAATCGCGACGGCATCGTCGATCTCGTCGAGGCCCGGACGGAATCCGGCGTGTGGCGCCCTCTACGGGGCAGGGACGCGCTCGCCGTCCCAGGCGGACTCTCGGCCCTCCTCCGGGTGACGTACGAGCGCTTCGCACGCGCGCCGCTCACCGACCTCATCGGCGGCCTGGACCCCGAGCGCCGGCTGGACGCGAACGAACTCCGCCACACCGTGTGGCTCAATCGCCCCTCCGGCTTCGAGAGCGCCCCGCTGCCCGCGGCGGCCCAGCGCGCGCCCGCCTTCGGCGTCGCCGCCGCCGACCTCGACGGGGACGGTCACGAAGATCTCGTCCTCGCGCAGAACTTCTACGCCGGCCGGCCGGGGGCGCCGCGCTACGACGCGGGGCGCGGACTCTGGCTGAGAGGGGACGGCCAGGGGGGCTTCGAGCCCGTTCCGGCCCCCCGGTCCGGGATCGCCGTCTACGGAGACGCCCGCGCCGTCTCGCTCGCGGACCCCGACCGCGACGGACGGGTGGACGTGGCCTTCGGCGTCAACGGCGGCGAGACCCGGCTCTACCGCAACGTCGGTGCGGCGCCCGGCCTCCGGGTCACGCTCGAGGGCCCGCCCGCGAACCCGCGGGCCATCGGCGCCCGCCTCCGGCTCGAATACGCGGACGGCACGTTCGGTCCGGCGCGGGAGGTACGGTCGGGGGAGGGCTATCTGGCCCGCCACGAATCGACGCAGACGCTCGGCCTGGCCGGCGACCCGCCCGCCGGCCCCGCGACGCTGCACGTCGTGTGGCCGAACGGCGGGGAGACGTCCGTTTCGATCCCGCCCGGGACTCTGGAGGTGCGCGTCCCGCCCGCGGGAACGGGCGGGACGTCCGGCTAGAGGTAGCGGACGCTGCTAGCGGTAGCGGTAGCCGAAGCCGATCGTGATGCCGACGTCGTTCTGCAGCTTCGACGCGTCCGTCTGGGCGGAGATGTAGTAGGACGCCATGTCCCGGAGTTCGCCCCGGAACCAGAGCGACGACAGGAGTTGGACGCGGATCCCGATCGCGGCCGTCGCCATCGGATCCGTCGCGCTGAGTTTCGGCACCTCGGCGCCGTAGAACTTCAACTGCCGGAGCCCTCCGCCCACCGTGAAGTAGGGTTCGAGCGCGCCCGCCGAGCCCGCCGACCGCAGCCGGAACGTCAGGTTCACCGTGCCCGCCAGGTACTCCATTTCGCCCAGCGTTCCGATTCCACGTCCGAATCCGCCGCCGCCGCCGACGCCTTCGAGCGTCGCCGGTGAATAAAGCCCCATGACGCCGATCCCCACCGAGCGCGAGGCCCAGTAGGTCGCTTCGCCCCCCATCATCACGTCCGGCGGCATCACGGTGCCGTACGCGCCGGTATTGTCCGTGAGGTTGTTGAGGGGCTGGATGACGCCGGCGAGTCCGAAGAATTCCGGACCGGTATCGCCGCCGAGCGGCGCCTCGGGGGTCATCTGGGCCGTCAGTTGCGACGCTCCGGGAGCGAGCCCGCACAGAAAGAGAAAGAGAAAGCGAAGAACGCCGGACGGGCGTCTCATTTGATCCTCACGATCGTGATTAGCGGTTCCGCGGTCTCACCCGCCGGGGCCCCTCCCGCCGTTTCCAGCGACAGCGAAAGGCCCGGCGCGCCGGGAACCGAGGCGAGTGAGAAGTACTGTACGCTCGACGGCCCTACGTCGAGGCTCAGCACCCGGGTTTCAAACCCCAGCGGCTCGGCCCGGAGCGCGATCGCGGTCGGAAGACCCGATCGGGTGTCCGTATCCTGATTCAAGGATCGGAACACATCGGTGGCGTCCCACGTTGCCGCGGCGCGCGGCGGCCCCGCGTCCGTCCCCGCCTCCGGCGCTTCGAGATCCTCCTCCGAGGGATCCTCGGTGCCCGCGCCCAGCGTCCCGGCGCCCAGCGCCAGCGAAACCGACACGTCCGCCAGGATGTTCGCCCACTCCCTTCCCGTGACCCGCTCCAGGTTCGCGATCCCGCGCCCGTAGTTCTGACCGCCCCCGACGACGGACCGGAAGAAGGCCCGTTCGTCCCCTCCCGCCTGGTCCGCCAGCCGTCGCAGGAGGAACCAGCCGAAGCCCCGCATCTGCAACCCGCCGACGCCGTCCGGGTCGTCCGTCGACACCGTGGGGGCCCCGGGGAGTCCGAGCATGTACAGGCCGAGGTTTCGGAAGTTGCCCAGCATGTACGCGTTGAAGGCCTCGAGTGCCTCGGGCGTCTCGGACACGCGGTCGAAGGTGAGGCGTTCGCCCACGGGGAGCCCGAGCGCGGCGAGTCCCGCCACCTCCTCGGCCAGACTCGAGAGCGCCTCATCCAGCCATACTTCCTCGGCGGCCCCGAACCCCGCCGAAGAAACGGGCACGCGGCGCCCCGCGCTCACGATGTGCTGGAGTTCGTGCGCCACGAGGGCCGGCGTCTCCCGCAGCAGATCCTCCGTCGAGACGGCGCGGCCGAGCGTCGCCTCGGGGTCCGCGCTCACGCTGTAGACGATCTCCGCCTCGTTGCTCGCCGGGCAGAGGCCGCCGTCCGGGTCCGACAACTCGCCGTCGCCCCGCCCCGAGGCCGCAAGGTCCTGGGGGAGGGAGAACCCGCCGACGCCCGCCTCGCCGTCGCCGAGCCGGTTCACATCGGGCGTGAACAGGACGACGACCCGTCCGTTCCGGTCGATGTCCTCGGGAGGGCCGAAGTAGGAGGTCACGGCCGGAAGCACCGTCTCGTCCAGTTCCGCGGCGAGCGTGAGCCACTCCTCCTCCGTCGGACCTCCCGCGGGCGCGGTGAGATCCTCCACCAGGACCACGGCGTCGCCCACGGCCCGCACCGTTCCCCGTACCGTCCTCGTGGGGTCGACGCAGGTCGCCGTCAGCTCCGGACCGACGGAGAAGAAGTACTCGAGCGTGTCTCCCGGGAGGGGCGCGGAAACCGCCGTCGAGCCATCGGGCCGGAGGGGCGAGATCCGGGCCTGAACAAGTGCGGCAAGCGTGCGTGCGCGAATCCCGATGTCCCTGCGCGTGCCGGCGAGCGCGGCGTCCGCGACCCGGGGATCGATCGTCCTGGCGTCGAGCGCCGCCGCCGGGCCGTCCCCCGACATGTCGGCGGGCGTCCGCATCGTGAGCCGGAGCGGGAGCCCGCTCGAGGCGCCGCGCCCCGTGTTGCCGATGACGATCCGGTATTCCCGCGTCACCGCCCCGATGTCCTCGGGCGCTCCCGGCTCTCCCGCCTCTCCCGCTTCCGCGGGCGCGCCGGGCCGGAACTGGACGCATTCGACCTCGACGGGCCCGCGCAGGGTCAGCGACTCGCCGACCTCGAGACCCACGCGCAGGTTCGCCGGTTCGATCGGAACGAGGAGACCGTTGCTGGCATCGGAGCCCGCGAGCACCCGCACGCCGACCTCGCGCTCGGGCAGGCAGGTGCGGGCGAAGGCCGGCACTTCAACCGTGAGTTCCGTCTCGGTGGCGCTCACCACCGTCGCCGCCGTGCCCTCGATCCACACCTCGTTGTCGGCCGCGACCGGGCGGAAGCCGCCGCCGTACAGGAGCGCCCGCGTGCCCGCGGCGAGCCTTCCGTTCCCGACCGAGTCGAGTTGTACGGCGCCGCCCGCCGATGCGAGCGCCGTGGCCGAGAAGGAGAGCGTGTCCGAGTACACGCCGCCCGTGGCGGAGACGTGGATCCGGTACTCGCCCGGACGCGAGCCCAGCGTGAAGACGGCCCCGCCGCGTCCGTCCGCGTCCGTCATCACGATGTCGTGCGTGAGGGCGCCCCCGCTCTCCGGCGATTCCTCCGGCGCCGGCGCTTCCGGCGCTTCCGCCACGGCCACCGTGTCCCCGGCCTCCGGCAGTTCCTCCGCTTCCAGCGCGGCCGGCGCTTCTTCGGGCGCCGTCCAGCCGAACGCGATGCGGACGCCGCCGGCCGGGGCGCCGCTCGTCGTCTCCGCCCGGATGGAGAACGGGAGCGGCAGCTGGCTCCCCGCCTCCGCCCGCTGGCCGTCGCCCTCCACGATGGTGAGACGGACCGTGTCCGCGGCCTCCGCGAAGACGAGGAAGCGGAGCGGCGGGACGTTCGCGGCACTCGGGATGTCCGCCTGGATCTCCGCCTCGCCCGGCGTGGGCCCCGCGCGGTAGACCGACTCCGCGACGCCGTTCTGCCCCGCGACCGCGACCCCCGGCGAAAGCTCGCCCTCGCCCCGCACGATCACGAAGCGGACCGGCGCCCCCTCGACCGCATTGCCGAGCGCATCCTCGACCCGGACCGCGATCGGGGGGTCGGTGGCCTCTCCCGTCACGATGGTGTCCACGGCGGAGGAAACGGGGACGAGCGTCGTCGGCGGAGAGCCGAGTTCCGTGCTCCCTCCGTCCCCGCACGCGACCGCGAGCACCCCCGCGAGCACGGCCAGCGCGCCGCGCCTCACCGCGGTTCCGCCTTCCAGAAGGCGATGCCGCCCGCCTGCTTCCCCACGTCGACGCTCGCCGCCCGGACCCCGGCCCGGAGGTCGATCACGTCCACCGTCCCCGGCTCTCCGCCCACCCCCTCCACGCTCACGAAGGCGTACCGGGAATCCGGGGAGATCGCGATCCCGTGCGGCAGCGTCCGCGTGTTCGGAACCCGGGCCACTTCCGTCCCGTCGGCCAGATCCCAGACGCCCGTCGCCTGCCCGCCCTTGTACGTCACCACGAGGTAGGCGCCGTCCGGAGTCACATCGAGATTGTACGGGCCCTCGCCCGTCTCGAACCGTCGCGTCACCCGCCACGACCCCACATCGATCTCCAGCACCTCCGCGTTCCGGTTGCACGCGACGTACACATGGCGTCCGTCCACGGCCGGGTGCGCCCAGGTCGGGCTGCACGCCGCCGCTCCCACCGGCCGCGTCGGGAGCCAGTCGTGCGGCCACGCCTGCTCCGAGCCCGGGAAGAGGAGGAAGCGCTGCGTGACCTCGAGCCGGTGCGCGTCGACCTCCACGAGCATCTCGTCCATCATGCACACGGAGTAGTGCCGCGCCCCGTCCGCCGTGAGCCGCGAGCCGTGCGGCATCGTGCAGGTCGAAATCTGCGCGACCTCGATCATCGCGCCGACGTCGACGACCGACACCGAACTCGGCTCGTGGTCGCCGTGCAGGTTGAAGTTCGCCGCGAACAGCAGCCCCGCCGGCGTCACCTGCATGGTGGCGGGGAAGAGCCCCAGCTCCGCGCTCCCGAGCGGGCGGTTCGTCTCCGTGGAATAGGCGACGACCGTGCCGAAGGGGTTCCCGTGGGCGAGCGTCACGTACCACCGTTCCCCGCTCGGATCGACCGCCAGGCCGTGGGGCCCGTCGATTTCCGTGGGGAAACGGCCCACGAAGACGGAATCCAGCACCGACGCACCGGTGCCATCGAACCGGATGAGATCGACGCGATCCTCCGATTCGGCCGCCACGTAGACGTAATACGACGACGGGCCGTCGGGGCTGATTTCCTGGGAGACCGCGGGCGTGGCCGCCGCGGCCGTCGTTCCCAGCGCCCACAAGGCCATCGCCATGCGGGGTATGGCAGACTCAGGTAGCATACGATTTACGCGCGTTCGCGACTCCTTCTCCCTGAAGTCTCCGGGCCCGGAAACCCGTTCCGCCGGACACTTCTCCTCCTACCCTTAGAGTAGACAATTCCTCAAGGGGTTGCCAATCGATTAGGTTGTCCGCGGCGGAGGGAGAAGAGGTCGCGGACGGGTGCGCGTCACGCCGTTCGAGGAAAGTCCGGGCTCCACAGGGCACGGCGCCGGGTAACGCCCGGGCGTCGCGAGGCGACGGAAAGTGCCACAGAGAGCAGACCGCCGATGGCAGACTGAGACCCTCAGGGGTCCAGACGCACAGGCAAGGGTGAAAGGGTGGGGTAAGGGCCCACCGCGTTTCCTGGAGACAGGGACGGCACGGCAAACCCCGCCGGGAGCAAGGCCAAGCAGGAACGAGCGGCGGCCCGTCGCGTTCGAGTTCCGGGTAGGCCGCACGAGGCCTCGGGAAACCGAGGTCCCAGATAGATGACCTCGCCGCGGGCCTGGCCCGTCGGTAACAGAACCCGGCTTATCTCCCTCCGCCTCACCTCATGCCGCGGCGCCGGGAGCGGCACGGAGACCAGCGATGAGATTCGACATCCTTGAGCACACGCTCGACAACGGGCTGCGGGTCGTTCTGCAGCCCGATACGTCCGCGCCGCTCGTCGCCGTTCACGTCATGTACCACGTGGGATCGAAGAACGAGCGCGCCGGCCGGACCGGCTTCGCGCACCTCTTCGAGCATCTCCTCTTCCAGGGATCCGAGCACGTGCCGCGCGAGCACCACTTCAAGCTCGTGCAGGATGCCGGCGGCACGCTCAACGGGACGACGTGGTTCGACCGCACGAACTACTTCGAGACGCTGCCCGCGAACGAACTGGATCTCGGCCTGTGGCTGGAGTCCGACCGCATGGGGTTCTTCAAGCCCGGGATCACCCGGGAGAAGCTCGACAACCAGCGCGAGGTGGTGAAGAACGAGCGGCGGCAGGCGTACGAGAACCGTCCCTACGGGCTCGCGTTCGAGACCCTGCTCGCGCGCGCCTACGACGAGGGACACCCGTACCGCCATCCGACCATCGGCTACATGCCCGACATCGACGCGGCCCGGCTCGAGGACGTGCACGAGTTCTTCGACCTCCACTACGGACCCAACAACGCGACCCTCGTCCTCGTCGGCGACTTCGATCCGGCCGCGGCGCTGGAGCGGGTCGAGGCCTGGTTCGGGGAGATTCCCGCGCGACCGGTGGCGCCGCGCCCCGACGTCCCCGTGCCGGCGCGCGGCGGAGAGCGCCGGGCGCTCCTTCGGGACCGCGTCCAGATGCCCAGGGTGTACCTCATGTACCATTCGCCGTGCTACGCGGACCCCGATTTCGAGGCCGTCGTCATCCTCAACTACCTGCTCGCCGACGGGAACAGTTCCCGCTTCGAGAAGACGCTCGTGTACGAGAAGCAGATGGCGGCGGACGCGACGTCCTTCACCTGGCCGACCGAAAGCGCCGGGATGTGCTTCGCCGTCGCGACCGCCCGCCCGGGCGTCGCCGCCGCCGACCTCGAGACGGAGGTGAGAGACGTCATCGACGACCTGCTCCGCGACGGGGTCGAGGAGGAAGAGATCGAGGGGGCGAGGAACCGGGCCCGGCGCGGGCTCCTGAACGGGCGCGCGGGCTTCGGCGACCGGGCGGACGCGATCGCGCACGCCGCCGTGCTGCGGGGCGACGCCGCCTACATAAACGACGCTTTCACGCGCTACGGAGCCGTCGCCCGCGCGGACGTGGAGCGCGTGGCCCGCGAGGTGCTCGACCCGAGCGGCCTCACGGTCCTCCACGTCGTGCCCGAGGAGGAGACGTCGTGACCCCCGACCGGGCCCTGCGCCCGGCGCCGGCCGCCCCGCGCCCGCTCGCGCTTCCGCACTTCGAGCGGGACGCGCTCCCCAACGGCCTCCGCATCGAGCACGCCGAGCGCCCCGGTCTGCCCGAGGTGTCGCTCCACCTCGTCCTCGAGTGCGGCGCGGGCGCCGAACCGCCGCGACTCGGCGGCCTCGGCGAACTCACGGCCCGGCTCCTCACCGCCGGCACCCCCGGCCGGGACGCCATCCAGATGGCGCGCTGGCTCGACCGCCTCGGCGTCGGCTACCGCGCGACGGCCGGCTACGCCGTCGGGGCCGTCTCCATGCACTTCCTGTCGGAGTTGTTCGAGGAGGCGCTCGAGTTCCTCGCCGCCACCATCCTCGATTCCGAGTTTCCCGAGCACGAGGTCGAACGCATCCGCCGCGAGCGCATCGACGAGATCGAGCGCCAGGCGGACGACCCGGCGACCGTCGCGGGTCTCGCGACCATCGCCGAACTCTACGGCGACGGCCTGTACGGGCGGCCGGCGGCCGGCACCGAGGCCACCGTGTCGGCGATCGGCACGGAAACGGTGCGGGAGTTCCATGCAGAGCGGTACCGGCCCGGCGGCGCCCTCCTCATCGCGTGCGGCGACCTCGACCGCGAGCGTCTGCTGGCCGCGGCGGAGGCGCGTTTCGGCGCCTGGAGCGGCGAGACCGCCCCGGTCTCCCCCCCGGAAACGCCCGAGGCGCGGGCGAACGGCCTCATCCTCATCGACCGTCCCGGCAGCGCCCAGAGCGAGATTCGCGTCGCGACGGTGGGCGTGCCCCACAACACCGAGGACCATCACGCGATCATCGTGGCCAACGCGATCCTCGGCGGCCTCTTCAACTCCCGCATCAACCTCAATCTGCGCGAGGACAAGGGGTGGACCTACGGCGCGAGGTCGAGTTTCCGGTTCCGCCGCGGCGCGGGGCCCTTCATCGCGCGCACCGCCGTCGAGACCGGCCGGACCGGACCCGCGTTCGAGGAGATCCTGCGCGAGATCGAGGGCATGCGCACGGCGCCCGTCACCGACGACGAGATGAAGCTGGCCCGCAACGCCCTCACGCTCTCCCTGCCGCTCCAGTTCGAGACCGCCGTGCAGATCTGCGGAAAGGTGAGCCGTCAGCGCGTATTCGGCCTCCCGGACGACTACTGGGAGACGTACCGCTCCCGCATCGAGGCCGTGACGCCCGAGGAGGTGCGGGAGGTCTGCCGCACGTACCTCGATCCCGACCGCCTCACGCTCCTCGCCGTCGGCGACGCGGCGACGGCCGCGCCCACGCTGGACGGCCTCGGGCCCGTGGACGTCCGGCCCGCTTCGTGACCGCGCCGTGAGCGGCGGCGCGCAGGAAGGCGAGAGGGGCCGCGCCTCGACGGGCCGGGTGGACGGAGAGCGCGTCTACTCCGGCCGCAGGATCCATGTCGACGTGGATCGCGTGCGGTTTCCGGACGGGTCCATCGGGCGGCTCGAACTGATCCGCCACTCCGGCGCCGCGGCCGTCGTCGCGCTGGACCTTCCCGACGCTCCCGCCGACGCCGCCGCGCCCGAACCCATCGTCACGCTGGTGCGCCAATACAGGTACGCCGCCGCCGGGTTCATCTGGGAGGTGCCGGCCGGGAACCTGGAGCCCGGCGAGCCCCCCGAGGCGTGCGCGCTCCGGGAACTGGAGGAGGAGGCGGGACTCCGCGCCGGGCGCCTGGAGCGGCTGGCCTCCGTGCACACGACGCCGGGGTTCACGGACGAGGTCATCCACCTCTTCGCGGCGTGGGAGCTGGAGGCGGGGGAGACGCGTCACGAGGCGAGCGAGTTCATGGATGTGCATCGGCTGCCCCTCCGCCGTACCATCGAGATGATCGATGCGGGAGAGATCACCGACGGCAAGACGATCTGCGCGCTGACCCTCGCGGCGCGCTGGGTCGCCCGCCGGATGGATCGAATCGGCGACAGCGGGGTTTAACGCGCCGAATCGCCCGCAAAAGGGAGCCCCGCAAAGGGAGCGGCATGGACACGAAGCCGAACCTCGAGGTATCGAGGCAGTACGCGGCGCCGGAGGAGATGGCATCGCTCGGGCGCGGAGAGTTGAAGCGCCTCGAGGATGCCGAACTCGTCACCCACTACCTGGGGGGGCAGCGCTTCGCGTTCAACGAGATCGCCGACCGCTACCAGGACCGCCTGCTGAACTTCATCTACCGCACGATCGGCGACCGGGACCGGGCCGAGGATCTCGTGCAGGAGACGTTCGTGCGGGTCTACCGGCACCTCCACCGGTTCGATCCCTCGCGGAAGTTCTCGACCTGGATCTATACGATCGCCAGCAACCTGGCGAAGAACGAACTGCGGAACCGGGCGCGCAATCCGCTGGTACTCTTCCATACGCTCCGGAAGAGCTGGGAAGCCGACCACCGGCCGCTCGAGTTCGAGGATACGGCCTACCGGCCCGACGATCTGTTCCGCAAGCGGCGGGTGCGCGAACAGGTCGAGGCCGCGGTCGCGGAACTTCCCGAGCATCACCGTGTGGTATTCGTACTGCGCGAACTGGAAGGGAAGAGCTACGAGGAGATTTCCGAGATCACGGGCGTGACGCTGGGCACCGTGAAGTCGCGCCTCAATCGGGCGCGGAACCGGTTCGCCCGCATCATCGCCCCGATGCTCGATTGAAGTTCCGGGCCCGCGCGGCCCGGACAACGGAAGGAACGCTGGTGCAATGATGGTTTGCAAAGAGTTTATCGACCGACATACCGACTACCTCGACGGTACGCTTGCCGCCGGCGAGCGCCGTCGCTTCGACGCGCATCTGGAGGATTGCAGGTCGTGTCGGCGTTACCAGCGGGTCATGACTCGCGGGCTCGCCGCATGGCGCGCCCTGCCTCGCGTCACCACCTCTCCGGATTTCCTCCCCCGCCTGCAGCATCGCCTCTACCACGTCGACGAGTCCCCGAAGCGGTCCTGGCGCGGCCAGGTCGGCCGGGCCGCCGCCATTGCCCTGGCGTCGGCGGGACTGTTCACGCTCGGCGTGTCGAACGGAAGCCAGCCCATGCTCGTCGAAGTTCAGCTTCCGCCGGTGATGGCGGACGTGCCCCAGGAAGCGGTGGCCGAGAGCCAGGGGAGCCGGTTCGCCGGCGACGCCTACGTGCCCGACTGGTTCCTCGTGCCGTTCGCTCCGGCGCTCGACGACGGAGGCGGGCTGTTCGGGCAGTCGTACGCGGTGCCGATCGCGACGAGCGACGCCATCGTCCTGCCGGCCGAGCGGCGCTCCGGCCAACTCGACGAGTCTCGCTGACCCACCCCCGCGGCCCGCGGCACGGGTCTCTCCCGTCGTCGTGAGCACGCCCCTCGACCCGCGGCTCTCGCGAGCCCTGGGCCAGGGTCCCCCGACCGGCGCCTGGTTCCTGCACGGAGACGCGATCCGCCTGCGGGACGAAGCCGCGCACCAGCTCGTCGAGGCCGCCGTCGATCCGGCCACGCGCGACTTCAACTACGACCAGTTCCAGGCCGAGGACGTGACGGACGAGCAGCTCGCCGCCACCCTGGCCATGCCCCCGATGATGGCGGAGCGCCGCGTCGTCTTCGTGCGCGACGTCGAGCGGCTGGGAAAGAAGGCCCGCGCGGTCCTGCAACAGGTGGCCGCGTCGCCGCCCGCCGACCTCGCCCTCATCGTGACGGCGCGCATCCCCAAGGGGTCGCGCGCGGCTTTCTACCGCGACCTCAGGAAGGTCTGCCGCACGCTGGAGTGGACGACGCCCCGGGCGGCCGAGATCCCCGGCTGGATCCACGACCGGGCGCGGCGGCGCTGGAAGCTCGACCTCTCGCCGGCGGCGGCCCAGTGGATCGCCGGAGCCGTCGGATCGGACCTCTCGACGCTGGACGCCGAACTCGAGAAGCTCGCTTCGCTTCCCGCCGACCGCCGGACCGACGCGGACATCCGCGACGTCGTTCCCCGGACGCACCGGATCGATCGCTGGACCTGGCTCGACCTCGTGGCTTCTCGCGACTACCGCCGCGCCTTGCGCGAGTTGGAAAACGTGCTCACTTCGGAACGGGGGGTCGGGCTGGTCGCCGGACTTGTGGAACAGCACCTTCTGCTTGGTCTGGCCCTCGACGCGGGACCTGCCGGCCTGCGAGCCGCCCTGTCGGAGACCGGGCGCGGCTATCTCTCCTGGAAAGCGAACGCCTACGCGAAGCAGGCGAGGGCATGGACCGTACACGAACTCGATCACGCGCTGCGGGCGCTCCACCGCGCCGACCGGCACCTCAAGTCGGGGCGGGGAGACCACGCCGTGCTCGCCGGGACGCTCCTGGAACTGGGGCGGGCGGAAACCGCCGGGAGATGACGGGGAGCGGCCGCGGGTGGGCGCTGGCGCTCCTCGCCGGCGCGCCGCTGTGGGGGCTCTCCGTCCCCTCCGCCGCGCAGGCCGGTCAGGCCGCGCAGGCCGCGCAAGCCGCCGCTCCCGTGGATCTGGACCTTCTCGAGGCGCGGATCGAAGCCGGGAGGGTCGAGGGCGCCGCGGAGGCGATCGAGCGCTGGTTCGCCACGGAGGGGCGGAACGCGGCGCGCGGCGACGTGCTGCGCGCGCGGTACCTGCGGGCGCGTCTCCTGCCCGACCCGGACTCCGCCCGCGCGGAACTCCTCTCCGTCGCCATGGACGGCGGCTCGCGCTACGGCTCCCGCGCGTGGCTGAGGCTCGCGCAACTGGACCTGGCGCTCGACGAACCCTCCCGCGCGGCGGCCGATCTCGAGCGCCTGCGGTCGGACCATCCCCGGAGCGCCGAGACCGTCGAGTCCTGGTACTGGACCGCGCGGACGTTCGAGGCCCGGGGCCTGATCGATCGGGCGTGCGAGGCGTGGCAACGGGCCGCCGCGGAGGGCCGGCGCGTCGGCGCCACGGAGACCGAGCGCCTCGCGGAGGCCGCATCGCTCGGCTGCGCCCCGGGCGCCCCGCGCTTCGCGATCCAGGTGGGGGCGTTCTCGCGCCGGGATCCGGCGGAGGAGACGCGCGGGCGGCTGGAGGCCGCCGGCTTCTTCTCCCGCGTCGTCGAGCTCGACGGATTGCACCGCGTCCGGCTGGGCCGCTTCGCCCGCCGGGAAGCGGCGGAGAGCCTCGTGCGCCGACTCCGGGATGCGGGCTTCGAGCCTTCCGTCATCCCCGTCGTCTCGTGAGGCGATGATGGCCGCGGCCACCCCGGACCCGCGCGGGCACTCGCCGCTCATCCGGCAGTATCTCGACATCAAGTCGCGCCATCCCGACTCGCTCCTCTTCTTCCGGGTCGGCGACTTCTACGAGATGTTCTTCGAGGACGCGGAGGAGGGGAGCGGCCTGCTGGGACTCACCCTCACCGCGCGCAACAACGGCGGAAAGCGGGACGTTCCCCTCGCGGGCGTTCCCGTCAAGGCGCTGAACGAGTACGTCTCCCGCCTGCTCGAGATGGGACGCCGCGTGGCGATCTGCGAGCAACTCGAGGACCCGGCGGAGGCCCGGGGAATCGTGAAGAGGGATGTCGTCGAGATCATCACCCCGGGCACGGTGCTCGAGGACAGGCTCCTCGCGGCGGGCCGCAACAACTACGTGGTCGCGATCGCCGGAGACGCCCCGTTCGGGCTCGCCACCGTCGACCTCTCGACCGGCGAGTTCGAGCTTCGCGAGGTGGCGGCGCCGGATCTCGACGACGAACTCGGGCGGCTCGAGCCGGCCGAGATCGTGATCCCCGAGGAGACGGAGGCGCCCGCCGGACCCTGGCACCTGACCGAGCGGCCCGCCTGGCGCTTCGACGCGTCGCTCGGGGACGAGCGGCTCCGCGAGTGGTTCGGGGTCGCCTCCTCCACCGGCTTCGGCCTCGACCCCGCGCGCGACCCGCTTCTCCTCGCGGCGAGCGGCGCCCTCCTCGGCTACCTGGCGGAGGTGCGGCCGGCCGGCCTCGACCACCTGCGGCCGCCGCGCGTGGACCGGGCCGGGCGCGTCATGTACCTCGACGAGATGACCCGGCGGAACCTCGAACTCGTCGAACCGCTGCGCCCCGGCGCGGGGGCGTCGCTGCTCGCCCTCGTCGACCGCACGCGGACGCCGATGGGCGCGCGCCTGCTGCGGCGACGCCTGCTGCGCCCGCTCGTCGTCCGCGACGAGATCGCGGCCCGCCTCGACGCCGTGCAGGAACTCGTCGAGCGGGCGGAGGCGCGCGAGCGCGTCCGGGGCGCGCTCCGCCCCATCCGCGACCTGGAGCGGCTCGCCGCCCGCGTCTCCACCGGCCGGGCGGCGCCCCGGGAACTCCTCGGTCTCGGCCTCTCGCTCGACGCGCTGCCCGGACTGGCCGCCGCCCTCTCGCCGCTGGAAGCCGGCCGTCTCGCCGAGCTTCGCTCCGGCTTCGACCCGCTCCGGGACGTGGCGGCCCGCATCGCCGAAGCCATCGACCCCGATACCCCCCACGCCCTCAAGGACGGAGGCGTGATCCGGAAGGGCTTCTCCGCCGAACTCGACGAACTGCGCGGAGTGCGCGGGGGCGCGGTCGAGTTCATCGCCGGCATGCAGGTGAGGGAGCGCGAGCGCACCGGCATCGACACGCTGAAGATCGGGTTCAACAAGGTGTTCGGGTACTATCTCGAGGTCACGCGCTCGAAGCTCGACCGCGTGCCGGAGGAGTGGACCCGCCGGCAGACGCTCACCAACGCCGAGCGCTATCTCACGCCGGAACTCAAGGAGTGGGAGGCGAAGGTCCTCGGGGCCGACGACGAGATCGCGCGGCTCGAGGCGCAGCTCTTCCACTCGCTGCGGGACGCCGTCGCCGCCGAGGTCGGGCGGATTCAGGCGACCGCCGCCCTCGTTGCCGAGATCGACTTCCTCGCCTGTCTCGCCGAGGTCGCCGCCGCCGAGGACTACGTGCGCCCGCGGCTCAGCGACGACGTCGTCTTCGACATCGAAGAGGGCCGGCACCCGGTCGTCGAGAACGCGGTCGCGCGGGACACCTTCATCCCGAACGACATGCGGCTGGACGAGGAGCGCCGGACCCTGATCGTCACCGGCCCGAACATGGCGGGGAAATCCACCGTCCTGCGCCAGGCGGGACTCATCGCGCTCATGGCGCACATCGGTTCCTTCGTCCCGGCTCGCCGGGCCCGCATCGGGGTCTGCGACCGCGTGTTCACGCGCGTGGGCGCGAGCGACAACCTCGCGGCGGGGCAGAGCACCTTCATGGTGGAGATGACGGAAACCGCGACCATCCTGCACGGCGCCACCGAGCGCTCGCTCGTCCTCCTCGACGAGATCGGGCGGGGCACGTCGACGTACGACGGCCTCTCGATCGCGTGGGCGGTGACCGAGCGGCTGCACGAACTCGGAGCGCGCACCGTGTTCGCCACCCACTACCACGAACTCGTCGGCCTCGCGGAGTCGCTGCCGCGCGCGGCCGCCTTCAACGTCGCGGTGCGCGAGACCGGTCAGGACATCGTCTTCCTCTACCGGCTGCAGCCGGGGGGCTCGGACCGTTCCTACGGCGTCCACGTCGCCCGGCTGGCCGGGCTGCCCCCCGACGTCGTGGGGCGCGCCGCCCGCATCCTCGGCGTGCTCGAGAGCGGGCCGTGGGGCGCCGGCGGCCGCGGCGCCGCGCTCGCCGAGGCGGGGATGGGACAGCTCTCCCTGTTCGAGGCCGCCGTCTCCCGCCGGGAGGGCGACGCGGCGCCGTCCGGCGAGACGGAAAGCGCGGACATCGCGGCCGCCCGCGCGGTGCTCGAGAAGCTGGCCGCGCTCGAGCTCGACGGGATGACGCCGCTCGAAGCGCTGAACACGCTCGCCGAGTGGAAGGCGTTCGGCGATGGCTAGCCGCGCGCGGCAACGCCCCGCGTCCGGCGGCCGCGCGGTTTTCGCCGCCCTCGCCGCGCTTGCCGCCGTCGCGTCCACCGGGTGCGCGGACGACTCGGACCCCGAGGTCGGCGCGCTGCGCGTGGACCAGCTCCGCGAAGGCGGCCTCGTGATGCCCGTGCTCGAGTCCGCGCCGTCCCCCTCGTTCCCCTACCCGGCCGAGGCCCTCGAGGAGGGCGCGGGCGGAGACATCGTCCTCCGCATTCGGATCACCGATGCCGGACGCGTCGACTCCGTCGCCGTCGTGACCTCGTCGGGACATTCCGTCCTCGACTCGGCCGCGGTGGAAGGCGCCCGCCAGCTTCGGTACCGGCCGGCGCAGCACGGCGGCGCCCCCACCGCCATCTGGGCGCAACTCCCCGTCCACTATCCCGCGCCGGGGCCCCGTGGCTGACCGCCGCCTGCGCGTCGGCGTGCTCTTCGGCGGCGAGTCCCCGGAGCACGAGGTATCGCTCCGCTCGGCGAAGAACGTCATCGAGGCGATCGACCGCGAGCGCTGCGACATCGTGCTCATCGGCATCGACCGCCGCGGCCGCTGGCACCTCGCCGACGAATCGCGCTTTCTCCGGCACGCCTCGGACCCGCGGCGCATCCGCCTCCCGGACGCGCCGGTCCGGCTCGCCCTGACGCCCGGCCGCCGCCCCCGGATCGTCCCCGTCGCCCCCCACGACCCCGCCGGGCGCGAGGGCTCCGGCGGGGAGGCTCCGGAGCCGGCCGAGTTGCCGGAACTCGACGTCATCTTTCCCGTCCTGCACGGCCCCTTCGGCGAGGACGGCACCGTGCAGGGACTGCTGCGGCTCGCGCACCTCCCGTTCGTGGGGCCCGGGGTGCTCGGCTCGGCCGTGTGCATGGACAAGGACGTGGCCAAGCGGCTGCTGCGCGACGCCGGCGTGCCCGTCGCGCCGTTCATCACCGTCCTCTCCCGGCACGAGGCCCCCTCGTGGGAGGAGGCCGTGGCCGCCCTCGACGCCCCGATCTTCGTGAAGCCGGCGAACATGGGGTCGTCCGTCGGCGTGTCGAAGGTCGAGACGGACCCCGACTACCGGCGGGCGCTCGACGAGGCCTTCTCCTTCGACACCAAGGTGCTCCTCGAGCGGACGATCCGGGGCCGCGAGATCGAACTCTCCGTGCTCGGGAACGAGACCCCCGAAGCCTCGGTCCCGGGGGAGATCGCCCCCACGCACGCCTTCTACTCCTACGAGGCGAAATACCTGGATCACGATGGCGCGGACCTGATCATCCCCGCGGACCTCGATGCCGAGACCACGGCGCGGGCCCGCGAGATCGCCGTGCGCGCCTTCCGCGTGCTATGCTGCGAGGGGATGGCGCGGGTCGACCTCTTCCTCGCGACGGAGGCTTGCGGCCCGATCCCGGCGGGTTCAGTGGTGGTGAACGAGATCAACACGCTTCCGGGCTTCACCCGGATCAGCATGTACCCCAAGCTCTGGGAGGCGAGCGGCGTGTCCTATCCCGAACTCATCGACCGTCTCCTGCGGCTGGCGATCGAGCGCGCGGAGCGCGACGAGCGGCTGGCCTCCGCCATCGACCTCCAGGGCGGCGGCGAGGCGGGGGCGGGATGATGAGACGGCCCGCGTACCAGACCGGGGGGATCCGCTTCGGCCACGGCTTCCCGATGAGCCGCTGGGTGGTGCGCCTCATGATCGCGAACTTCGCGATCTTCCTCCTCATGGCGATGCGGATCGTGCCCGTCGGAGCCGTCGACTGGCTCGGCTTCGCCGTCCCCGGCTTCCTCACGCGCCCGTGGACCATCGTCACCTACATGTTCGTGCACGGCGGCTTCATGCACGTGTTCATGAACATGCTCGCCCTCTTCTTCTTCGGGCCGCCGCTCGAACAGAAGTGGGGCAGCCGGTTCTTCCTCCGCTTCTATCTCGTGACCGGGCTCGGGGCGGCGGCCTTCTCCGTCCTGCTCTACTCGCTCACGGGGCCGACGATCATGGTCGGCGCGTCGGGCGCCATCTTCGGCATCCTCGTGGCCTTCGCCCTCAACTGGCCGGACGCGAAGATCTACCTCTACTTCGTCTTTCCCGTGCCGGCGAAGTGGTTCGTGGCCGCGCTCGGGGCCTTCACCCTCCTCTCGACCGTACAGGGGTCGGCGGACGGGGTGGCCCACTGGGCGCACCTCGGCGGACTCGTGACCGGGTTCGTCTATCTCCGCTACGGAGACCGCATCGGCCGCCTCGCCAACCGCCTCCTCTACAAGGAACGGCCGGTGGCCCCGCGCGGGAGGAAGCGCCGCGCCGCGCCGCCGCCGGACCCCACCCCGCGCCGCCGCCGCCGGGAGGACGGGGATTCCCTGGATGAGGTGGACCGGATCCTCGACAAGATCCGCGCCAGCGGCATGGACTCGCTCTCGGCCCGCGAACGCGCCTTCCTCGACGAGGTGAGCCGGCAGTACCAGCAGACACAGGGCACGCGCAAGAAGACCCGCACCCACTAGAGTTTTTTGCCGCCGGTTTCTACAATGTCCGCCCCGCGCGACCCCCCGGCCGGGGGCGTCACGCACGGAGCGGCCCGTGGCCGTAGCAAAGCGCCTGTCGCGGGCCGCCAGTCCCGGTGTCATCCCAGGCGGAAGAGTACGGGAGGTATACATGGCGTCTGCCGCCTCTGAATATGAAACGCGGAACCTTCGCAACGTCGTCTTCTTCGGGCACGGAGGAGCCGGAAAGACGACGCTCGTGGACGCGATGTGCTACATCGCCGGCGGGACCACCCGGAAGGGCGATGTCCAGAAGGGGAACGCGCTCACCGACTTCACGCCGGAAGAGACGGGCCAGAAGATCTCGATCAACCTCGCCGTCGCCCACGCCGTCCGGAACGGCGCGCGGATCAACCTCATCGACACCCCCGGCTACCTGGACTTCCTGGGCGAGGTCGTGGCGGGAATTCGCGTGGCGGACGCCGGCATCTGCGTCATCGACGCGATCTCCGGCGTCGAAGTCGGGACGGAGAAGACGTGGGCCGCCGCGGACGCCGCGAGCCTGCCGCGCGCCGTCTTCGTCTCGATGATGGACCGGGACAACGCGGACTTCCGCAGCACGCTCGCCCAGATCCGGGAGGAACTCTCCTCGGCGGCGATGCCGGTCCACGTCCCCATCGGGGCGGGCGCCGACTTCAGCGGCTTCGTCGACCTCCTCACGATGCAGGCCCACGCCTCCAAGGGAGGGGACAAGGGGGCGGCCACCGCGGCCGATGCGCCCGCCGACGTCGCGTCGGAGGTGGAGGACCTCAGGGAGGAACTCATCGAGGCGATCGTGTCGGGGGACGACGACCTGCTCGAGGCCTACTTCGAGGGAGAGGACCTCGACCCCGGCCGGCTCGGCGAGGTGTTCGCGGAGGCGATGCGCTCCGGCGACATCGTCCCCGTGTTCTGCGGTTCGTGCCAGACGAGCGCGGGAGTGCCGGCCCTCATGGACCGCATCGTGGAACTCTTCCCGTCGCCCGACCGGGCCGCCCCGCGGACGGCGCGCGACGGAGACGGCGAAGTGTCGCTGGAGCCGGGAGCCGCGTCTCCCACGGCGGCGCTCGTCTTCAAGACGACGTCCGAACCCCACGTCGGCGACCTGAGCTATTTCCGCGTCTTCTCCGGCCGGATCACGAACGGCGTCACGCTCGCGAACCCCGACCGTTCCGCGAGCGAGCGCATCGCGCACCTCGCGATTCCGCACGGGGAGCGCCGCATCGACGTGGGGGCGCTGAACCCCGGCGACATCGGGGTCGTGACCAAGCTCAAGGACACGCACACCGGGGACACGCTCTGCGACAGCGGGAGCCGGCTCTCCTTCGGCGGCATCGAATGGCCCCAACCCGATCTCTCCCTCGCCGTCACCGCCCGCACGCGGGCCGACGAGGACAAGATCGGCGCCGGCCTCGCGAAGCTGCACGAGGAGGACCCGACCTTCTCCTCCGGGTACGACCCGGAGCGCGGACAGACGATCATCCGCGGGCTCGGGGAGATCCACCTCAACATCTCGCTGGCGAAGTTGACCCGGAAGTACGGGGTCAACGTGGACACGCACCAGCCGAACATCGCCTACCGCGAGACGATCACGAGGACGGCGGAGGGGCAGGGGCGCCACAAGAAGCAGTCGGGCGGGCGCGGCCAGTTCGGCGACTGCCACATCCGGCTCAGCCCGCTGCCGCGCGGGGAAGGGTACAAGTTCGTCGACTCGATCAAGGGCGGCGTGATCCCGACGAAGTTCGTCCCGGCCGTGGGGAAGGGGATCGGGGAGGCCTCGAACCGGGGCGTCCTCGCCGGCTACCCGCTCGTCGACTTCCAGGCCGAGTGCTACGACGGCTCGCATCACTCCGTCGACAGCTCGGACATCGCCTTCCAGATCGCGGGATCCATCGCCTTCCAGAAGGTGGCGAGGGACGCGAACCCCGTGATCCTCGAGCCGATCATGGAAATCGAGGTCGAGACGCCCGAGGAATACATGGGCGAGGTGATGGGAGACCTCAACCAGCGGCGGGGCCGCGTGCTCGGCATGGACTCGAAGGGGCGGCGGCAGGTCGTGAAGGCGCACGTGCCCCAGGCCGAACTCTACAAGTACTCCGCCGCGCTGCGCTCCCTGACGCACGGAAAGGCGACGCACACGCGCAGCCTGGCTGCGTACGAGCAGGTTCCTCCGCATGTTCAGGAGAAGGTGATCGCCGAGTCGCAGCGCGACGACGACTAGCGGACGAGGACCAGGACACGAGCGGGCGGTAGCCGGTGGCGGGCCATTCGAAGTGGTCGAAGATCAAGCGCCAGAAGGCGGTGACCGACCAGGCCAGGGGGAAGCTCTTCTCCAAGCTCGGTCGCGAGATCGCCGTGGCGGCGCGGGAAGGCGGGGGAGACCCGGACTTCAATCCGCGCCTGCGGACCGCGATCGACAACGCGAAGAGCCAGCGGATGCCGGCCGACAACATCGACCGCGCGGTGCGGCGCGGGACGGGGGACCTGCCGGGCGCGAGCTTCGAGGAGGTCACGCACGAGGGCTACGCGCCGGGCGGCGCGGCGCTCTACCTCGAGTGCCTGACGGACAACCCCCGCCGCACGCTGGCCGAACTCCGGCACCTGCTCGACAAGCGGGGCGGCAACCTGGGCCAGAGCGGTTCCGTCGCGTGGATGTTCGAACGCAAGGGCCAGATCCTCGTGTCCGCCGACGAGTGCGACGAGGACGCGGCGCTCGACGCGGCGCTCGAGGCGGGGGCGGAGAACTTCGAGTCCGAGGACGGGACGTACGTGGTGACGACGACGGCGCCCGACTTCCACGACGTCCTCGGTTCGTTGCGCGACGCCGGCCTTCCGGTCGAGGAGGCGGAACTCGCCATGGTGCCCAGCAACACGGTGAAGCTGGCGGGGCGCGACGCGGAGAAGGTGCTCGCCGTTCTGCACGCGCTCGACGAGCATGACGACGTGCTGAAGGTGAACACGAACGTGGATCTGGAGGAGGCGGAGGGGGCGGGCTGAGCGGCTCCCTGAAGGTGCTGGGCGTCGACCCGGGCACGCGGGCGACCGGATACGGCTTCGTCGAAGGGCGCCGCCCGGGAGGGGGCGCGCATCGCCTCATCGAGTGCGGCGTCGTGCGGCCGCGGGGAGAGGATCTTCCCCGGCGCCTCGTGGAGATCCATACGGCGGCGCTCGAACTCATCGACCGGCTCGAGCCGACGTGCGTCGCGGTCGAGAGCGCCTTTCACGGACGGAACGCGCGCACGGCGCTCGTGCTCGGGCACGCCCGCGGCGTCCTCGTGCTCGCGGCGGCGCTGCGGGGTCTGCCGGTGCACGAGTACGCGCCGCGCGAGGTCAAGAAGCGCGTCGTGGGGACGGGCGCCGCGAGCAAGGAGCAGGTCGGCTTCATGGTCAAGCACCATCTGCGGCTCGGCGAGCCACCGCGTCCGGCGGACGCGGCGGACGGCTGCGCGGTCGCGCTCTGCCACCTCCTCGGCGGGCCCATCCGGTGATCCGGCGGCTCCGGGGCGAACTCATCGGGCGCGCGGAGGGCGTCGTCGAGGTCCTCACGGGCGACGGCGTCGGCTACGAGATCGGCGTGCCGCTCGGGCTCGCCGGACGCCTTCCGCCCGAGGGATCCGAGGTCGAACTGCACACCGTCCTCGTCGTGCGCGACGACGCCTTCGAGCTGTTCGGGTTCGAGACCGCCCGCGACCGCGAACTCTTCCAGCGGCTCCGCGTCCCGAGCGGCGTGGGCCCGCGGCTCGCCCTCGCGATCCTCGGGGCGCTCCGGCCCGAACGCGTCGTGCGCGCGATCCGGGCCAAGGACCACCGCACGCTCCAGACCGTGAGCGGCGTGGGCAAGAAGACCGCCGAGCGCATCGTGATCGAACTCGCGGACAAGCTCGACGACCTCGGCGACGTGGGCGACGACCCCGTGTCCGGCGATGGGGTCGCCGCGGCGGCCGTGCAGGCGTTGCGCGGCCTCGGCTACCCGCGCTCCCAGAGCGAGCAGGCCGTCAGCCGCGCCCTGCAGGGGCTCGCGCAGGCCGGGGACCCGGACGTCGGCGCCGAGGAACTCGTGCGCCGCGCGCTGAGGCACGTATGACGGCGCCGGGGCCGCCGGGCCGGTCCGGCGACACGCGGAACCAGGGCGACGCGGGCGACGCGGGCGACGCCGGCGGCGGGACCCCTCCGCGCACGGAGATCACGACGCCCGAGACCCTCGAGAGCGACGAGCGTCCGGACGCCTCGCTGCGCCCGCAGCGGCTCGACGAGTTCATCGGCCAGGCGCGGGTCAAGGAGAGCCTCTCCGTCTTCGTGGAGGCGGCGCTCGGCCGCGAGGAAGCGCTCGACCACACCCTCTTCTACGGCCCGCCGGGCCTCGGGAAGACGACGCTCGCGCTCCTCCTCGCCGGCGAACTCGGCGTCGGGATCAAGCTCACCTCCGGCCCCGTGCTCGAGAAGCCGGGCGACCTCGCGGGCCTGCTCACGAACCTCCCGCCGCGCGGGATCCTCTTCATCGACGAGATCCACCGCCTCCGGCCCGTGATCGAGGAGTTCCTCTATCCGGCGATGGAGGACTACCGCATCGAGATCCGACTCGGCGACGGACCTCGCGTGGAGACCTTCTCGATGAAGCTCGAGCGCTTCACGCTCGTGGGCGCGACGACCCGTTTCGGGCTCCTGACCGCCCCGATGCGCGCGCGCTTCGGCGTCGTCGAGCGCCTCGGCTACTACCCGCCGGAGGAGCTCACGCGCATCGTCACCCGCTCGTCGAGCCTCCTCGACATCCCGATCACGCCCGGCGGCGCCGTGGAGATCGCCCGCCGCGCGCGCGGCACCCCCCGCATCGCGAACCGCCTCCTGCGCCGCGTCCGCGACTACGCGCAGGTGCGGAGCGAGGGCACGATCGATTCCGCGACGGCGGAGAAGGGCCTCACGCTGCTCAACGTGGACGAGTACGGCCTCGATGAGATGGACGCGCGCGTGCTGAAGGCGATCATCGAGACCTTCGAGGGGGGGCCGGTCGGGCTCGCCTCCCTCGCGGTCGCGGTGGGCGAGGACGCGGGGACGCTCGAGGAGGTCTACGAGCCGTACCTGATCCAGAACGGATACATGCAGCGCACGTCGCGCGGCCGCGTGGCCACCCGGAAGGCGTACGAGCGCTTCGGTTACGCCCTCCCGAGCGAACGGGAGGGGCCGGAGGGCGGGGCACAGGGTGCGCTGTTCGGCGATGACGGATGAGCGGGCGGGCCGGACGGAGGCGTACGACTACGAGTTGCCCGCCGAGCTGATCGCGGCCCGCCCGGCCGCGCGGCGCGACGGCAGCCGCCTCCTCGTGCTCGACCGCGCGCGCGGCCGCTTCACGGACGCGGCCTTTCCCGCGCTGCTCGAGCGGCTCTCCGCCGGCGATGCCGTCGTCGTCAACGACAGCCGCGTCTTCCCGGCCCGGCTGCTGGGCCGCAAGCCGACCGGCGCCCGCGCCGAGGTCCTCCTCGTCCGCCCCGAGTCCGACCAGCTCCCGCCCTTCGCCCCCTTCGACGAGGCGGACACCCGCCTCTGGCGCGCGATGGTCCGCCCCGGCGGCAAGCTCAAGCCCGGCCGCACCGTGGACATCGCGGACGGGTTCGCCGTCGAGATCCTCGACTCCGCGCCCGACGGCACCCGCCTCGTGCGGCTGGCCGGCGACGGCGACCCGTGGAGCCTGATCCAGCGCCACGGCCGCGTCCCCCTGCCTCCGTACATCGTCCGCGACGACACGGGCGGCGAGCGGGAGACGCGCGACGACGCCGAGGATCGGGAGCGCTACCAGACCGTGTACTCGGCGCCGTCCGGGAGCGTCGCCGCGCCGACGGCGGGGCTCCACTTCACGCGGGAGATGCTCGCGGCGATCGAGGCGCGCGGGGTCCGCCTCGTATCCCTCACGCTCCACGTCGGGTTCGGCACCTTCCGTCCCGTGACCGCGGACCGGATCGACGAGCACGAGGTGGCGCGCGAGGCGTACAGCTTCTCCCCCTCCGCGGCGGAGGCGCTGAACGCGACGCGGGCGGCGGGCGGGCGCGTGTTCGCCGTCGGCACGACCTCCTGCCGCGTGCTGGAGACCGTCGCCGCGGGCGGCCCCTTCGAGCCGGGGCGGGGGTGGACGGACCTCTTCATCCGTCCCCCGTACACCTTCCGCGCGGTGGACGCGCTCGTGACGAACTTCCACCTTCCGCGCTCCAGCCTGCTCATGCTCGTCGCGGCGTTCGCGGGCCGGGAACTCACGCTCGCGGCCTACGCCCACGCGATCCGCGAGCGATACCGCTTCTACTCCTACGGCGACGCGATGCTCATCGCATGAAACCGATTCCCGAGGCGGATTCGGCGACCGGACCCGCGGACCGCGGGCGTTTCAGCGTCGACGGCACGAGCGGGCGGGCGCGCGCCGCGACGCTCCGCCTGGCGCGCGGCACGATCCACACCCCGTGCTTCATGCCGGTCGGGACGCTGGGGACGGTGAAGTCGCTCACCCCGGACGAACTCCGCGACGCGGGGGTCGAGGTCCTGCTGGGGAACGCCTATCACCTCTACCTGAGGCCGGGCACGCGCGTCCTCGAAGGACTCGGCGGACTCCACCGGTTCATGGGATGGGACGGTCCCATCCTCACCGATTCGGGCGGGTACCAGGTCTTCTCCCTCGCCCGCATCAACCGGATCGACGACGAGGGCGTCACCTTCCGCAGCCACCTCGATGGGAGCCTGCACCGGCTCACGCCGGAACTCTCGATGGAGATCCAGGCCGCGATCGGCTCCGACATCCGCATGGCGTTCGACGAATGTCCCCCCGGCGAGTCCTCCCCCGAGGCCGCGCGGACCGCGGTCGAACGCACGCTCGCCTGGCTCGCGCGGTGCCGGGCGAGTCACGAAGCGCTGAGGGATGCGCATCGGGACGCCCATCGGGATGCGGATCCCGCAGGGGACGGGCTCCTCTTTCCCATCGTCCAGGGCGCCTCCTTCGCGGACCTTCGCCTCGAATCCGTCGAACGCACGCTCGCCCTGGGCGAGTGGCCGGGCATCGGGATCGGCGGACTCTCCGTGGGCGAGGAGAAGGAGGTGACGCACCGCGTGCTCGACACCATCGAACCCGCGCTTCCCCCCGACCGGCCCCGCTACCTGATGGGCGTCGGCTATCCCGACGACGTCCTCGAGGCGGTGCGGCGCGGCGTGGACATGTTCGACTGCGTGGCGCCGACCCGGAACGGGCGCAACGGCACCGCGTTCACGGCCGAGGGCCGCCTCAACATCAAGGGCGCCCGCTTCGCGTCCGATCCCGCCCCGCTCGACGAGACGTGCGATGCCCCCTGCTGCACCGACTACAGCCGCGCCTACCTGCGGCACCTCTTCGTGAGCAACGAACTGCTCGGCCTGCGGCTCCTCTCGCTGCACAACGTGCGCTTCCTGATCCGATTGACTTCACAGGCGCGCGCGGCGATCCTCCGGGGCGAATACGACCGCTGGGCCGACGACTGGCTCTCCACCTACCGGCGCGGTTCCCCGCGCCCCGCGACCGAACAGACCGAACAGGAAGGTGAGGACGGACCATGCTGATCCTGAACCTCATGGCCTCCCCCGAGGGAGGGACGGCGAATCCGGCCGCCACCATGATGATGATGTTCGGATTCATCGCCATCTTCTACTTCATCTTCTTCCGTCCGCAGCGGAAGCAGCAGAAGGAGCACCAGGAGATGGTCAAGAACCTCAAGCGGGGGGACAAGGTCTCGACGATCGGCGGCATCGTGGGCGAGATCGTCCACCTCACGAACGACATCGTGACGATCAAGAGCGGCGACACCCGGGTCGAAGTCGAGCGCTCCAAGATCGGAAGAGTCAACTAGCGGTCCACGTTCGACGCGTGGCCCGGCCGTGATCCTCGACATCCGCCTCTACGGAGACCCCGTCCTGCGGGAGAAATGCGCCCCCGTGACGGAGATCGACGATGAGGTCCGCCGGCTCGCCGCCGACATGCAGGAGACGATGTACGACGCGGACGGCATCGGCCTCGCGGCGCCCCAGGTGGGGGTGCCGATCCGCCTCTTCGTGTACGACGTGCGCCAGGAGGGGATCTCGCCCGGCGTTCTCGTGAACCCCGAGATCGTCGAGGAGGAGGGCGCGGTGAAGGAGGAGGAGGGGTGCCTGAGCATCCCCGGACTGGCGGAGACCGTCGAGCGCAGCGAGTCCATCGTCGCCCGCGGCCTCGGACTCGACGGAGAGCCGGTGGAGGTCCGCGCCGAAGGCATTCTGAGCCGCTGCATCCAGCACGAGAAGGACCACCTGGACGGGATCCTCTTCCTGGACCGCGTGAGTCCGCTCAAGCGCAAGATCCTGCTCGCGAAGTGGCGGAAACAGGAGCGGGACTGAAGCGGGTCGGGGCGGCATGAGGGCGGCATGAGGGTTCTCTTCTGGGGTACGCCGGAGTTCGGGCTCCCCTCGCTGGAAGCGATGCGGGGGGCGGGGCACGACATCGCGGGCGTCGTCACGAACCCGGACCGGCCCGCCGGCCGGGGGAGGCGTCCGCGGACAAGTGCCGTGAAGGCGTGGGCGCTCGAGGCCGGCGTGCCCGTCCTCCAGCCCGAACGTCCCGGCGAGGAGGCCTTCCTCGCCGCCGCCCGCCGCCTGCGTCCCGACATCTCCGTCGTCGCGGCGTACGGCCGTCTCCTCCCGCCGCCGGCGCTGGACCTGCCGCCGCTCGGGTCGCTGAACGTGCACGCGTCGCTCCTGCCGGAGCTGCGCGGCGCGGCGCCCATCAACTGGGCCATCATCCGGGGGCACCGCGAGTCCGGGGTCAGCATCCAGCGCATGGTCGCGGCGCTCGACGCCGGCCCCGTGCTCGGACAGACCCGCATCCCCATCCCGGCGGCGATGACGGCCGGGGAACTGTACGCGGAGGCCGCGGAGGCGGGGGGCGCGCGGCTCGTCGCCGTGCTCGAGGACCTGGCCTCGGGGCGGGCGGTGGAGAAGCCGCAGGACGACGCGCGCGCGACGTGGGCGCCGAAGCTCGACCGCGAGACCGCGCGCATCGACTGGTCCCGCCCCGCGGCCGAAGTCGCGAACTGGCTGCGGGGCTGCGACCCCTGGCCCGCCGCGTGGACCTCGCTGGCCGCGCCCGCCGCCCTCGCCGGGCGGACCCTGCAGTGCTTCGAGCCGGGCGTCGACGGCCCCCGCGCGGACGGCGGCGAGCCGGGAACGGTCGTCCGGGCCGATCCCGCGCGGGGGCTGCGCGTCGCGACCGGGTCGGGCACGCTCACCGTGGGCGCCGTGAAGCCGGCCGGCCGCCGCCGCATGAGCGCGGCCGAGTGGGTGCGGGGCCTCCCGGATGCGAGGGAGGTCCGCTTCGACTGAGCCACGCCTCCCGCGATTGCACGTCCTCGTCTCCGAGCGCGAACTGGGCGGCCCGCACGGCCCGGCCGGGCTGACGGCGGTCGAACGCCTGCTGGAGCGTGCGGCCCCCGTCGCGGTCCATCTGCGGGCCCGGATCGGCACTCGCCGCCTGTTCGAAATCGCGGACCGGCTCGCCCCGATCGCGTCGCGCGCCGGGAGCTGGCTCGTCGTGAACGGGCGGCCGGATGTGGCGCTGGCGGCGGGTGCGCGGGCCGTACAACTTGGGCGCACGGCGCTCGGGGTGGAGGAGACGCGCCGGGTGATCCGGGCGTGCGCGGGGAGCCTCGCGATCGGGGCCTCCGTGCACGATGCGGAGGGCGCGCTGCGGGCCGCCCGGGAGGGCGCCGACTACCTCGTGCTCGGCACGATCTACGCGACGCCCTCGCACCCGGGGGTCGAGGGAAGCGGTCCCGCCGCCGTGTCCGCGGTCCGCCGCCGACTCGCCGCCCACCGCCTTGCCGTTCACCGGCCGTCCGCCCGGCGTCCGCCCCCGATCCTCGCGATCGGAGGCGTGAACGCGGATCGGGTCGAGGAGGTGACGGAGGCCGGCGCGCACGGCATCGTGGTGGGGCGGGCCGTGTGGTCCGCGGCCGACCCGGAGCGAGCCGCGCTCGACCTTCGCGGACGGCTGGACATGCTGGACCGGAACCGGACCTGATGGAGATCATGGAGATACGGATACAGGTGAACGGACGGGAGCGAGACGTTCCCGCGGGAACGTCCGTCGCGACGCTGCTCCGGGACCTCGACCTCGATGGGCGCACGCTCGTCGTCGAACTCAACCGGCGCATCGTCCGGCCGCCCGAGACCGAGAGCGCGCGGCTGGAAGCGGGGGACCGCGTCGAACTCGTCCATTTCGTGGGAGGCGGATGAGATGGCGCCGCTCGAAATCGCCGGCCGCACGTTCGCTTCGCGGCTCATCGTCGGAACGGGGAAGTACCCGAGTCCCGAAATCATGCTCGAAGCGATCCGGGCCTCCGGCGCCGACATGGTGACGGTCGCGGTGCGCCGGGTCGACATCGAGAACCCGGACCGCGACGACATCCTCCGCACGCTGAGCCCGGACGAGTTCAGCCTCCTGCCGAACACCGCCGCCTGCTACAGCGCCGAGGAGGCGATCCGCGCGGCGCGGCTGGGGCGGGCGTCGGGAATGAGCGACTGGGTGAAGCTCGAAGTCATCGGCGACCCCGACACGCTCCTCCCGCACACCGAGGAGCTGATCGAGGCCACGCGCGTGCTCGTGGCGGAGGGGTTCGTCGTGCTCCCGTACACGAACGACGACCTCATCACGGCGCTGCGGCTCGAGGAGGCCGGGGCGGCCGCGGTGATGCCGCTCGCCTCGCCCATCGGGAGCGGTCTCGGGCTCCTGAACCCGCTCAACATCCGCATCATCAAGTCGCGCCTGTCCGTTCCGGTCATCGTCGACGCCGGCGTGGGCACCGCGTCCGACGCCTGCGCGACGATGGAGCAGGGGGTGGACGGGATCCTCATGAACACGGCGATCGCCGAGGCGGAGGATCCGGTGGAGATGGCCCGCGCCATGCGGCTGGCGGTGGACGCCGGTCGGCGCGCCTGGGTCGCCGGCCGCATGCCCCGACGCGAATGGGCGGTGCCTTCGAGCCCGCTCGAGGGCGTGCCGCCGCCGGCTTGAACCCCCGCGCGGCGGCCCACCGGATTCTGGGCGAGGTGCGGCGCGGGACGCGCTCCGACCGCGCGGCGTCGCGCATCCTCCCGGACGTGGACCCGGCCGACCGCGGACTCGCGCTGGACATCGCCTTCGGCTGCCTCCGCCTGCGCGCCCGCCTCGACGCCTGGATCCGGGCGTGCGCGGACCGGCCGCCCGTCCCGCATGGACCGCGCGGTGCGCGACTGGCTTCGCGTCGGCGCGTACCAGTTGACGGAGTTGCGGACGCCGGACCACGCCGCGGTGGGCGAGACCGTCGGCGCGGCGCGTGCGGCGCTGGGGCGCGGCCGCGCGGGGTACGTGAACGCCGTGCTCCGCGCGCTCGCGAGGCGCCGCGACGCCGACCCCTTCCCCGATCCGGACGAGGATCCGGTGGGGCACCTGTGCTCCTGGGGCTCGCATCCGGAGTGGCTCGTGCGGCGGTGGCTGGCGCGCTGGGAGCTGGGGGATGTGCGGCGGCTCGTCGAGCACCAGAACCGCCCGCCGGACGTCGTCGTCCGCATGCTGAGCGGGGAGGAGCCGGCGCCGCCCGACGGCGTGGAACTCGAGGCCGTCCCCGGCTGGCCGCGCTCCTTCCGGCTCGAAAGCGGCCTGCCGCAGACGGCGCTGGCCGGCCTGCGGGCCGTGATTCAGGACCCTGCGGCCTCCGCCGTGGTAGATTACACAGGCGGCCGGCTCGGCGAGCCGGTGCTCGACGTGTGCGCGGCCCCGGGCACGAAGGCCCTCGGGCTCGCCGCGGCGGGCGGCGTGCCCGTCGTGGCGCTCGACATCTCGCCCCGGCGGCTGGCCCGCCTCGGCGCGCCGGCCCGCCGGCTCGGGTTGCCGGTGAGCCTGGCGGTCGCCGACGCGCGGCGGCTTCCGGTCGCCGAGGCCGGGACCGTGCTGGCCGACGTGCCCTGCACCGGCACCGGGGTCCTGCGGCGGCGGGCCGACGCCCGCTGGCGGCTCGGGCAGCGAGGCCTCGACGACCTCGTGGCCCTGCAGCGCGAGATCGTGGACGCGTGCGCCGCGGCCGTGCGGCCCGGCGGGCTGCTCGTGTACAGCACGTGTTCGCTCGAACGCGAGGAGAACGAAGAACAGGTGGACGCCTTTCTGGACCGCAGGCCCGACTACCGGCGCGAGCCGCCCCCGGCGGGCGCGCGCGACGACTGCACGACGCCGCGCGGCGACCTCTTCGTGCGCCCGTGGCTGACCGGCACGGACGGCGCCTACGCGGCGCGCCTGCGGCGGATCGCGTGAGGGCCCCGTGAGACTCCTGCGCCTGGTCCTCCTCTTCGCCGCCATGTTCGGCATCGGCTACGCGTTCGCCGCGATCCGGCTCTTCCCGGCGGCGGCAGATCCGACCGACGTGGACTTCACCGCGATCCCGGATCTCACGGGCGTCCCCCGGGCCGAGGCCGGCGCCCGCCTCTCCGCGCTGGGGCTCGTCTCCACCGAGCAGGGCCGTCTCCATCACACCGAGATCCCCGCCGGCGCCGTCGTCGCCCAGCGCCCGCTCCCCGGCCAGTTCGCCCGCGCCGGGGACACCGTCGTGCTCACGACGAGCGCCGGCATCGAAACGCGCCGCGTGCCCGATCTCGCCGGACTTCCGAGCGGCCAGGCCGCGACCCTCCTCACCCGGCTCGGCTTCGAGATCGATGTCGAGGAAACCGACGAGAGCGCCGTCGCCGGCGCGATCCGGTCCGAGCCCGCCGCGGGGACGAGCCTCCCTCTCCCCGCCCGCGTCCGCCTCTTCGTCAGCCAGGGGAAGCCGATCGTCTCCGTGCCGGATCTTCAGGGCCGCCACGTGGACGACCTCGAGCTTCTCCTCGAGGAGGTCGATCTCCAACTGGGCGCCGTCCGCTACCAGGTCGAGGCGCCCGAAGTGCCGGGACGCGTCATCTTTCAGAGTCCGGCCCCCGGCTCCGCCCTCCGCGGGGAGGGGTTCGTCTCCGTGATCGTGTCCGGGACGCCGCCCGACTCGGCCACCGCGGATCTGGCGCGGGACGCCGTGGATCTCGCGCGGGACGCCGTCCCCGACACGGTTCCCCCGACCCCCGGAAACGGGGAGGCGCCAGGAGAGGGCTAGATGGACTTCAAGAGCGTGTTCACGAAGAACTGGCCCTACAAGGTCGCGGCCATCGTGCTGTCGGTGCTCCTCTGGCTCAGCGTGTCGGCCGACGCCGAGATCGCCGAGCAGTCCGTGTCGACGCTCCTCGAGATCCAGGTGAGCGATTCCGCGTGGAGTCTGCGCGAGGTGCGGCCCTCCGAGATCGCGACGACCTTCCGCGGCCGCCGCAACCAGGTGTTCGCCGCGCGCTTCGAGAGGCCCGTGATCCGGAAGGTGCTCGACCAGGTCGAGGACACGGTGGTCCAGGTTCCGCTCTCCGCCTCGGAGGTCATCTACAACGGCGAACTCGGGCTCGATCCCGTGGGCGTCTCTCCGGGAGCCGTCACCGTCTATCTCGAGGAGAGGGTGGGGAAGCGGGTCGCGGTCTCCGGCCGGACGGACGCGAGGGCGGCGCCGGGCGTGCTCGTCGTCGGCATGCAGGTCGCCCCCGACAGCGTGTGGATCCAGGGGCCCGCGTCCTTCGTCAACCAGATCTCCGAGGTGACGACGGCCACGCTCGAGGTGGGCGCGGTCTCCACGCGCGTGACCCAGCAGCTCGAGATCGCCCTGCCGCCGGATCTCGCCGGGCTCTCGGTCGAGCCCGCCTCCGTGATCGCGACCGTCGACGTCGACTCCCTCCGCACCCGCCTGTTCTCGATCGAAGTCGTCACCACGGGGCCACGGGCCCTCATGGCCGCGGTGGATCCGCCCTCCATCACCGTGGCCCTCACCGGCCCCGCGGCCGTCGTGGACGGACTCGATCCGGGGGACGTGCGCGTGACGGTCGACATCCCCAATTCCTTCGAATCGACCGGCTCCTATCCCGTGCGCGCCGAGTTGCCCGAATCCCTGGCCGGCACGGTGACGATCGACCTCGTTCCGGAGCGGGTGAGCGCGGGCATCGCCTCCGACCCGTCCGACCGATAGACGCGCCGGCCGCCGGCTTCCGGGGCGGGCCCGTGCTCGGGATCGAGACCTCGTGCGATGAAACCTCGGCCGCCGTCGTGGACGAGCACGGGATCCGGGGTCTCGCGATCGCCTCGCAGGACGCGCACGCCGCGTTCGGGGGCGTCGTGCCGGAGATCGCCGCCCGCGAACACATCCGCTCGCTCGACGCGATGGTGCGGCACGCCATGCGCGAGGCGGAGGTCGGCCACGAGGACCTCGCCGGCGTCGGCGTCACGGCCGGCCCCGGGCTGGTCGGCGCCCTGCTCGCGGGCGTGAACTGGGCCAAGGCCTACGCCTTCGCGCGCGGGCTTCCCCTCCTCGGCGTCCACCACATGGAGGGTCACCTGTTCGGCACCGCGCTCGAGCACGAGGGCGCGCATCCCCCCTTCATCGGCCTCCTCGTATCGGGCGGACACACGCTCCTGCTGGAGGCGCACGCATGGGGACGCTACCGCCTCCTGGGCCAGACGCGGGACGACGCGGCGGGCGAGGCGTTCGACAAGGTCGCGCGCCGGCTCGGACTGCCGTATCCCGGCGGCCCCGAGATCCAGCGCGCGGCGGAGCGGAGCGCGGCGGCCGGGGGCGCGGCGGGACGTTTCCGGCTCCCGCGCCCGATGCTGAGCCGGCGCGACCTGCCCGGCGATCCCGCGTACTACGACATGTCCTTTTCCGGCCTCAAGACCGCCGTGGCGCGGATCGCCGAACAACTCGAAGCGGAGGACGGCCTCGCCGACGCCGTCGACGACCTCGCGGCGGAGTTTCAGGAGGCCGTGGTCGACGTCCTCGCCGAGAAGACGCGGCGCGCCGTGGAACAGACGGGCTGCCGGCGGGTCGTGCTGGGCGGGGGAGTGGCGCGGAACTCCCGTCTTCGTGAAGGTTTAGCCGAGCGTCTGGGTTCGTCCGGGGAGCTGTACGCCCCGTCTCCCCGCCTCGCGACGGACAACGCGGCGATGATCGCCGCGGCCGCGCGGTTCCGCCTGGCGAGAGGGGAACGCAGCCCGTGGTCGCTCAACGCCGAAGCGGCGCTCGCCTTTCCCGGCCTCGCATAGAGGCCGGCGCGGAAGCCGGGACCGCCAACGAGCAGCACCGCAGCCAACGAGGAGCGTGCCAGACGTGTATCCCGAACTCTTCACAGTGACGCTGCCGGTTCTCGGCGAGTTCACCATCACGACCTTCGGAGTCATGATGGCGCTCGCCTTCCTGTGCGGGTACCTGGTCCTGCGCGCGGAGACGGCGCGCCTCGGCGCCGGGCGCGAACTCGCCGCGGACATGCTGCTGGGCGCGCTGATCGGCGGCATCGTCGGGGCGAAGATCTACTACGTGCTCCTCTACTGGGACCGCACGGCGCTCGATCCGCTGGGGATGATCTTCTCGCGCAGCGGGCTCGTCTGGTACGGCGGGTTCATCGGCGGGTTCCTCGGCGTCATGTGGGTGCTGCGCCGAAGCCCCGTCACCCCCGGCCTCGGGGTCGACGCGATCGCGCCGGCGCTTCCGCTCGCCTACGGCATCGGCCGCATCGGCTGCTTCCTCGTCGGCGACGACTACGGGCGCCCGACGGAATCGTGGGTCGGCATCGCCTTCCCCAACGGCCTTCCGCCCACGACCGCCGGCAACCTGCGGGGTTTCGGGGCGGACGTGGACCCCGCGATCCCGGACGCCACGGTCCTCTCCGTCCACCCCACGCAGCTCTACGAGACGGGACTCTCGCTCGTCATCTTCTTCATCCTGTGGCGGCTGCGGCGGCACCCGCACGTGCAGGGGTGGCTGTTCGGCATGTGGCTCGCGATGGCCGCGGTCGAGCGCTTCGTCATCGAGATCTTCCGCGCCAAGGACGACCGCTTCTTCGGAGGCTTCACGCTCGCCCAGGTGATCTCGGTCCTGCTGCTCGCGGGGGGCATCGCGCTCGTCCTCCGGCTGCGCCGCCGGGCCGCAGAGGCGGCGGTGTGAAACCCGCGGCTCTGGCCGGGCTGGCGCTGGCCGTCACCCTCGCAGGGCCGCCTTCGTTCGTCGGGCCGTCGCCGCACCTCGGGCCGTCTCCCCTCAGCGGGCAGGCGGCCGGCGAGGCGGGACCGCGCCGCGCCGAAGTCAATTCCCTCCGCTTCCGCGGCAACGAGACGCTCTCCGACGGCGAGTTGCGCGCGGTGATCGTTACGCGCAGCACCGAATGCACGAGCCTCCTGCTGTCTCCCTTCTGCCTGCTGACGAACTGGGGGTTCGCGCACCGCCGGGCCTATCTGGACACGCTCGACGTCCGGATCGACGCCGACCGGCTCCGCCTGTACTACAACTTCCGCGGCCACTTCGAGGCGGACGTCCGCCACGTCGTCCGCACGAACGGCGTCGACGCCAGCGTCTCGTTCATCATCGAGGAAGGTCCCGCGACCCTCATCGACGAGTTCTCCATCGAGGGGCTGCCCGAAGCCCTCGGCGCGGAAGAAGCCGCGGGCCTCGTGGACATCGGCGTCGGCGATCCCTTCGACCGCGGGAGGCTCCAGGCCGGCGTGGACAGCCTCATCGGTTCGCTGCGCCGGCAGGGCTACGTCAACGCCATGGCGCTGGAGGACTTCGCCCGCGGGCTGGACGGGACCGCGCAGGTGGCGCTCGACGTCCGCCCCGGCGCCCGCTACCGACTGAGGGAGGTCCGGATCGAGGGCGGCGAGACGATCGGCGAGGATGTGATCCGCGACCTCTTCACCCTGCGCGCCGGCGACTACTACAACCAGGAGGCCGAGCAGGAGGGGCAGCGGAACCTCTTCGGCCTCGAGGCCATCCGCTTCGCCTCGATCCGCCGGGAATCGCCGCCGCCCGAGGCCGCCACCGCCGACTCGGCGCTGGATCTCGTCGTCCAGGTCACGCCGGCCCCACCGCTGGCCACCCGCGTCGGGTTCGGGTGGAGCACCGACCAGTGCCTCCGGACCGAAACGCGGCTGACGCACCGCAACCTCTTCGGCGGGGGCCGGCGGCTGGAGTTCACCGGCCAGCTCGGGAACATCTTCGCGGACCAGTTCGACGGGTCCTTCCCCTGCTCCCAGGTGGGCGCCGACCGCGACTTCCGCACGCTGAACTACCTGCTGCAGGCGGAACTGCTCATCCCCGTCGCCCTTTCCGCCGAGAACAGCTTCAGCGCCCGGGTCTTCGTCGAACGGGAGACGATCCCCGACGTCTTCATCCAGGAGGGTTTCGGCGCCGAGATCGGCCTCACGCGCCGACTCGGGCCCAGGATGTCGGCCACCCTCTCGTACTCGCCGGGCTACACCGGCTTCGGCGAGCAGTCCGCGGACATCTTCTTCTGCATCAACTTCGGTTTCTGCGAGCCCGAGGACATCGTCACCGTGTCGCGGTCGCGCTGGCTGGCGCCCCTCACCCTCTCCGGGCTCTACAACGAGACGGACGACGCGCTCCGCCCGACCCGCGGCTACTACCTGACGGCGGAGGGGGAGGTCGCCCACGAGATGACGGGCTCGCAGTACCGGTACGCGCGGATCGTGGCGCAGGCCGCCCTCTTCCGGGAACTCGAACCCGGCCTCGTGATTGCCGCGCGCGCCCGGACGGGAATCGTCCGCTTCCCCGGTACCCGCATCTTCACGCCCGGCGCGCCCCGGACCGACCGGCTCATCCATCCGTCCCGGCGCTTCTTCGTCGGCGGCTCGCAGAGCGTCCGCGGCGTGGGCCCGAACCTCCTCGGCCCCCGCGTGCTCGTGGCCGATGAGGCGGAGGACTGCCCGGCGGGAGACTTCGAGGCGTGCGTCGAACGGCTCGCGACGCAGGACCCCGGCGCCTTCGACCCTCGGCCGCGCGGCGGCGACGCCCACCTGGAACTGAGCATCGAACTGCGCCGCTACCTCAGCGACCGGTGGAGTCTCGTCTTCTTCGGGGACGCCGGAAGCGTCTCGCAGCGGCTCACGGAGCTTCGAAAGCTCCAGTGGACGCCCGGCATGGGACTCCGCTACGCGAGCCCGATCGGTTCCATCCGGCTCGATATCGGGTACAATACAACCTTCGCGACCGAGTTACCGGCGATTGTATCCACGGAGGACGGAACCTTGGTCCAGATGCCGCAGCCCGTGTTGTTCGACCCCTTCCGGTTCGACGATCCGCACCCCCTGCTCGAACTCTGGCGCCGCGTGCAGATCCACGTATCCATCGGAGAAGCATTTTGAGCGCGTCCGGCTCGGACGGGTCCGCGCCGGCACCGCGGCGGCGCCGCATCGCCCTGCCGCTGGCCGTCGTCGCGAGCCTGGTCGTGCTCGGCGTCTTCATCGGGGTCACGCAGACCGCCGGGGGCCGGGACGCCGCCCTCTCGCTGCTCGAGAACGCCCTCGCCCGCAGCGTGAACGGGGAGGTGCGCATCGGCCCCGCGATCTCGGGCAATCTCCTCAGCGACCTCACCGTCTCCCGCTTCGAGATCCTCGACGCGGAGGGGGAACTGTTCCTGGCGCTCGACACCGTCACGATGGAGCACGACCCGCTGGCGCTCCTGCGGCAGCAACTCGACGTGGGCCGGCTCCACGCCCGCGGTCTGGACCTCCGTCTGCGCCAGTATCCGGACGGCCGCTGGAACTACGACCGCATCTTCGAACCGCCCGCGCCGCCCGAGCCGCCCGCAACGGCCTCGCTCCTCCCGGCATCCCTCTCCCTCGCCCCATCCAGGGGTCAGGACCAGGGCCCGGACGCGGCGCCGGAAGCCGCGCTCGGCATCCTCCTGCATGACGCGACGGTCGCTTCCGGCCGCATCGAGATCCGCGCGCCGTGGACGGAGACCATGACCGGCGCCGCGAAGGCGGAGGCGTTGCGCGAGGCGCGGGCAGGCGAGTCGCCCTGGGCCCTGCGGGAGCGGCCGGACGGCGAATTCGAGCGCGTGTTCGAACTCACGAACCTCCGCGGCCGGTTCCCCGTGGCGCGGGTGACGGATCCCGAGGCCCCCTTCATGCTCGAGGTCGAGGAGGCGACCGCCACGCTGCTCGCCGTGAACCAGCCCCTGGATGTCTCGAACCTGCGGATGAACCTGACGATCGGGGACACGGCCCACCTCGACATCGAGACGTTCGAGACGGACCGGTCGACGATCCGCGGGGGCGGGTGGATGGCCGAGAACGGCCTCGATTTCGAGTTCGCGCTGGAGGCCGAACCGCTCGACGTCCGCGACCTCCGCTGGCTGCCCATCGACCTCCCGGAGACCGGTGGCGGCCCCATGTCCATCGACCTCAGCGGCCGCGGCGGCAACGCGGTCGTGGACGTGACGAACGGCGACTTCCGGACCGGCGAGACGCGCATGACCGGAGGGTTCGCCCTCACTCTCGATGAGCGCCCCAGGTTCCGTCGCATCGGCGTCACGCTGGCGCCCTTCGATCTCGCGCATCTGGTCCCGCTCCTCGCACAGGACTCGGTGCCGGAGATGCCGCCGGGGACGATGCGCGGCACGCTGCGCGGCTCGGGCTACGTCGACGACCTGCTGATCGTCGCCGATCTCACCCTGCACGACCCCGATCCGGACATCCCGCCGTCCAGCCTGCAGGCCCGGGGCGGCGTCGGCATCGGGGAGGAGTTCCTGAGCCTCCGGCGCCTCGGCGTGGAAGTCGCCGGCTTCGAGTCTCGCTGGACCCGTCTCATCGGCATGGACCTGGGGATCGACGGGCGCTTCCTGGGGACCCTCACCCTCGACCGCGAACAGGACAGCGGCGTCGCGTTCGACGGCGCCGTCGAGCACCTGACGCCGGCCGGCGACCGCTCGCGCTTCTCGGGTTCCGGGTTCCTGAACCTCGCCCGGTCGCAGGTCGATGCGGCGATCGACGCGAACCCGCTGGCGCTCACGCTGCTGCGCCCCTGGACCTCGGGGATCGAACTGGCGGGCACCGTCACCGGTCCCATCCGGGCGCGCGGAAGTCTCGAGGCGATGGCCCTCGAGGCGGAACTCGAATCCGAACGCGGCCGGCTCACGCTGAACGGGGACTTCGACCTCGCGGCGGAGGAACTGCGCTACGACACCGAGATCGAGGGAACGGACCTCTCGCTGGACCAGTGGGTCGAGGGCGCCCCGGCGTCGCGGCTCGCCGTCCGGGGGCGCGTGCGGGGAGCGGGGCTCGACCCCGCCACGCTCGAGGCCGCGTTCGACGTCGAAATCCTCCCCTCCCGGGTGGACCAGGCCGAGATCTTCGACAGTCGCGTGCGGCTGCGGGTGGCCGACGGCGTGGCGACGATCGACAGCGCGTTCCTCGCCTCCGACGTGGGGACGCTCTCCGCGCGGGGCGACTTCGGGCTCGCGGAGGACCGGAGCGGGCAGATCGCCTTCGAGGCGACAGCTGCCGACCTCTCCGACTGGGACCGCTGGTTCGTGGATGAGATTCCGGGCGCCGCGGCGGCCGAGGCCGGCGAAGCGCTGTTCGAGAGCATCGAGGAGTTGCTGGGTCAGGCCCGGCAGGACCAGCGGCCGACGGAGGGGCTGGAAGGCCGGCTCGAGACGCGCGGGACCGCCACGGGCCGCTGGGGAGACTTCACGCTCGACGCCGACATCGAGGCTTCGGACGCGCGGTTCCGCGGCTACCGCGCCGGGGCGTTCTCGGCCCGCGTCGAACTGTTCGACCCGCCGCGCATCGGCGACCTGCGCTCCCGGTTCACCGCGACGAACGTCGAACTGGACGGGCGGCGGGTGGATTCGCTGGCCGTGCGGCTCGCCCGCGCGGACGCCGGCGAGTCCGGCGCCGACGCGCTGGACGCCGAATTCTACGCGCAGCGCGACTCCAGCCTCGAGGTCTCGGGCCGGGGCGTCGTCGTCGGGGGCGACCTCTGGAGCGCCGGCCTGACGGATCTCCGCCTCCGTCTCGGCAAACTCGAGTCCGCGCTCGTGACGCCGGCCAGAGTCGTCTACTCCGACTCGGCGCTGCTCGTCGAGGACCTCTTTCTGAACGGTCAACTCGGCCGGCTCCGCGCCGACGGCCGCATCCCCGCCGCCGGCGAGGGATCGCTCGACGTGGAGATCGTGGGCGTGCGCGTGGACCAGTTCGGCTACCTGCTCTCGGAGCAACCGATCCTCGGAGGCACGTTCGGAGGGCACGTGACGGCGACGGGCACGCTGGCCGAACCCGTCGTGACGGCGGAGTTCGAGGTCCTCGATCCGTCCCTCCAGCATCAGGGCTACGATGCGCTGAACGCGCGCGTCCGCTACGCCGCCCGCGAACTCGCGGGAGAGATCGACCTCGTCGACGGCGGCGACCTCCTGGGACGACTCGGCGGCTCCGTGGCGACGGATCTCGCGATCCTCCCCGTGGAACGCCGCCTCCTCGACGACCCGTTCGACCTCGACCTGACCGGCGACCGCCTCCCGCTGGCGCTCGTCGAACTCGTGCTGCCGACCTTCGAGGAGGTGACCGGCATCGCCGAGAGCGACTTCTCGATTCGCGGCGCCCCCGCCGCCCTGCGCTACGACGGCGCCCTGCGCCTCGTGAACGGCAGGGGCTGGGTGCCGGACCTCGGAGTCTGGCTCACCGATGTCGGCGCCGGGATCACCTTCCGGGGCTCCTCGCTCGCCTTCGTCGATTCCGCCCACGTGGGGTCGGATCTCGGCGGTTCGCTGCGGACGCGGGGCACCGTGGACATCGCCCGGATCACCAACCCCGTCTTCGCCCTCGACTTCGACGCGGACGAGTTCCACGGCATCGTGCGCAACGACATGGAGTTCGCCGTGAGCGGCCGCGCGCGGCTCGACAGCGCCTACGCGAGGCCGTGGGTGACCGCCGACGTCGTCCTCTCCGACGGGTACCTCGAGCAGGACGAGTTCCTCCGCGGACTCGAGGTCTTCAATCCCGGCGACGTGGGGGTGTTCGATTTCCTCGACGCGTCCGCGGAAGGCGTGCTGGCACAGTTCCGGAACCCGTTCCTCGACAATCTCGTCCTGGACGCGAACGTCGATCTCGGCTCCGGCCTCTCCCTGCTGTCGGCCAGCCTCAATGCGGAGGTCACGGGGGAGGGGATTGCCGTCTACATGGACCGCCGCCTCGATGTCCTCGACATCAGCGGAAGCGCCGAGATGCCCCGGGGCACCTACTTCTTCGACCGCGTGCCGCCCTATGTCCGCCCGCTCCGGATCACCGCGGGAAGCATGCAGTTCGTCGGGGACGCCGGCTTCAATCCCATCATCGACATCACCGCCGAATACCGGGACCGGACCATCGACGGTCCCGTGTTCGTCGAGGCCCGGGTTACCGGGACCGCCACCGAGCCGGAGCTCCTCCTGACGAGCAACCCGCACCATGAGCGACACCGACCAGTACTGCCTGCTCGCGGTCGGGACGCCGTGCTACCGCTCCGCGGACCCCCAACTGGCCCAGAGGGTGGGGCAGCAGCTCGTCTTCGGTCCGCTGAGTTCCGGGCTCACGTCCGTGCTCGAGGCGACCGGCATCACCTACTTCAACCTGACGTCGATCGCGGCCGGGCGCGGCGGCGGTGGCGTCGCGAACCGGAGCCTGTTCGAGCGCACGGCGCTGGAAGTCGGGTTGTATGCGACCAACGCGCTCTTCCTCTCCTACTGGCAGCCGCTGGGCGGCGGGCCTCCGAGGGCGGCCCTGGACTGGGCGTTCCTCCCCGGCTGGTCCGTCGAAGCCGGCACCGCGAGCCGGTTCGACGAGCGGCTGTTCGGGCTCAGCGTGGGCACGAACGTCGCCAACGACCGCACCTACAGCCTCTTCCTCTTCCGCGAGTGGGAGTTCGGCGCAGGCTCCGGCGCGATTCCGAAGAGGACCCCGACGAGGATCCCCGGTAACATGTCCGGCGCGCACCTGTATCCCGATTCGGAGCGATTCCTCGTGCTCCTCAACCCCGGCGCGGGCGGCGGCACCACGGGGCCCGAGACGCTGCGCCGCCGGCTGGGAGGCGCCTTCGCCGCGCGGGGCGTCCCCTTCGACATCGTCGAGGCCGCGGATTCCGAGGAAGGTCTGGAGGTCGCCCGCCAGGCCGCGGAGCGCGGATACCGGGCCATCGTCGCGGCCGGGGGCGACGGCACCGTGAGCGTGGCCCTGCGCGGCGTCGCCGGAACGGCCGTGCCCGTGGCGATCGTCCCCTTCGGCACCGCCAATCAACTCGCCCTCAACTTCGACATTCCCACGTCGCTGGAGGACAGCGTGCGGGTCGCGGTCGAGGGAAGGGTGACGAGCATCGACCTCGCGGAGGCGAACGGCGAGACGTTCGCGCTCATGGCCGGCGCGGGCCTCGACGCGCAGGTCATGGCCGACGCCACCGCCGAACTCAAGAGCCGCCTCGGCTTCGGCGCCTACATCTACAGCGGACTCAAGAACGTCATCAACCGCCCCGGCGCCGACTTCCGGATCACCGCCGACGACCAGGAGGTGAAGGTGAAGGCGTCGATGGTGCTCGTCGCGAACGCGGGCCAGCTCGGAGCCGGCCCCCTTCCCGTGGAGTTCCGGATGGCGCCCGGGGCCTCGTTCCAGGACGGCCTCATCGACGTGTGCATCTACGCCCCGAGCAACCTCCCGGAGGTCGCCCGCATCATCTGGCGCGTCACGCGAAACCGGTTCTCGGGGGACGACAAGATCATCTACTTCCAGGCCCGCAGCGTCCGCATCGAGGCCGATCCGCCCGTCGCCATAGAGATCGACGGCGATCCGCGCGGCGAGACCCCGATGGAGGCGAAGGTCTCGCCGCTGGCCGCCCGGATCATCGTCCCGAGGTAGCCCCCGCGTTCCCGCGGGAACGTCAGCGGGGGTAGAGCAGGTAGGGGGCGCGGAGCGACTCGAAGGCGGCGACGTCGGCCGCCCACTCCGAGTGATTTCGTCGAGCGGGGCGCCGCGATCGATGGCGAGCCGCAGGCCGTCCGAGCCCGCGAGGCGGTCGAAGTGCCGCACCCTCCACTCCCAGGCGTCGCCGGAGAGCCGGCGCGCGGCGAGCAGCGCCGCCACCGCCGTCCGCACCGGATCGTAGGCCGACCGGTCCGTCACCGTGAGGCGGATCCCGGAGATCTCCTCCCCCCCGAACCGTCCGTCGCTCGGCGACTCCGGCGTGAACGCGACCGCCCGGATCTCGACCCCCGGCAGGCGCACGATGCCCGCCGCCGTCTCCGCGCCCGCCACGGCCCCGATCTCCGCCACCCAGGCTTCGCCGTCCAGCCACGGCGCGCCCAGCACCTGGAACGCGGTCGGCGTCCCGCGGCCGACGGAGAGGTTGGTCCCCTCGAACAGACAGGTGCCGGGATAGTGCGTGGCGCTCTCCAGCGAAGGCATGTTGAGCGACGGCGCGATCCAGGGAAGGCCCGTCTCGTCGAACCAGCGGTCCGCGGACCAGCCCGCGGCCGGGACGACGTGCAACTCCACCTCCACGCCGAACGCTCCCCGGTACAGGCGCGCGAGTTCTCCCGCCGTGAGTCCGTGCCGCACGGGCACCGGGTACAGGCCGACGAAGGTCGCGAAGGCGGGGTCCAGCACGGGACCCTGCGTGAGGCCGCCGATCGGATTCGGGCGGTCGAGGACGATCATGGGGATGCCCGCGCGCCCCGCCGCCTCCATCGCGAGCGCCATCGTCGAGACGTACGTGTAGTAGCGCGAGCCGATGTCCTGGATATCGAACGCGAGCACGTCGATCGAAGCGAGCATCTCCGGCGTGGGCGCCCGCGTCTCGCCGTACAGCGAGTAGATCGGCAGCCCCGTCCCTTCGTCCGTCGCGTCGTCGATCGCGGAGCCCTCCGCTTCCGTGCCCCGGATCCCGTGCTCGGGCGCGAAGAGCGCCGTGAGTTCCGCGTTCGCGTAGCCGTGCAGGAGGTCGATGGCACTCGTGCCGTCGCGCCCCACGCCGCTCCGGTTCGTGATCAGCCCCACGCGCCGCCCGTCGATGAGATGGGAGGAATCGGCGAGCAGCACATCGATGCCGGGCCGCACCGTCGATGCGGTCGCGTCCCTGCCGCTCCCGCCGCGGATTCGGCCTCCGCTCCGCCGCTCTCGGCGCCCGATTCCGGCCCTCCGCACGCCGCGATTGTGAGAAGGAGAAGAAGGGAGAGGAAACCGGCGAGCGGATTCATCTCGCGCCGCGTAGGTTCGGGGCAGCGAGCGCGAGACGCGGGGCGGGCGGAGGTCGACATGGTGCGGAGACTAGAGACGTGGAGCGGCCCCCGAAAGCGGGAGGGGCGGCGGAGGACGGTCGTGGCCCTCGGATTGGCCACTCTCCTGGCCGCCGGCTCGTTCGCCTGCCGCTCCTCCGCCAACCCCGCGGGCGCGGGCCCCGCCGGCCCGGGCCCCGATGGTTCGGTTCCAGCCAGCGCGGCCCCCGCCGCCCCGGCCGCGCCCGCTGCCGCGCCCGCTGCCGCCCCCGACGCGCTGCCGACGCTGCCGCCCCCGACGCTGCCGCCCCCGCTGCCGCCGAGGCGCGGGCCTGGGTCGACGAGACGCTCGCCGGTCTCAGCCTGCGCGAGCGGGTGGCGCAGCTCGTGATGGTGTGGATGAGCGGCGGCTACGCGCCGAGCGACGACGAGGAGTTCACGCGGATCGAATCCCTCGTGAGGGACGACGCGATCGGCGGGATCGTGATCTCGCTCGGGACCCCCCTCGGATACGCCGCGCGGCTGAACCGGCTGCAGGCCTCCGCCGACGTCCCCCTGCTCGTCGCCGCGGACTTCGAGTCCGGCGCCGGGTTCCGCGTGAGCGGCGTGTATACGCGCTGCCGAACATGCTCGAGATGCCCGGCGCGACCGTCCTCCCCCCGGCAATGGCGCTCGGCGCCGCGGACGATGAGGACTACGCATACTCCGCCGGCCGCATCACCGGCATCGAGGCGCGGGCCCTCGGCGTCCACATCGCCTTCGCGCCCGTGCTCGACGTCAACAACAACCCCGCCAACCCCATCATCAACACGCGCTCCTTCGGGGAGGACCCGGAGCGCGTGGCGGCCCTGGGCGCGGCGTTCATCCGGGGCGCGCACGAAGCCGGCCTGCTCGCCACCGCCAAGCACTTCCCCGGCCACGGCGACACCGGGACGGATTCCCACGTCGCCCTCCCGGTCATTCCCGGCGACCGCGCCCGCCTCGACAGCCTCGAACTCGTCCCCTTCCGCCGCGCGATCGCGGAGGGCGTCGACGGGGTGATGACGGCGCACGTCGCGGCCCCCGGCATCCTCGGCGCCGGAGCCCCGCCCGCCACGCTCTCGCCGTACTTCATGACGGACATGCTGCGCGACGACCTGGGCTTCGACGGCGTCCTCTTCACCGACGCGCTCGACATGGCCGCCATCGCCGACGACTACGGGGCCAGCGAAGCCGCGATCCGCTCGCTGGAAGCGGGGAGCGACGTCCTGCTCATGCCGCGCGAGCCGCTGCGGGCCATCGCGGCCGTCGTCGGCGCCGTCCGCTCCGGCCGCCTCACCGCCGGGCGCATCGAGGCCTCCGTCCGGCGCGTCCTCGAGTTGAAGGCGCGGGCCCGCGTGCACGAGGGCGCGGAGGTCGACCCCGACGCCATCCCCCGGCTCGTCGGCACCCAGTGGCACGAGTCCTTCGCGCGCGGGGTCGCCGCCCGCTCCATCACGCTCGTGCGCAACGAGGCCGGCGCCGTGCCCCTCGAGTCGCGCTCCGTGCTCTCCGTCACCTTCGCCGGGCAGAACGACCTCGCCGCGGGCCGCGTCTTCAACCGCGAACTCGGCCGGGCCGTGCGCGTCCGCCGCGCCCGGATCGGGTTCGACACCCACCCCGCCGTCTACGACTCGCTCCTCCGGCGCGCCCGCTCCGTCGACGCCGTCATCTTCTCCGCCTACGTCCGGCCCGGCGCCGCCTCGGACTCCACCGACCTCCCGGAAGAGGTCCGGGGCTTCTTCGACCGTCTCGACGCCGCCGGCCGAACCCCCGTGCTCGTCTCCTTCGGGAGCCCCTACCTGCTCAACTCCGTGCCGGAGGCGGAGACGTACCTCATCGCGTGGGGCGGGGCGGACGCCTCGCAGGAAGCCGCCGCGCTCGCGCTCCTCGGCGCGCCGATCTCCGGCCGCCTGCCGATCTCGCTCCCGCCCCGCCACGCCCTCGGCGACGGCCTGACCGTTGGGGGGAGTCTGGAAGCGGGGAGTCCGGAAGCGGGGAGTCCGGAGGCGGGGAGCCCGGAAGCGGATGTGGGGATGGATGGAGATTCCCTCGCCCGCGTGGACCGGATCATCGATGCGGCGATCCGCGATGGCGCGACGCCCGGCGCGGTGCTCGCCGTGGGACGGGGGGACCGGGTCGTCCGGCTGCGCGGCTACGGAAACCTGGACTGGGCGTCTTCCGCCACGCTGCCGGCCGGGACCGCCGCGACCGATTCGAGCCTGTACGACCTCGCGTCGCTCACGAAGGTCGTCGCGACGACGACGGGCGTGATGCAGCTCATCGACAACGGCCGTCTCTCCCTCGACACCCGCATCGGCGAGCACCTGCCGGAATGGTCGCGGGGGTGGAAGCGCGACGTCACCGTCCGCCACCTGTTGACGCACCAGGGGGGCCTGCCGCCCTTCCTGCCCTTCTGGCGCACCCTCCGGGGAGAAGAGGCGTACCGCGAGGCGTTCGCCGCCCTCGAACCCGATTACGAGCCGGGGGAGGACGGGGAACCGACGGTCTATTCCGATATCGGGTTCATGACGCTGGGGTTCCTGATCGAGGAAGTCTCGGGACAGCCGCTGGACTACTACCTCCACGAGTCCGTCTTCCGTCCGCTGGGAATGACGGAGACCTGGTTCGAGCCGCCCCGCTCGCTGCACCGCCGCACGGCGCCGACCGAGGTGGACACCGTGTACCGGCACCGGCACGTGCACGGCGAGGTGCACGACGAGAACGCCCACGCGCTGGAGGGCGTGGCGGGGCACGCGGGCCTCTTCTCGTCGGCCCGGGACCTCTCGAAGTTCGCCGCCTGGATCCTCGCCGCCGCGCGCGAAGGGCGGGGTCTCGCCGCCGCCGACCGACCCCCGCCCGGGCCGTACACCCGCTCCTTCTCCGCCCGTCTCGACTCGCCCTCGCCGGAGACCGTGGCGCGGTTCACGGCGCGGGCCGCCCCCGCCTCGAGCCGGGCGCTGGGCTGGGACACCCCCTCCGGGCGTTCGTCGGCGGGCGACTACTTCGGTGAAGAGGCGTTCGGGCACACCGGCTTCACCGGCACGAGCTTCTGGGTGGATCCGGAACTGGACCTCTTCGTCGTCCTGCTCACGAACCGCGTGAATCCGACCCGGGACAACCGGAAGCACATCGCGCTGCGGCGCGCCGTGCACGACGCCGTCGCGACCTCGATCCGCGACCAGCCGGTACGCCCCCGCGATCCGGGTAGCGCGGGCGGCCCGGCGCCCGAGGGCCCCGACCGCTGACCTCTCTCGACCTCGCGATCCTCGTCGTCTATCTCGGCGGGATCACCGCCTGGGGCGCGTGGCTCGGCAGGGGCGCGCGCGGGGGAGAGGAGTATTTCCTCGGCCGGCGCGACCTGCCGTGGGCCGTCGTCCTCCTGTCCGTCGTGGCGACGGAGACGAGCACGCTCACCTTCCTCTCCATCCCCGGCATCGCGTACGGCGGGTCGCTCGCCTTCGTGCAGATCGCGGCCGGCTACGTGCTCGGGCGGATCGCGGTCGCCTTCTGGCTGCTGCCCGCGTACCGCGAGGGGCGGCTGCGGACGGCCTACGAGTTGCTCGAGGCCCGGTTCGGGACGGAGACCCGGCGGCTGACCTCCGGCATCTTCATGATCACGCGCCTCCTCGCGGATTCCGTGCGGCTGTTCGCGACGGCGATCCCGCTCACGCTCGTCACGGGGTGGCCGCTCATCGCCTCCGTGCTCGTCATCGGGGCCGTCACCTTCATCTATACCTTCATCGGCGGCATCCGCGCGGTCGTGTGGGTCGACGCCTCGCAGATGGCGCTCTACCTGGCCGGGGGGCTCATCGCCCTCGTCGTCCTCGCCGGCGCCGTGCCCGGCGGCTGGCCCGAGATCCTCGCCCGCGCCGGGGAGGCCGGGAAGCTCACCGTCATCGACCCGGCGCTCGACTTCGGGCGACCCTACACGCTGTGGGCCGGACTGCTCGGCGGCGCCTTCCTCTCCATGGGCTCGCACGGCGCGGACCAGCTCATCGTCCAGCGCCTCCTCGCCTGCCGCGACCTCGCCGCGAGCCGCCGCGCGCTCGTCGGCAGCGGCTTCGCCGTCCTCTTCCAGTTCACCCTCTTCCTCTTCGTTGGCTTGGGCCTCTGGGCGTGGTACGACGGAGCCGCCTTCGTGCGCGCCGACGAGATCTTCGCGGGGTTCATCGTTGAAGCGCTCCCCGCCGGCGTCCGCGGCCTGCTCATCGCGGGCGTGTTCGCGGCCGCCATGTCTACGCTGTCCAGTTCGATCAACGCGCTCTCATCCACGGCGGCGTACGACTTCTGGGCGGCGTCCCGTCCGGAGGCGGACGAGCGGCGGATCCTGCGCGTGGGGCGCATCGCGGCCGTGGCGTGGACCGTGCTGCTCGTGGCGGCGGCGATCGGGTTCATCCCGCTGAGCGAGGAGAGCACCGCCGTGGAGGTCTCGCTCGGGATCGCGTCGCTCGTCTACGGCGGGCTGCTCGGGGCGTTCGCGCTCGCCCGCTTCTCGCGCCGGGCCACCAGCCGCTCGGCCCGGCTCGGCATCGCCCTCGGGATCGGATCCGTCACCGCGATATGGATCGGGGCGCGGGACGCGGTCGCCTGGCCCTGGTTCGTCCTCATCGGCACGGCGATCACCGTGGCGGTCGGCCTCCTCGCCGGCTCCCGCCGCGGTTCGCGCGCGTCGGAGTGAAGTCACAGGGATGAGGTCGCGGAGATGAATTCGCGGAGAACACGCCTGCTGGCGGCGGCCGCCGTCGTCCTGGTCGCGGCCTGCGGCGATGGGGAACCGGACGTCACGGGACCCGCCCCCGTGCCGAACCGCGCCCCGGAGGCGGTGGGGACGATCCCCGGGCAGACGCTGGCCGTCGGGGAGGCGGCGACCGTGGACCTGTCGGCCTACTTCCGCGACCCCGATGGCGACGCGCTCTCCTACACGGCGGCGTCCTCGAACGCGGATTTCGTCGGCGTTTCGCTGTCCGGCAGTTCCGTCACGGTCACCGCCGCCGCCAAGGGGGTCGCCACGATCACGGTGACCGCGCGCGACCCGCAGCGTCTCACCGCCCAGCAGAGCTTCGAGGTCACGGTCCCGAACCAGGCGCCCGCCGCCGCGGACTCGATCCCGGCCCGGACGCTGTTCACGGGCGAGACGACGACGGTGGACGCCTCCGCCCACTTCCGGGACCCGGACGGCGACCCGCTCACCTTCGCCGCGACCTCGTCCGATTCCGCGGTCGCGACGGTCACCGTCACCGCCGACACGCTGACGATCCACGCGGTCGCCGCCGGCGTCGCGACGGTCACGGTCACCGCCAGCGATCCGGACGGCGCCGGGGCGGAGCAGAGCTTCGAGGTCACGGTGCCCAACCGCGCGCCGGAGGCCGTCGAGACGCTTCCCCCGCGGACGATCGAGGTCGGCGAGACGGAGGTCGTCGTCGTGTCCCCGTTCTTCCGCGATCCGGACGGAGACTCCCTCACCTACGAGGCGGCCTCGTCGGACACGGCGAGGTCGCCACCGTCTCCGTGTCGGGCGACTCGGTGGCCGTCACGGCGCTCGCGAAGGGCCCGGCGACGATCACGGTGACGGCCCGCGACGGTCACGATCTGACCGCCGAGCAGCGTTTCGAGGTCACGGTGCCGAACCGGGCGCCCGAGGTCGTGGGCGACATCCCGTCCGAGACGCTGTTCGAGGGCGACACGGCCTCCGTGGACGTGTCCGCCCACTTCCGCGACCCGGACGGCGACCCGCTCACCTACACGGCGACCTCGACCAGTTCCGAGGTGGCGACGGTCATGGTTTCCGGGGATACGCTGACGATCCGCGCGGTCGCCCCCGGCGTCGCGCTGGTCACGGTGACGGCGACCGATCCGGAGGAGGCCGCCGCCAACCTGTATTTTGAAGTCGTCGTCGTGCCTGCCGCGACCCCATTCGAGATCGAACTCGTGTTCGCGACCCCGGTGACCCGGTCCCAGGAGGCCGCGTTTCAACGGGCGGCGGAGCGCTGGATGGAGATCCTGGCGCCGACGGATCTGCCCGACGCGCAGATGAACCGGACGCTCGGTTGCGGCGACGATCCGCTATTCCAGCGCCACGTGGAGACGATCGACGACCTGATGATCGTGGTGGCGGTGGTCGAAATCGACGGTCCGCTCGGCACCCTGGGACGCGCCGGGCCGTGCTGGGTCCGCGCCGCGACCTCGTTGCCCCTGTACGGCCGGATCCTGATGGACGCCGCCGACCTCGGCCGGCTCCCGACGAGAGACCTGGAGGAGGTGATCCTTCACGAAATGGGGCACGTGCTCGGCATCGGCCTCCTCTGGCGGCGTCTCGGCCTGCTCCGGAACCCCGCCTCGGAGACGTCGTCACCGGACACCCATTTCACGGGCCCGCTCGCCATCGCCGCGTTCGACGAGGCGGGCGGCGCGAGCTACCCCGGCGCAAAGGTGCCCGTGCATAACGAGGACGGTCAGGGATCGCGGAACAGCCACTGGCGGGAATCCGTCCTGGCGCTGGAACTCATGACCCCGTTCCAGCACCTCGGGGTGGCCGACCCACTGAGCGCGATCACCCTCCGGTCGCTCGCGGATCTCGGCTACGAAGTCGACCCGACGCCGGCCGACCCCTACCGGCTGCCCAGCCCGGACCTCGCCCGCGCCATCGAGGCCGCCCCGAAGATCCCCTACGGCGACGACATCTGGCGAGGCCCCCTGATCTTCGCCGACCCCGACGGCCGCATCACCCGCGTAATCCCCAGGTAGGCAGGCGACAGGGCTCCCCAAGCTGGCGCGGGGGCGCCGCCCGCGCCTACGATGCCGGGCTATGGAAGACTCGAACGCTCTCATCGTGCGGGGGGCGCGGGAGCACAACCTCCGCGACGTCGACGTCGAACTGCCGCGCGACCGGCTCATCGTCGTCACCGGGCTCTCCGGCTCCGGCAAGTCCTCGCTCGCCTTCGACACCATCTACGCGGAGGGGCAGCGCCGCTACGTCGAATCGCTCTCCGCCTACGCCCGGCAGTTCCTCGGCGTGATGGAGAAGCCCGACGTCGACGTCATCGAGGGCCTCTCGCCCGCCATCGCGATCGAGCAGCGCACCGCGGGCGGCAACCCGCGCTCCACCGTCGGCACCGTCACCGAGATCTACGACTACCTCCGGCTCCTGTGGGCCCGCGCCGGCACCCCCCACTGTCCCTCGTGCGGCCGCCCCGTGCGCCCGCAGTCCCCGTCGGAGATCGCGCAGCAGATCCTCGGCTGGCCCGCCGGCGCCCGCATCGAGGTCCGCGCCCCGCTCGTCAGGGGACGGAAGGGGGAGTTCCGCGACCTGTTCGAGCGCACACTCAGTGAAGGCTTCGTGCGCGCGCGCGTGGACGGCGAACTCGTCGACCTCTCCGACCCGCCTCTCCTGAACCGGCGCCGGAACCACGACATCTCCGTCGTCGTGGACCGGCTCGTCGTGCGCGCCTCCGACCGCGAGCGGCTGGCGGACTCCGTGGCGACCGCCCTCCGCATGGCCGACGGCGTCGTCGAGGTCGCGCTCCACAACGGCGACGGAGAGGCCACCGACGGGGGGGCGAACGGAAAGGGGGAGGCGCGGCACCTGTTCAGCGAGCGCTACGCCTGTCCGGGCTGCGGGCTCGGCATGCCGGAACTCGAACCCCGGCAGTTCTCCTTCAACTCGCCCTTCGGCGCCTGCCAGGAGTGCGACGGGCTCGGCTCCCAGCGCGTCCCGAACGCCGACCTCATCGTGGGCGGCGACCGGATCTCCATCCTCGAGGGCGTCCTCCTCCCCCTCGGGGCGCCGAGTCATGGCGCCCGCCGCCACGCCCTCGTGCGGCTCGCCCGCAAGCTGGACTTCGACCTCAACACCGTCTGGGGCGAACTGAACGCGGACCAGCAGGAGGCGATCCTCTACGGCGACACCGACGTCGGCTGGGAGGGGGCCGTCGCCGCCACCCTGCGCCGCTACCACGAGACGACGAGCGAGCGCGTGCGCCTCTCGCTCGAGGAGTACATGACGCTCTCCACCTGCCTCGCCTGCGAGGGCGGCCGGCTGCGCCCGGAGAGCCGGGCCGTCACCCTGGAGGGCCTCTCCCTCCCCGCGCTCACCGCGCAGTCCGTGGCCGAACTCCGCCCCCTCCTCGGCAACTGGCTCGAAGCCGCCCGCGCCGCCGGCGGCCAGGCGGCCGAGATCCGCGTCCCCATCCTCAAGGAGGTCGTCGAGCGGCTCGAGTTCCTCGACCACGTCGGGCTCGGCTACCTCACCCTGGCGCGCTCCGCCGGCACGCTCTCGGGCGGCGAGGCCCAGCGCATCCGCCTCGCGACCCAGATCGGGAGCCGCCTCGTCGGCGTCCTCTACGTGCTCGACGAACCCAGCATCGGCCTCCACCCGCGCGACAACCGCAAGCTCCTGCAGACGCTCGGCGCCCTGCGCGACCTCGGGAACACCGTCCTCGTCGTCGAGCACGACGAACTCACGATCCGCCGCGCCGACCACATCGTCGACATGGGGCCCGGGGCCGGGCGCGAGGGCGGGGAAGTCGTCGTCTCCGGCGACATCGACCGGCTCCTGGCGGACGACCGCTCGCTCACCGCGGCCTACCTCCGCGGCGAGCGCGAGATCGCCGTCCCGGAACGCCGCCGCGCGCCGGACAACGGCCGGCTCGTCGTGCGCGGCGCCCGCGAGCACAACCTGCGCGCGATCGACGTCGAGTTCCCGCTCGGGACCTTCATCTGCGTCACCGGCGTGTCCGGCTCCGGCAAGTCCACCCTCGTCGAGCAGATCCTCTACCGCCGCCTCGCCCGCGAGATCTACCGCTCGAAGCTCGTCCCCGGCGCGCACGACGCGATCGAGGGGATCGACCTCTTCGACAAGGTCATCGACGTCGACCAGAGCCCCATCGGCCGCACCCCGCGCTCGAACCCGGCCACCTACACCGGCCTCTTCACCCCGATCCGCGAACTCTTCGCCCGCCTGCCGGAGTCGAACATCCGCGGCTACGCGCCCGGGAGGTTCAGCTTCAACGTGAAGGGCGGGCGCTGCGAACCCTGCCGCGGCGACGGCCTCGTGAAGATCGAGATGCACTTCCTGCCCGACGTGTACGTCCCCTGCGACATCTGCCGCGGACGCCGCTACAACCGCGAGACGCTCGAGGTCCTCTACCGCGGGCGGAGCATCGCCGACGTGCTCGCGATGAGCGTGGACGAGGCGCTCGAGTTCTTCGACGCCGTGCCGTCGGTGAAGCGCCGCCTGGGCACGCTCTCCGACGTCGGCCTCGGCTACGTGACGCTCGGCCAGCCCGCCACCACGCTCTCCGGCGGCGAGGCCCAGCGCGTGAAGCTCGCCACCGAACTCGCGAAGACGAGCACCGGCCGCACCGTCTACATCCTCGACGAGCCCACGACCGGCCTCCACTTCGAGGACGTGCGCCTCCTGCTGCGCGTCCTCCACAGGCTCGCCGACCGCGGCAACACGATCATCGTCATCGAACACCACATGGACGTCGTGAAGACGGCCGACTGGGTCATCGACATGGGCCCGGAGGGAGGGGCGGGAGGCGGCCTCGTCGTGGCCGAGGGCCCCCCGGAACTCGTGGCCGCCACGACCGGAAGCCACACGGGCCGGCACCTCGCCTCGCTCCTGCCGGAATCGAGCGGAACCCTGGCCATATGATTGGTGTAGTGGGCCGTACTAGCGCGCGTTGCACCAATGCTTGACGGTTCCAAAACCTTGACGGCAGGCGGCGATCGGTGCCATACTCCAGGTTACGCGGGGGAATGGGTGGTGGAGAGTGTGGTGGGGCCTGCCTTGAATCCCCCCGAAAAAACGTGATCCGAAGCGACGGTTTCACGGACTTGCTCGACCGAAGGAAACATCGACGAAAACAAGGTGTTTTTGCGGCTTCCGGCGCTCTTGCCACCCTGTGAGAGCGTGGGTATGTTCAGCCCGATTTGCGGGCTGGGGTGTGGTGCATCGTTCGTCGGCGGTGGTATGTTGATCGATCGAGTCGGCCATACACCCGAAGGACTCCATCCTGAGGAGGAGTGAAGAATGAGAAAGGGTACCAAAAGGCTGTTGACGGTCGGGGCGGTCCTGACCATCGGCGCTTGCGGTGACACCGTAGAGGTCGTCACCCCGCCGTTCCCGGACATTCCGCCCATCACCATTCCACCGCCGGTAATTCCGCCGCCGCCTCCGCCACCGCCGCCTCCTCCGCCGCCGCCTCCGGTGGCGAACCGGGCGCCAGTGGCAGTCGGCACGATTCCGGCCCACAACGTTGACGTCGGTGGATCCGTGTCCGTGTCCGCACTGAACGGGTACTTCAGCGATCCCGACGGCGACGCGCTGACCTTCACCGGTGCCTCGTCGAACGACGGCGTCGCCACGGTGAGCGTCGACGGTACGAGCGCGATGGTGACCGGTGTCGCCCGCGGAAGTGCCGTTGTCACTATCACGGCGGCCGACCCGGCCGGACTTCTGGCCAACCAGGGATTTAACGTCACGGTCGGCGGGGAGGATCCGGCGACGGTGGTGATCTCCAGGCTGCTGGATGAGAACCGGGAAGCGATCGGCGACCCGACGAACATCGCCGGCACGATCTACGTGCTCCTCGACGTGCAGCCCAACGAGGAGACGGTGACGAACATCGCCCTGACACTGAACGGCGAGGCCGTCACGCCTCTGTGCCGAGGCAGCTCAGGCGACATGGGCGCCGACATTGCGGGTCTCGCCGAGACCGGCGCGAGCGTCGAGGTCGAGTGCCAGCTCAAGACCAACGCGGTCGTGGGCGAGTGCATGGGCATGCAACTGGATCCGATGTACGCGAACGGCGGCTACGAGCTGAGCGCCTACGTCGAGACGACCCGGGGCGACAAGCGCGAGGCGTTCGCCGGCCAGTCGATCACGCTCAACAACCACGGGTTCGTGATGGTCGCGCACACGCCGGGCGCCGAGTCCGAGGTCGGGGCCCACACCAACGGCCTCACCTTCTACGGCGGCCCGTCGGTCGAGGGCAACGTCAACATGTTCCACGCCTGCCCCGTCGCGTATGACGGCACCGTCGTCGGCAAGATGACGCTCTCCACCATGCTGACGGACACGAGCCAGGAGGCCGTAGAGGGCCCGACCGTGAGCTTCAGGGAAGTCCGAAACGGTCCGCAGTTCCCGGCCAAGGAGTCGCCCTTCACGTGGTCCGCCAGCACGATCTGGTGGAGCGGCAACACGAGCGTGGAGAACGATCCGGGCGAGACCGAGACCTGGATCATCAACTCGGGCCAGATCCTGAACCCGGACGGCGGCGACATCACGTCGACGTTCCGCATGGGCGATGAGACGGCCAAGCTCGGCCCGCTGCACTTCGACTTCAAGGCGCCGGTGCGCACCAACACCTCCGAAGTCGTGGTCGCGACCTCGAACGACGCCACCACCTGGGCGTCGACCGAAGCGACGCACTACCGCGACGGGTCGGGTGGGAGCACCCGGCGCTTCCGGATCACGGAGATGTCCGACATGGGCGTCGGGCACGTGTACGGCATGACCTCGGCGATCGCCGTGGGCGACTGCGGCGTGGGCGCCAACGCCGACACGCGCGGCAGCACCGCGTTCGTTCCGCTGGATGAGGCTTCCGGGAACGTCACGACCATCAGCCAGCTGCCCGAGGAAGATCCCAACAGGGACGGCGTAGCGGACGGCGGCGGGTACGACTGCTTCGTGGCCGAGGTCCAGTCTCTGGCGGACCGGCTGGGCAACGCCGTCGGTCTGGCCAACGTGCCGAGGATCCGCACGGCGACCACGTTCGGCGTGGACCGCACGGCGCCCGAGATCAGCCGCGAGCGGCCTTCCGAGCCGATCGTGCTGTCGAGTAACTCGCTGTTCTTCGAGGTCGAAGAGCCGCGGCTCGAGACCGGCGAAGACGGCAGCGGGCTGGCAAGCGCGGTCAGAGCATGGGCCGGCAGCTCGAGTCGAACGTCCTCCCGCGTCTACTGGCGTGGGTCGGCGATGGCCGACAACGGGTCGGTCGAGATCGACATCGAGCCGACTGCCGGTAGCACCTTCGCTCGCGAACGGAGCCACACCGTGTACGCCGATGTGGCAGACAACGCGGGCAACTACACTAGCACGTCCTTCACGTTCATCCGCGACCAGACGGATCCGGCGCTCTCGCTGACCGCGGTGCCGAGCAACTTCGGCGCGATCTCGGCGGCGTCCGTGAGCGTGACCGTGGGAGGGACGCTGAGTGACGCGACCGAGATCCGGCGCGCGTTCCTGAGCATCCATAAGGGCGACACTTGCGCGATGGGCGATGACGCTCTGCCCTCAACGCAGGTGAGCGGTCCGGTGCGGCGTCTCGACAACGGCACCAACGAGATTGAGTTCTCCGAGGTGTTCACGGTCAAGCCGGCCGACGACCTGGGCGCGACGACCTACTGCTTCTATCTGCACGCAGAGGACGACGCCCGCGACGCCGATGACCGCGCGGCCGAGAACGCCTACAGCGCTCAAGTCGCGACGTTCAGCGTGACGTGGCCCGGAACGCCGCCGCCGCCGGTGGCGCCAGGCCCGACGTTCGAGTTCAAGAATGTGGACGGAACGGACATCGACGAGACGCTCGATGTCACCGAGGGCGATGCGACCGGCGTCATGTACGCCGTCATGCTCGCGAATACGGACGCCGACACGGTGGCGATAACGCTCACCACGTCGCCCGGAGTCACGGTGAGTCCGACCACGGTGAACTTCCCCAACCCGAACGACGCTACCGCGGATACGGTGCTGGTGACGGTCACGACCGCACACGACCTCGACATCATGTCGAACGTTGGGTCCGTGACCCACTCGGCGACGGACTTCACGGCGGCATCGCTGGCAGTGAAGTCGATGGATGAGGACTTCGAGATCATGGTCAGCCCGGCGATGATCTCCGAGGATGACGATCCCACGGAGGTCGTGGTGACCGTGAACGCCGGTGAGGCCGCGGACGTCACCAACGCGATCGAGTTGTCCCTCGCTGCGGGGGCGAATACCGTCGCCGGCGATATCGGAAGCACCAGCGCCGCCACCGCATCCGTGACGGTCAGTGCGATGTCGCGGACGGGGGCGGATACGGTGATGGTGGATGCGGTCGACGACGCCGAGCGCGACGAGGAGAACGAGTCGATCGCAGTGTCCATCACGACGCCGACCATCGAAGCATCGGGCGCGGGCATTTACGCCGAGCCCGCCAGCATCGCGATCATGGACGACGATCCCGACGTCACGCTGGAGCTGAGCCGTTCCTCGGTGGACGAGGATGCGGGTGCGGTGACCGTGACGATCACGGCGACGGCGGACGCGCCGGTGAACGGGATTACCACGTTCACGCTCGCCCTTGGCGGTACGGCGACGGCCGGTACCGACTACACCGGTCCTGCTTCGGTGACGCTGACGATCAACACGAATGGCACGACGGCGTCGGAGGACGTGACGTTGACGATCACGGACGACGCCGACGACGAGGCCAACGAGACGATCATCTTCGATGACGCGGACGGCGCGACGGTCGGAGCCAAGACCTACACGGTCGGCCCCGCAACGCTGACGATCATGGATAATGACGACACATAAACCCTAGCGGTCTCTGACGAGAGGCCTCACGGAAGGGGGCTCCGCGCAGTCTGCGGGGCCCCCTTCTTTTTTCTGACGCACCCGTCGCACGCCACGCCACTCGAATGTCTCCGGGGTGTTTCGATGACCGACTGCCGCTTCTCCTCCCACCGGTTCCGGCGCGCCGTATCCGCGTCGTTCCTCGTTCTTCTCATCGCGGGCCTCGCTTCGTGCGGTAGCGAGCCGACGATGCCCCCCCAGCCCCCGCCTCCGCCCCCGCAGCCCCCGGTCCAGGTCGGCTCGATTCCCGCTCAGATCGTCAACGTCGGCGAGTCCGCCATGATCGACCTGGCTCCCTACTTCCTGGACCCGGACGGAGGGCCGCTGACCTACGCGGCCGCGACGTCGGCCCCCGGCGTGGTCTCCGTGGCGGTTTCCGGCAGCAACCTGACCATGGTCGGGGTGGCGGAGGGCACGGCGACGGTGACGGTGACGGCGACCGATCCGGGCGGCCTCAGCGCGGCGCAGAGCGTCGCCGTGACGGTGCAGACACCCAACAAACCCCCGGCGCCGATCGGTTCGATTCCCGCCCAGACGGTCGAGGCGGGGCGGACCCTGACGCTCGACGTGGCCTCGTACTTCAGCGATCCGGACGGCGACGCGCTCACCTACGGCGCCACTACTTCGGGCACCGGCGTGGTCTCCGTTTCGACCTCCGGGAGCAGCCTGATCCTGGTCGGGGTGGCGCCGGGCACGGCGACGGTGAACGTGACGGCGACGGATCCCGGCGGTCTGAGCGCTTCGCAGGGTCTCGGCGTGACGGTGACGAGGCCCAACCGCGCGCCGACGGCGTCGGGCTCGATTCCCGCCCAGAGCATCGAGACGGGACAGGAGCAGAAGATCGACGTCAGCCGGTACTTCAGCGATCCTGATGGCGATGATCTCAGCTATGAGGCGACCTCGAGGAACACCGCCATCGTGACCGCGGCCGTGTCCGGCGACACCCTGACGCTCACCGGCGTGGCCCAGGGCGCGGCGACGGTGACGGTGACGGCGAGCGACCCGGGCGGCCTGAGCGTGACGCAGAGCGTCCGCGTGACGGTGCGGACCGCCAACCGCGCGCCGGCGCCCGTCGGCTCGATCCCCGCCCAGCGCATCGACGCGGGGCGCACGGCGAGGGTCGACGTGGCCCAGTACTTCAGCGACCCGGAGAGGGACCCGCTCACCTATGCCGCGGAGACATCGGACGCCGGCGTGGTGACGATCTCAATGTTCCGCAACACGCTGACGATGATCGGCGTGGCCGGCGGCACCGCCACGGTGACGGTGACGGCCACCGACCGGGGAGGCCTGACCGGAACGCAGACCATCCAGGTCGACGTCACGGGGCGGCAGGGCGGCTTCAGGGAGGACTTCGATTCCCCCGAGAGCCTCAACGACTGGGACATCCAGAACGCGGACGCGGTGGTGTCCGAAGCCGACAGCCTGCTGGAGCTGACCAACCGGGTCACGGGCAGCCTGGGGAGCGCCGAACTCCGGTCGCCGCCGAGCCTGCGGGCGTGGGAACTCACCGCGGAGATCAGCCGCGTGGAGGGCGAGGCGACGCCCGGAGTGATCTGGTTCACGACACACGGCCGGTTCCTCGCCGTCCGGCTCCTGCTGCCGATGTCCTCGGACGTGAACTACGAGTTCGCGGTCTTCGATGGCGCGCAGGACGCCTGGGTCACGGTCGAGAACCTGTCCGGACATACGCGGTCCATCTCGGCGGCTCCGCGCTCGTACGACCAGATCCGGCTGGGACATGAGACGGGAGGCAGCGGCTTCTTCGTGTTCGAGGTCGGCGCGCCCGGCGGGGGCACTCAGCTCTTCAGGATCAGCCTGGACGCGACGCTGGTCGGCATTTCCCTGGGCGACATCCTGGATGGCCTCACGGATCTCTGGCTGGTGAACCGGGGCCCGGTCGATCTGACGGCGCTGTTCGACTGGGTGGAGGTATCCGGCGAGGAAATCAGCGCCGACGCCGTGAGCGGAGTGGACGCCGCACAAGCCGGTCGCTTGAGGGCGCTCGCCGACGCCCCGGCCGCGAACCGGGTCCGCCTGGGTCGCCCCACGGGCCGTCCCGATTGAACGCCGAGCACACGGTTCTCGATGGTGCGACAGCGGTCGCGGAGCGTGTCCGGGCGGCCGCGAGAAACCCCGATTTCAGGGTCGGATCGGACGATGACCCGGTGATCCTCGATCTCGAGTGCGTTTCTCGCGGCTCCGCCCCGTGCTACTTCGGCCAGTTTCAAATGTTCGCCACAGCATTGTCACTGACTTGCGCATCACAATGTATGTCGGCAGATTCAGGTTCACACGCCGCCACGGCCGTGTAGAGGGGGTGAAAGACGGATCCTCACCGTTTCGCACCTCATTTTTGTATGAGGTAATGAATGTTGGAACGCACCCCCGTTTTTGGCACATTCAATATATGCGTCATCGCATCTGATATGTGCCGCCGCCCGGTTGGCAGGATACCGGCGCCATAACGTCTTGCACCCGCTGACCCATCCGTAGCAACAGGCCGTAGAACACCGTTCAAACGAACTCGCACAGGATCGGCAAGTGGTCGCTCAGCCTCGGCTCCCTGCCGAACACTGCCTCGTGGCTCGGTACGCGAGCCTCTGTCAGCCGCTCCAACATCAACCCGTTCGCGTAGCAGTAGTCGAGTTGATGATGGACCGTCTTTCGCGTGTGCTGGAACGTGGGCACCGGAGCACCGTGGAAATGACTCAAACAGTCCGTCAGCCCGAGATTGTTCAACCGCTCGATCACCTGCCGGTTGCCCCTGTCCTTCGGTTCGTCGAACAGGACCGAACTGTTGAAGTCGCCACCGACGATCCAGTTGGTATCGTCCGATACGCCCGCGGCGCTCAGGAGCGACCACAGTATCTCCGTGAACCAGACTTCGGAGTTGTTCGTCAGCTTGACGCCGGACACGTCCACACCATCCAACTCTTCCTGTGGGATGCTGAAAGCCGGCGAGTGGACAGTGACCACGCGGAACCGCTCGCCGTCAAGGACAGTCTCACACCCGACGATCCACCCGTAGCGCTCCGCCTGTATTCTGTTGACCCACGCAAGCTCGGACCTCAGATACGGCGTTGCATCGATCATCCCCTTGGAGAGGATCGCCGACGAGAACGGAGCGTGATGGTCCCCGAAATACCGTGGCGTTATCGAGAGGCATTGGTAGCGCTCCGGCACCCACTCCGGTAGCCCGGTGACCTCCTGAAGCAGAACGATGTCGGCGTCCTCGTCGCGGACCATCTCCCACACCCCGCCACGAGACTCGCCCGCCCTGTTGACGTTCCATGTAAGCAGCTTCATTCGTGTTTCGCTCCCTGGTCAGGCCACTTGGCAGGCGGGCCGTCAACGTCGTCTGTCTCTGTCCCCTACGGCGGACCCTTAAGTATACTAGTTATATTGTGCGCTGAACGTGACGTTTGGTGCGTTTTGTGCGCCTTTTATGCAACTTTCGTTACGGAGGGCAGGCGGCAGCCTGCGGAGTGGAGCAATGAACGATCGAGACCCGACCGGGCCCGGGCGCGGGGCCTCCGGTGACCGCGCCTCCCGGCTGAGCGCCGCCATCCTTCGCATCAACCAGAGCCTCGACCTTGCCACCGTGTTCGACGAGGTCGTCGACAGCGCGTGCGCGCTCACCGGTGCTCGCGCCGGGGTGATCACGACGATCGACGAATGGGGAGAACTCCGGGATATCGTCATCCGTGGCCTCTCTCCCGAGGCGCACAGGGACATGTTGGCGTGGCCCGACGGGGAGCGGCTCTTCCACCACCTGCGGGACCTGCCGGCGCCGCTCCGTGTGACGGACCTCGCCGGCTACCTGCGCGGCCTCGGCTTCTCCCCGATCCCGTGGCACTCGAGGACGCTGCAGGCGACCCAGATGCACTGCCGGGGCGAGCACCTCGGGAGTTTCTTCCTCAGCGACAAGGAAAACGGCGAGCCGTTCACGAGCGAGGACGAGGAGACCCTGGTCCTCTTCGCCTCGCAGGCGGCGACGGCGATCGCGAACGCGCGCTCGCACCGCGAAGTCGAACGGGCGCGGCGGGATCTCGAGGTGTTGGTCGAGACGTCGCCGGTCGGGGTGATGGTTCTCGACGCGAAGACCGGACGCGCGGTCTCGTTCAATCGCGAGGCGTGGCGCATCGTCGATGGGCTGTGCACCCCGGGCCACCCGCGCGAGGAACTCTTCGAGGTGGTTTCGTGGCGGCTCGCCGACGGGCGGGAGGTCTCGTTCGAGGAGTTTCCACTGTCGGACCAGCTGGAGCACGCCAAGGCGATGAGGGCCGAGGAGATCGTGCTGTCCGTGCCGGACGGACGGAGTGTGCGGACGCTGATGAACTCCACACCGATCCGCTCGGACCAGGGCGACGTGGTGTCCGTCGTCGTCACCATGCAGGACCTCGCCCCCCTCGATGCGCTGGAGCGACAGCGGGCGGAGTTCCTCGAAATGGTGAGCCACGAACTGCGCGCCCCGCTGACCTCGATCAAGGGCTCGACTGCGACCGCGCTCGGTGCCGCCTCGCTCCCGCCCCAGGCCGAGCTGATCCGGTTCCTCCGCCTCATCGACTCGCAGGCCGACCACATGTACGGCCTCATCGCGAACCTCCTGGACGCCGGGAGCATCGAGGCGGGCACGCTCACGGTCGCGCCCGAGCCCTCGAGCGTCGCCGCGCTCATCGACCGGGCCCGCAACACGTTCCTGAGTGGCGGCGGCCGCCACGCCGTCCTGATCGACCTCCCGCGAGACCTGCCGCAGGCGATGGCCGACCGAGAGCGCATCGTGCAGGTGCTGGGCAACCTTCTCTCGAACGCGGCGCGGCACGCTCCAGAGGCCACGCCCATCCGGATCCAGGCGGCCCCAGCGGACGGATACGTCGAGATCTCGGTATCGGACGAGGGACGCGGGATCCCGCCCGACCGGCTCCCGCACCTCTTCCGCAAGCGCGCCGGTCTCGCGGGGGGCTACGCGGAGGGCGTCACTGGCGGCACCGGGCTCGGGCTCGCGATCTGCAAGGGCCTCGTGGAGGCACACGGCGGACGCATCCGGGCCGAGAGCGGGGGGACGGGCCAGGGCGCATGCTTCTCCTTCACGATCCCGGCGGCCGGCGCTTCCTCCGCGCAGGCAGACCCGCGCGACGGACGGCCGAACGGGCCGGGGGGAAGGGAGGAGAAGCCGCGGATCCTGGTGGTGGACGACGATCCACAGATGCTGCGCCACGTGAGGGACATCCTGTCCGGAGCGGGCTACGAGCCGCTCACGGTGGGCGATCCCGTAGGGCTCTCCGACATCATCCACAGGGAGCGTCCGCGCCTGGTTCTCCTGGACCTGGTGCTCCCGGGGACGAACGGGATCGAACTGATGGAACAGGTCCCGGAACTGAGCGATCTCCCGGTCATCTTCATCTCCGGCTATGGCCGGGACGAGACGATCGCCGACGCCCTCGCCAGCGGGGCGGTCGACTACATCGTCAAGCCCTTCTCACATACCGAACTCGTGGCGCGCGTCGGCGCGGCGCTCCGGAGCCGCTATGAGCCCGAGACCTTCCTGTGCGGCGATCTGGCCATCGACTACACCCGCCGCCGGGTCACCGTCGCCGGCCGGCGGGTGGCCCTCACGGCCAAGGAATTCGACCTGCTGCGCATCCTGTCGGTCAACCGTGGCGGGGTGGTGACCACGAAGACCCTTCTCCGCCAGGTATGGGGGCTCCGGGGCCTGGACAACACCAATCGCGTCCGCGCCGTGGTCAGGAAACTCCGGGCGAGCCTGGGCGACGATGCGGACGCGCCCGCGTACATCTTCACCGAGCGCGGGGTCGGCTACCGTCTGGCGAGCCCCGGTGAGACGTAAGGTCCCGGAACTCGAGTCGCGAAGAGCATCAACGGGTCTTCAATTAGCCCCTGTTTCGATGGTTTTAAGCATGTTTTAGATGGTATCACAACATATCATATGGCTTACAACATCCATTACCACATTCGAGGATGAGGTGCGACACGGTGAGGACCCTTTCCCTCTAACCGGCGCGGGCGCGACCGGATTGCCGATCGCGTTCGATGATCCACTGATTCAGACTCTTCATGAAGGGAACCCATGTCGGCGACGGCACGGAGGCGTGAGCGTTTGACCCGAACAGGGTCGTAGATGACGTAACCCATTCCCTGTTCGGAAGGTATGCATCCGAGACACCTTCACCGGTCCCCGCCTGACAAGTCAGCCGACGTTTAGCCCGTCACCCCGGCGGAATCCCCTCGGCGCCATCGCGAAGGCCGCTCGACGACCCCCCTGCGACCAGTTCCGGCTCCCCCCTCGGCCCTACCTCGAGAGCGAGAGAATCGATGGTGTGGCAAGTACGGGTCCAAAATCCCCTAACACACATTGCCACAACAAGTTATCCATTCAGCGGTGGACACTATCACAGCAGCCGATCCGGCGGGCCTTTTGGCCAACCAGGGCTTCAACGTCGAGGTCGGTCAGGACGGCGGACAGCCGGCCACCGTGACGATCTTCGGGCTGCGTGAAGTCGACGACCGGACGCAGGCGGTGGATCCGTCGAACGTCTCCGGCAACATCTCCGTCCTGCTCGACGTGCAGTACAACGACGAGACGGTGACGAACGTCGATCTCACGCTGGGCGACGAGGTCATCTCGTGCCGCGGCGCCTCGAGTGACGCGGCCGCTCCGGCCGGCGTCCTGCCCGGCATCGCGGAGTCCGGCGGCTCGGTCGAGCTCGAGTGCTTCTTCGACACCGACCAGGTGGCCGGCGAGTGCGTGGGCATGCAGCTCGAGCCCCGGTTCGCCAACGGCCAGCACGAACTCGGCGCGCAGATCACGACCGCCGATGGGACGGTCCGGCAGGCGCTCGCCACGCAGATGATCACGTTGAAGAACTCCAACTACGTGATGATCGACCACAACCCCGGCAGCGTGTCCCACATCGTCGGAGGCGTCACGTTCTACGGCGGCCCCACGACGGAAGACAACGTGAACACGTTCGACGTGTGCCCGGTTGCCTTCGACGGGACCGTGGTCGGCAAGATCGGCCTGCGCGGCATGACCGACACGATGCAGGAGGAAGGGGACAGCTACAACGACAATCTGTCCTTCCGGACGCATAGGTCGGGTCGCTACGGCGAGTACAACGGCAGGCAGCGCGTTGACGACGAGCCGCCGTTCACCTTCACGGTCCTCTCCAGCCAGAACGCCCTGACCGAGGACCGGAACGCGGACGGCCACGGCGGTCACTGGATCATCCAGGACGGCACCATCAGCGATCCGGACGGGCTCGACATTTCGTCGAAGTTCGTGCCCGGCGACATGGAGAACGATCTGACGAAGATCGGCCCGATCTACTTCGACTTCGCTTCGCCGAGAGTGTCTGGCGATTCGGAAGTCACGATCGAGGGCGCCTCCATCGCCAACGTGCACTACTCGGGCAAGAGGGGCACGTACGACGGTCGCTCGCAGCGGTTCGGCGTCTCGGGTGTCACCGAGCGCGGCGCGGGCGGCGTGGCGGACGTCATCGCCGTGGGTGACTGCTCGATCAGCGCCAACACCGACCCAGGCAGGGATGGTGCGGGTACGGCGTTCCAGGCGATCGTCGAGGATGCCGCCGCGGTCGGCGATCTTCCCGAGGACGATCCCGATGCCGGGAATCTCAGCGACGATGGCGGCGTACAGTGCTACACCGCCGAGCTGCAGGCGCTGACGGACCGCATGGGGAACTCCAGGAATCTCAGCCGGGTCCGCATCCAGTCGGCGGAGTTCTTCGGTGTCGACAAGACGTCTCCGGACGTCGACGATCTCGTGCCCGACGAGGAGCTGGTGCTGATGGACGACGCCACGCTCACGTTCGAGGTGGAGGATCCCGAGCTCGAGACGGGTGAGGACGGCAGCGGATTCAATGGCGACGCCACCAGGGCTTTCTGGGGCACGAGCTGGTCGAATCGCTACTTCCGCACCGGGTACGGCGACGCCGATGATCCCGGCGATGTCATCACGGTGGACGGCGATGTCGTCATCATCGAGACGAACACCGGCGTTACTGCCGCTGACAGGCAACGGCGGCACGTGGTCAACGTCGAGGTTCGGGACCGCGCCGTGCCACCCAACCTCGCCGGCGCCACGTTCGCCTATACGCGTGACGGGGATCCGCCGGGCATCACGTTGTCAAAGAGCCAGTCGGATATCGGCAGGATCAACACGGCGACCGTCACGGTCACCGTCGGCGGAACGATTTCCGACGCCAACGTCATCAAGACGGCCGAGTTGAGCATCAAAGAGATCGCCCTAGAAGACCCAGCCGTTGATGCCTGTGAACAGGCTGAAAATCTCGCCGCTGGCAGGGGCAATCCCGTGGTCCGCAACTTGCGGGATCTCGAGAACAACACGAACCAGATCGTGTTCGACGAGTCGTTCACGCTGAGGCAGGCCGAGGGGATGAAGAGGTACTGCTTCTGGCTGGCCTCCGCGGACGTCGCGGTCGAAGCCAACGGCCGAGGCCCCGGCAACCCCGGGGATTACGAGCTCGGCAGCTTCACTGTGGACTGGCCAGACGGTGAGCCGCCGACGCCTCCGGGACCGACGTTCGAGTTCACAACGCTCGGAGACGCCACCGCCTCGCCGCCGGTCATGCCGGCAGCGCTGACGGAGCTCGAGGTGACCGAGGGCGATGCGACGGGTACCGCGTACGCTGTCAAGCTGGCGAATACGGAGGAGACGGAAGCGACGGTGACGGTCACCGCTCCGACCGGATTCACCGCGACTCCGTCGACGCTGACCTTCCCCAACACGAACGTGGCGGGTGCGGACACGCTGGTTGTGGTGATCACGGCCGCACACGATCTCGATATCATGCCGGACGAAGGCATGGTGACGCACTCGGCGGACGACTTCGAGGATGCATCGCTGGCGGTGCAGTCGAACGACGACGACTTCGCAATCACGGTAGACACGGAGTCGATCAGCGAGGACGCCGCCGCGGAGGAGGTGACGGTGACGGTGACGGCCGGCACGGCGCCTGCTGCTGAAACCACCGTGACGGTGGCCATCGGCTATCCCACTGGCGATGCGGAGACGACGCCTGCTCCTCCCACCAGCGTGGACGTGGTGATCGCTGCGGAAATGACGTCTGGGGAGGCGGAGGTCGAGGTCGATGCCATCGACGACAGCGCGCGTGACGAGGTCAACGACGAGATTTCACTGACGGTGGGCGCCAGCGCCGAGCAGGGCGTGTACTACGTGCCCGCCAGCATCGGGATCATGGATGACGATCCCGACATCACGTTGTCGCTGGATGTGACCGAGGTGAACGAGGATGCGGGCACCATAACGGTGGAGATCACCGGGACGGCGGACTCGCCCGTGGGCGGCATCCTCAACTTCTCACTCGGCTATGCCGGGAGCACGGCGTCGCGCGGTGCGGTGGGCAGCACAGCCGCCATCGACGACTTCAGGACTCCTGAGTTCGTGGACCTGCAGTTCAACGCGAGGGCGACGACGGCGACGGCCACGGTCACGATAGAGATCGTGGACGATGGCACTGACGAGTCCAACGAGACGATCCGCCTCGATGACGCCAATGGCGCTCAGGTTGGCGGTGCGGGCAAGACGTATACGGTCAGTCCAGTGACGCTGACGATCATCGACAACGACGACACATAAACCCTGGCGGTCTCTGACGAGAGGCCTCACGGAAGCGGGCCCCTGCGCAGTCTGCGGGGGCCCGCTTCTTTCTTTTTCGGGGAGGTGCAGGTGCGAGCGATCATGCCGAGACACGGTCGGATGCGAAGCGCCCTTCCGCTCATTCTGGTCGGAGCCACCCTCGCCGCTGCCTGTGGCGGGGGAGCCACGGTCGACCCCGGGCCCACGCCACCTCCTCCCCCACCGCCGCCTCCTCCTCCGCCCGCCAACCGGGCGCCGGCGGCGGCCACGGCGATCCCGGATCAGATGGTCGTCGAGGGGCAGACCGTGACGGTCGATATCTCGGCATCGTTCTCGGATCCGGACGGCGACGCGCTGAGCCATGCCGCCGCGACGTCCAACGCCGCCGTCGCGACCGTCGCCCTTTCGGGCACCGATCTGTCCGTGACGGGCGTCGCGTCGGGCGCGGCGGCGGTGACCGTCACGGCCTCCGATCCGGGCGGACTCTCTGCCTCGCAGAGCTTCGCCGTGGAGGTGGCGGCACCGGCGGCCACGATCGTGACGGTCACGCCGAACACCGCGATGCTCACCGCGATCGACCAGACGGTCCGGCTGTCCGCCGATGTACACGACCAGCTCGGCCGACCGATCGCGGGTGCAGCCGTGGTGTGGTCGAGCGGCGATACCAACGTCGCGTCGGTGGATACGAGCGGTCTGGTGACAGCCCTGGCCAACGGGAACGCGACCGTCACGGCACGCGCGGGCGATGTGTCGGACAGCGCTTCGGTCGTGGTCTCTCAGGCGGCCGCGATGGTGGAGGTCACGCCGTCGACCCACACGCTCGCCACGGGCGACACCGTCCGGCTGGTCGCGACGGCGACGGACGCCAACGGACACGTGGTCGCCGACGCGGCTTTCGGCTGGACCTCGAGCGATACCGCGGTCGCCTCCGTGGACAGCCTGGGCCTCGTACGAGGGGTGGCCGAGGGCACGGCGACCATCACGGCGGCCGGCGACGGTTCGGCCGCCGGAGTGGAAGGGATGGCGGAGATCACGGTCCTTCCTCCTCCTCCCCCTCCTCCGCCTCCGGATCTCACCGGGACGTACTTCCTCGAGAGCCTGGTCGGGACGTCGACGGGCGGGACGCTGCTCACTCGACCGACGGTATCGGGAACGCTGGAACTCACGCAGGAGGCGCCGGCGGGCGATGCCGCGACGGGCAGCTACGACGTGGACATCACGACGCCGGCCCTGACGATCACGGACGAAGGCACGTTCACCGTGCGCACCGACGGGAGCTGGCGGCAGACCGGACAGGTGTCCGGCGCAGGCACGTATGCGATATCGGGCGACACCCTCACGCTCGCGATCACCGAGCCGGAGACGGCGGTCTCAACGACGGTCTGGGTGATGGGGACGGCTCCGGTGCCGGGAACCTGGCGCGGGCTCGTGGTCGCGCCGGAAGTCCGCTGCTCCGATTACGACCCGGAGCAGTACCGGCACCCGGCCGGCCTGGAGGATGCGGTGGCCGCCGAACTGGGCGACAGGTTCTACGAGGCGTATACCGGCGTGTACTACGACCACCCCCGGGACGTCCAGGTCGACCACATCGTGGCCAAGCGGGAGGCGCACGATTCCGGCGGCTGCGCCTGGGCGCCGAGCCTGCGCCGGGCGTTCGCCCGCGACCTCGAGAACCTCGCGCTCGCTTCGCCGAGGCTGGATCTCGGCCTCAAGGCGGGAAACGACGCAGCCGAGTGGATGCCGGACTTCAACCGGTGCTGGTTCGCGGGTACGATCGTGGCCGTGCGCCTCAAGTACGCGCTGACGGTGGACGAGGCGGAGCGCGATGCCCTCGAGGCCGTGCTGGCGAACTGCGATTCGACGGAGATGATCCTTACCGCGGAGTCCTGGACCATCGAAGCGATCACGCTGGGCGACGAGAGCGGCTGGCAGGCGGTGTCGCCCCACGAAGCGGACCTCGACGGCCTGGGGGTGGCCAGCCACATGGCGGCGTTCTGCACGCCCACGTCCGCCTCGGTGGACTTTGCATTCGTGGCCGGAGGCGCGCGTTTGACCGGGAGCATCGAAGACTACGAGTCCGGGCGTCTCCGCTACACGTCCCGAGTCAACGTAGAGTGGTCCACGCCGCCGCCTCGGACGCTGGACCTGATCACCGCGCACCAGGACCCCCGATGGGAGACCTGGACCGCTCGCCTGGGCCGTACGCCTCGCGACGCGTTCATCGATGGGTTGATCCAGGACCGCCAAAGGGTCTTCGTCACGTGGCGGCTGGACGAGAGCGACGCAACCGTGGCCTACGACGGCGGTACCGGCGCCCGGGAGACGATCCGCGACATCCTCCAGCGGTGCACGGGCGGCGACGGAGACGTGGCCACGCTCCTCGCCGGCCTCGCCCGCGACCCGACCGCCATCAGAGCACGCCCGTAACCTGGTGGAAGCCTACTGAGCAGGCGGGCGCAGCTCCCGGTCGCGGATGAGGTCGGCGAGTTCGCGTATCTCCTCGCGCATGTCGCGCACTTCCGACTCGAGGCCGGCCACCCGCGTCTCCAGGCCGGTCATCCGCGTCTCCAGGCCGGTCATGCGCGTCTCGACGCCGGTCATCCGCGCATCCAGGCTTGCGACGATGGCGACGAGTTGCACCTGCGTTTCACCGAGCTCCTCGGTCTGGTTCCACACGAGGGTGAAGGCGGCCGTCACGACGGAGAGCGCGATCGTCAGGGAGAGTGCCAAGCTCCAGCGCGTGATCGTGATGCCGTCGGTGGCTCCCGATGGTCGAACGCGCGTGCGGGACCGGCGGTCGTCAACGCGGGTTCGGCCGGCATCCGCTCCGGCCTGGGGTGTTTGCGCGTTCGGCTTGGGCATGGACGGCTCCTTCGGCGACGATCTCAAACTAGCGCTTCGAGCTACCGCACCAAAGCTCGCCGCTGAGATCAACGGAGCGTCAACCGGGATCGCGCGGCGCGATCCTTCCCGTCCGGGTCGACGAAGACCGGCGGCGGCCGCTCCACCCGGTCAGCGGGCGACCTCCTCGCCGGAGGCCTCGACCCAGTTGAACAGCGCGATCGTATCGACGGCGCCCTGGTTCACCAGCCAGATGTCCACGAGGCGGTCGAGAACGTCGCCCAGGCGAACGTCGGCCAGCGACGTATCCAGACCGACCCGGAAGATCACGGTGCCCGCATCCGGCTCGCCCACCTCGAACACGAAGTCGCGGTCCGCATGGTGGCGTAGCCGGATCTGGTCGTACGAATTCGGACCCGCCCCGATGCTCCGCGAATGCCCGGACAGGTGCTCCGGCGTGATCCAGCGGTTCTCCCCGTCGTCGAACAAGGCGAATTCGTAGTTCATCGTCCCGGACGTCGGGAGCAGGAGCCGGACGGCGGTGAACCGGTCGTGACCGGTGGCCCAGATCACTCCGGGGATCGCCTCGGTCGTGACGCGACTGATCTCCGCCGCGAACTGCCACCCCCGAAGGCTGGGCGGTGACAGGCGCTCCGCGGTCCCCGGCACGCCTGCCTCGCGGTTCGTCAGATGGAGCGCGCTGTCGGCGAGCGTCGCGTCGGCGTTCTGGACGTTCCAGTCCTCGAGGCTGTCGGAGGATTCGAAGTTGTCGTGAAAGCCGCGCTGCCGGCCGGTGACAGCGACCTCGATGGTCTGCGTGCCGGTCAGGCCGCGCGGGTCGGTCGCCGTCACGGTCACCGTCGTCGCGCCGCCGGCCACGCCGATCATGGTCAACATGCCGCGGAACATCGAGGTCGACACCACGCCGGGGTTCGACGCCTCCGCGGCATAGGTGAGCCGGTCCCCTTCCGGGTCGCTGAAGTACGGGGCCACGTCGACCCTCGAGGTCCGCCCGGCGTCGATGTGGGCGGCGGGGATCGATCCGACCGGCACCGGTGCGCGGTTGGCGGTCTGCACCGTCACGCGGACGCTCTGCGTCACGCTCAGGCCGTCCGGGTCGCTCGCCGTCACCGTCACCGTCGCCGCCCCGTGGGCCACTCCCGTGAGCGTCAGCGTGTCGCCGGCTACGGCGGCGGTCACGATGGCGGCGTTCCTCGACGCCGCCTCATAGCTGAGGTCATCGCCATCCGGGTCGCTGAAGTACCGGCTCACGTCGATCTCCTCCGCCTGTCCCGTCTCGAGGCTCTGGGCGGGAATCGAGCCGGACGTCGTCGGGGCGCGGTTGGGCCTCAGCACGGTCACGCCGACGCCCTGCGACGCGCTCAGGCCGCCCGGATCCGTCGCCGTCACGTTCACCGTCGCCGTACCCGCCGATACGCCCACCAGGGTCAGGGTGCTGCCGGACATCGACACCGCGACCACGCCGGGGGACGAGGTGGCGGCGGCGTACTCCAGCGCGTCCCCGTCCGGATCGCTGAAGTGCCCGGCCACGTCGAGCGACACGGTCTGCCCCGCGGTGACGGTCTGGGGGGCAATCGAGCCGGACGGCGCCGGGGGGCGGTTGGGGGTCTGCACGGTCACGGCGATGCTCTGCGCCGCGCTGAGACCGCCCGGGTCGGTCGCCGTCACGGCCACCGTCGCCGTGCCCGCCGCCACGCCGGAGAGGGTCAGGCTGCTGCCGGATATCGCCACGGAGACCACGCTCGGGGCCGACGTCGCGGCCGCGTACGTCAGCGGTCCTCCGTCCGGGTCGAGGAAGAAGGGAGCCACGTCGATCGTGGCCGACTCGCCCACGTTGACGATCTGGGCCGGAATCGAGCCGACCCGGACCGGGGGCTGCGGCGGAGGGGGAGGCGGCGGAGGGGGCATCGTCGGCTCCCCGCCGCATGAAGCGAGGCCCGCGATGAGAGCGCAAAGGAACGACGCGGACAGGAAGCGCCCGAGCAACTGACGCGGAGTGAGGCGATGGCTGGTTACCGGCATGATCTCACCGAAAAAGAAAGAAGCGGGCCCCCGCAGACTGCGCGGGGGCCCGCTTCCATGAGGCCTCTCGTCAGAGACCGCTAGGGGCTTATGAGCCCGTGCCCGTGATCGTGAAGGTCAGTTGGTTGACCGTGTAGGTCTTGCCTCCGACCGTAATTCCGTCGGAGTCGTCGAATATGATCGTTTCATCGCCCGTGTCCGCGTCGCCGGTGATATCCAGCGTCACGGTCGCCGTCGCGGTCGTCCCTCTCGCGTTGATCCGCATCGCCACCGGCGGAGTCCCGGACGTAATGCTGTAGTCCGTACCGGACGTAGCCGTTCCGGTAACGGCGAGTGAGATGTCGACGATGTTGTTCACCGGCGCGTCCGCCGTCGCGGTGATCGTCAGGCTCACGGTGCTGTTTGTGGCCCCGCTCACCTCCGTCTGACTCAGCGTCAACGTGATATCCGGGTCGTCGTCGTTGATCGCAATGCTGGCGGGCACGTAGTACCCGGCCGCGTTCACGTCGGTCTGCGGTCCGGTGAGCGCGATCTTCTCGTTCGCCTCGTTCCGCGCGCCGTCGTCTGCGGCATCGATCATGACCTCGGCTTCCCCGGACGTCTCACCCTCCTCGATCGTCACCGTCACGGTGGCGGGGGTGGGACTGCCGCCCTCGAAATCAGTGGCCTCGGCACCGCTCGCAGCATCCGGACCGATCGTCACCACCACGTCCAGGTCGGCGTCAGCGGGCGGCGTGCCGGCCGTCACTGTCACCGTCACTGTCGTGGCGGCAGCGTCCTCGTCGATCGATTGCACGTCGGCCGTCGTGATCTCGAAGTCATCGTCGTTCGACGTCACGTCCACCGACGCATCTGCGAAGTTGTCGAATGACGACGACGAGTGGGTCACCGTGCCGTCGTTCGGCATGATGTCGGTATCGTGCACCGTCGTGACCGTCACAATCAACGTGTCCGACGTGGTGTCGGTGTTGGGGAAGTTCAGCGTCGTGGGAGCCACGGTGACTCCAGCTGACGTGGTGAGCCTCACGATCGCCGTGTCGGCGTCCGTATTCGCCAGCTTGACGGCGTACTGCGCCGCACCCCCGGCCACGTCCGTGGCGCCCTCGGTCACGCCGAGCGGCCCGTCGATCTCGGACCCGTCCACATTCATGAACTCAACCGTCGGAGCGTCAGCCGGCGGCTCAGCCGGCGTTCCGGTCCACGCCACGCTGAACGTCGCGATGTCATCGCTGTACGCGTTCTCGGCCACGCGGTCATCGGCGTCGCGGGCGTCGTCCTCGGCGTGCAGGAAGAAGCAGTAGTCCGTTGCGCCCTGGTCGTCGCCCTGCTTGACCGTGAACACCTCGGAGAACTCGATCGTGTTCGTGCCGTTGTCGAGCCTCCGCACCGGACCGCTCGCCTGCGTTGCGGGCAGAGCGTCATCGTCCCTCGCGCACGTCGCGCCCTTATGGATGCTGAGGAACGCGCGCCGGATCTCGGTCGCGTCGCTAAGCGTCCCCGCCACGGTCACATTCACGGACGCCGCAGTGACCGTACTGGTGAAGCTGCTCGGCACCGCGGACAGCGAGAGCGCCGGTTCCGTCCGGTCGCGGATGAACGTGAACGACGTGCCCGTGTAGTTGCCGGCGTTGTCTGCTACGTCGGCGTACACGGTGTGGCTCCGTTCGGCGGCGAAGGTGCTGCCGTCCTCCGGCGTGATGTCGATGTCGACCGACCCGGTGGCGGCCGACGCCGTCCCGCGCCAGTAGACCCGACCGGAGGTGCGACTCGAGCTGCCGGCCCATGCCCTGACCGCGCTCGCCAGCCCGCTGCCGTTTTCGCCGGTCCCGAGCCGCGGCTCTTCGACCTCGAAGAACAGCATGTCGCTCGACAGCACGATCGGCTCGGAGGGCCGCTCGCGGCTGATCTCGGGCGCCGTGCGGTCCACGCCGAACGTCGACTTCGTGCGGATCCTCGGCACGTTGCCGAGACCGACGGCGTTGCCCAGCCGGTCGGCGAGAGACTGGACCTCGGCCACGAAGCAGTCGTACCCGCCGCCGTCGGCTACGCCTTCGGCCACCGGGTCTTCCTCGGGCAGCTGGTTGATGAACCTCACGTTGGCGGCATCGTCGTCCAGGGGAACGAACTCGGTGCTGCCGCGCGTGTCGGCGTTGGCGCCCACGCCGCAGTCGCCCACGGCGATCATCGAGGTCGTGCCGTACACGTGCCCGACGCCCATGTCGGACATCTGCGTGATCCGGAAACTCCGGGTGCTGCCACCCGAACCGTCGCGGTAGTGCATCGGTTCCGTCGACACCCAAGTCGAGGCAGCGGCGTTCGCGTTCGCGATCACGACCTCGGACTCGTTGGTGCGCACCGGCGCCTTGAAGTCGAAGTGCAGCGGGCCGAGCTTGGCCGTCTCATCGCCCATGCGGAACGTCGAGGTGATGTCGCCGCCGTCCGGGTTGAGGATCTGGCCCGAGTTGATGATCCACGTCTCGGTCTCGCCCGGATCGTTCTCCACGCTCGTGTTGCCGCTCCACCAGATCGTGCTGGCGGACCACGTGAAGGGCGACTCCTTGGCCGGGAACTGCGGACCGTTCCGGACTTCTCTGAAGCTCACGGTCGGGCCCTCTACAGCCTCCTGGCTCGTGTCCGTCAGCATGGTGGACAGCGTCATCTTGCCGACGATGGTGCCGTCGTACGCGACCGGGCAGGCGTGGAACATGTTGACGTTGCCCTCGACCGACGGTCCGCCGTAGAAGGTGAGGCCGTTGGTGTGCGCCCCGACCTCGGACTCGGCGCCCGGCGAGTGCGCGATCTTCACGAACCCGTGGTTGTTGAGCGTGATCGCCTGGCCGGCGAACGCCTCACGCGTATCGCCCCTCGTCGTCTCGACGTAGGCGCTCAACTCGTATTCGCCGTTCGCGTACTTCGGATCGAGCTGCATGCCCGTGCACTCGCCCAGAACGGCGTTGGTCCTGAGCTGGCACTCGACCTCGACCTGCGAGCCGGACTGGGCGAGACCCGGAATGTCGGCCGCCGCGTCGCCCGAACTGCCGCGGCACAGAGGCGTGACGGCCTCGCCGTTCAGCGTCAGGGCGATGTCCGTCACGGTCTCCTCGTTGGGCTGCACGTCGAGGAGCACGTAGATCGTGCCGGAGATGTTCGTCGGGTCGCCGATCGCCTCCCGGTTCGCGTCCAGCAGCCTCGAGATCACGACCGTGGCCGGATCCTCCCCGCCCACCGTGACGTTGAAGCCCTGGTTGGCCAAAAGACCCGCCGGATCGGCTGCTGTGATAGTGTCAACCGCTGACTTGCTAAATCGTTGTATTGTAGCGTGTTACGGGATTTTGGCCGGTTTTTTTGCATCGGCGCGTCCCTCGCGCTCGAGGAGCGGCCGAGCAGGGGGCCAAAATCGGTCGGCGCGCGCCTGCCCCAGCTTGACAAATGTATCCAATGGGATACAATCTCTCCCGTGGAATACACTGTCGTCATGAGCGATACGTTTCGCCGATGGCTGAAGAACCTGCGCGACAAGCGGGCCCGTGCGCGGATCGTCGTTCGCATCGAGCGCGTCGTGGAGGGCAACTTCGGCGACCACCGATCGGTTGGGGGCGGGGTCGGCGAACTTCGGATCGATGTGGGCGCGGGCTACCGGATCTACTACACGATTCGGGACAACGCCGTGGTCATCCTGTTGTGCGGCGGCGACAAGTCGAGACAGCAAAACGACATCGAACGGGCCCGGCGAATGGCGGGCGAACTCTGAGGAGGCGCGGCGTGAGCGGAGACACCTACACCCCCTGGGACAGCGCCGAGTTTCTCGATGATGACGAAGCGCGCATCGAGTATCTGAAGGCCGCGCTGGCGGAGAACGATCCGGAGTTTTTCGCGAAGGCGGTCGGCGATGTCGCCCGCGCCATGGGCATGACCACGGTCGCCCGGGGGGCGCGACTGGGCCGGCCGAGCCTGTACAAATCGCTATCCGGTGAGCGTGATCCGCGGCTCGGTACGGTGATGAAGGTTCTCGACGCGTTGGGTATCCGCCTCACCATCGCGCCCGGAGCGGTCTGACACGCTCGGCGACCGCGTCGCCCCCCTCGACGGTGTGAGTCTGACCTGAGAATTCCCCGTCCCAGGCTCCACCATTTCGGCCTCGCCGCATCACATTTTCGGCCGCCATTGACAGAGGAAAGGCGTCCCCCCAATATAGGGGGAAATCTCCCCAAAATTGGGGGTAAGATGTTTCCCCGCTTGAGCTTACCTCATCTTCGAATGAGGTAATGAATAGGGTAACGAAAACGGCCGACTTGCCGTCCACCTGGACTTGAGTCCCTGCGCCCTTGATACGAAGTTGATGGTCGCCGCGAGGTTCGGGACGGACGGGCGAACGCCGCCGCACGGCGCGCATCGCCTTCGAACTTCCTGCGGAGGGCGCGGAAACGATGGGACTGGACGTGATCGGAATCCTGAGCTTGCTGGTGGCGATCCTCAGCGTGGGGGCGACGATGGGCGGCCTCGCCCTCCGCGGCATCTCGAACCTCAAGAACGATCTCACAAAGAGAACGGACAAGCTCTCCGACCAGATTGAGAGCGTGCAGAAGGAACTTCGCGACGAGCTGAAGGGCGAGATCGTCGGCCTGCGCGACGAACTGAAGGCCGAGATCGTTGGCCTGCGCGACCGAATCGAAGCCGTCCGCTCCGAAACTGTCGAAACGCGCTTGGCCATGAGCGACCGCGTGGCGAGACTCGAAGGGAGCGTGTTCGGAATGCCCCTCCCGGATACCGGCACCGACCCCGCCTGACGCCCTAAATCGCTCGCTGAGGCGGTTCGCGCGGCGCGATCAGCGCGGGATCACCCGCACGATTCTTCCCTCCGGGTCGACGAAGACCAGCGGCCCTCTCCAGATGTCGTCTCCGTAGGGAATCCGCGGCGCCGCTTCGAGCGCCCGCGCGAGGTCCGCGCCGGGCAGCCGGTAGGGCTCGGCCAGCGTCGGATCGACGTCATAGCCGAGGTCCGCGAGGGATTGGATGGTGATCGCGCTCAACGGTTCACGCACGCCGATGAACAGGGACGACGTCATGAGTTCCAACGCCATGACCGATTCCCGCCAGTGGCTGTTGCGGCTGCCCGCGCTGCCCGTGTTCTCCACCGGCACCTTGGCGCCCGCGTAGCCGGTGCCGCCGGCGTCGTCGAACGCCGCGATGGCCCGCCGGCCGGCGAAATGCGTATCGGGTGTCCGGGTGTCCATCGCGGGGTTGCGGAGGAGTCCGCGACGATCCCAGATCGCTCCGATTCCCAGCACGTGTCCCATCTCGTGGAGGACAAGTTCCTCCAGGTCGCCGGTCTGCTCGAGCCGCTCGAGGTCGGCGGCGTCGAGTTCGATGCGTCCGTAGAAGGGGAACGAACTCGCCCGGAGCCAGCAGGGCCCCGCGCGTCCGAGAACCCGGCCGGGACCGTCGATTTCCGCCACGGCCACCACGGCGATCACGTCGTCGACCGTCCCCACGAATCGCTGGAACCTCGGGTCGCCGCCACAACCCACGGTCCGGTCGAGCGGTACGTCCGGGAGGTCCGTCGGCGCGAGGATCGCCATCCAGCGCTCCGCCGCGGCCCGGACCGCCGCCTCCTGGCTGGCGGTCACCGGAGTCGCGAACACGACTTCGATCTGGAAGCCGCCCGGCGAGGAGGTCCGGACCGTCACGCCGAACGAGGATGTGGCGGTCAGCCCTCCGGGATCCGTCGCCGTCACGGTCATTATGGCCGCGCCCGCCGCGAGCGCGGAGATCGTGACGGAAGTGCCGGCCGCCGAGGCGCTGGCGACCCCGGCGTTCGAGGACACCGCCGAGTAGGTGAGCGGGTCGCCGTCGGCGTCGCGGAAGTAGGCCGACACGTCCACCGTCGCCGTCTCGCCGGCGGACATGGTCTGGGCGGGGATCTCGCCCACGGGCTCGGGCTCCCGGTTGGGTACCGTCACCTCGAAGCGCTGCTGCGCGGCCAGCCCCTCTGGGTCCGTCGCCGTTACGACGATCGTGACCGTGCCGCTCGCGAGCCCGGTGACCGCGACGGAATTGCCCGACGTGGAGGCGCCGGCGACTCCGGCGTTCGAGGACACCGCCGCATAGGAGAGCGGGTCGCCATCGGGGTCGCGGAAATGGGCCGACACGTTGACGGATGCCGTCTGGCCTACGAACACGGTCTGGGCGGGAACCGCGTCCACCGCCTCGGGCGCCCGGTTCGGCACCGTCACCTGGAAGCGCTGCTGCGCGATCAGGCCGGCCGGGTCGCGCGCCGCCACCGTGATGGTGACGAGGCCCTTGGCGAGCGCGATGACGGCGACCGACCCGCCTGACACGGAGACCCCGACGACCGCGGCGTTGGACGACGCCGCCTCGTAGGAAAGGGCATCGCCGTCCGGGTCTCCGAAGTAGGGGGACACGTCCACCGAAACGGTTTCACCGATGGAAACCGTCCGCTCCGGGATCGTCCCTACCGCCTGAGGCACCCGGTTCGGCGAGTCCGGTCCCGTGGCTCCATCGTCGCCGCAGGCGGCAGCCCACGCGACGACGACCGCAACGAGGCCGCAGGTCCGTCTCCGTTGAGTTAGCCGGCAGCCCCGCATCCTACCGTTCGACGGGACTCCTCACCTCGACGGACTCGACGACGATCCTGAACCGTACGACCGCGCGTACGGGGGGCTCCTTCGATGGTTCCGGGAGAGGGTTCGAGGCCGCTCCCCTCTCGCTTTCCGTTCCCGCGCTTCCGCGGTCCCTCGGCTGCCCGTCGGCCGACTGCTGAGAAGTGCTGGCCGGCACCGTCAGCACGTAGATCTCGTTGTTGCCGTCGCGGGAGGATCTGAAGGCTATCCTTGTCCCGTCCGGCGACCATGTGGGTTCATAGTCGGCGGCGGAGTTGTTGGTCAGGTTTCTTGCACCGGTCCCGTCCGCGTTCATCACGTAGATTTCTCCGTTGCCGTCGCGGTTCGAGCTGAAGGCGATTCTGGTCCCGTCCGGTGACCAGGCGGATCCACCACCGTCGGAGTTGTTCGTCAAGTTGGTCACGCCGGTGCCGTCCGCGTTCATTACGAAGACCTCGTTGCCACCGTCGCGCGTGGACCAGAACGAAATCCTGGCCCCGTCCGGCGACCAGGCGGGTTGACCATCAGTGGCGGAGTTGTTCGTCAGCCGCGTCACGCCGCTGCCGTCAGCGTTCATCACATAGATCTCGCTGTTGCCGTCGCGGGAGGATCTGAAAGCGATTTTGCTCCCGTCCGGCGACCACGCAGGCTCACTATCCCACCAGCCGTCGTTGGTCAGGTTGACCGCACCGGTCCCGTCTGCGTTCATCGCGTAGATTTCGGGGTTGCCGGGGTCGCGGCCGGAAACGAAAGCGACCTTGGTCCCGTCGGACGACCATGTAGGAAGACCATCGAAGGCCGAGTTGTTCGTCAGATTCACCACGCCCGTCCCGTCCGCGTTCATCACGTAGATTTCCCCGTCCCCATCGCGGTCGGAGTCAAAAGCGATCCTGGCTCCGTCGGGGGACCACGCGGGGTTGGAGTCATCTGCGGAGTCGTTCGTCAGATTCGCGACCACGCTTACCGGCACGCTCTGCGTCGCGGTCAGCCGTCCCGGGTCGCGCGCCGTCGCCGTGATCGTGGCCGTACCCTGCGCCACTGCACGGATCGTCAATACGCTCCCCGACACCGTCCCCCCAGCCACGGCCGCATTGGAACTGGTTGCGGCGTACACCAACGCGTCGCCGTCCGGATCCGTGAAGTAGGACGCCAGGTTCACGCTCGCCGTCTGTCCCGGGGCGAGGCTCTGGGCGGGAATCGCGTTCACCGGCTGCGGTGCGCGGTTGGACGTTGTCACTGTCACCGCCACGCGTTGCGTCGCGGTCAGCCCTCCCGGGTCGCGCGCCGTCGCCGTGATTGTGGCGGTTCCCGACGCGACGGCGCGGATCGTCAACACCCTTCCCGACACCGTCGCCGCGGCCACGGCCGGAGCCGACGACGCAGCCGTGTACGACAGCGCGTCCCCATCCGGATCCGTGAAGTAGGCTGACAGATCCACGCTCGCCGTCTGTCCCGGGGCGAGGCTCCGGGCGGGTACCGTGCCCTGCGGCCGCGGCGCGCGGTTGGACGCCGAGATCGTCAACCTGACGGCGCTCGAACAGTTGTTGGCGGTGTTCGTCTCGCCGGTCACGGGATCGACGCACATCCCGAAGTAGGTGCTCCCGGTCGGCGCGCCCGCCGGCACGGAGATCCTCAGTCGGACCGTCGCGGTGGCCCCGGGCGCAAGCGCTTCGACCGCGATGGCTTCGCTCGCCACCCGATCGGACGTCGTGATCGTGGGGTCGCTCGACTCGTGCGCCCTCGAGTTCGTCGCACTCGAGGCGGCGTCGCCCGCGTTCCCGACCGTGAACTCCACGACGCCCTCGCTGCCCGGCGCTACCGTGATCGCGTTCCGGTCCACACCGACCCACACCAGGTCCGGAGCCGTCGCTCGGCTCACGCTCACCGGCACGTTCTGCGCCGCCGTCAGACCGCCCGGATCTCGCGCCGTCACGGTCACTGTCGCCGTGCCCGGCGCCACTCCGGTCAGCGTCAGACTGCTCCCGGACATCGCGGCGGACACCACCGCCGCGTTCGACGTCGCCGCCGTGTAGGTCAACGCGTCCCCGTCCGGATCACGGAAGTACGACGCCGCGTCCAGCGTCCCCGTCCGCCCCGGTTCGAGGCTCCGGGCCGGTATCGTGCCGACCGTCTCCGGCGCCCGGTTGGGCGTCTGCACCGTCACCGCCACGCCCTGCGCCGCCGTCAGGCCGCCCGGATCGGTCGCGGTTACCATCACCGTCGCCGTGCCGTCCGCGACCCCGACCATCGTCAGAACGCTCCCGGACATCGAGACCGACACCACCCCCGCGGCCGACGTCGCCGCCGCGTAACCCAGTGCGTCGCCGTCCGGATCGCGGAAGTAGGAGGCCACGTCCAGCGTCGTCGTCTGGCCCGTGTTCACGCTCTGGGCCGGTATCGAACCCACCGTCTGGGGCGCCCGGTTGGGCGTCTGCACCGTCACCGCCACGCTCTGCGCCGCTGTCAGACCACCGGGGTCGGCGGCCGTCACCGTCACCGTCGCCTGGCCGTCCCCCACCCCGACGAGCGTCAGGCTGCTCCCGGACACCGCCACCGAGACCACGGCCGGGTTCGATGTCGCGGCCGTGTACGTGAGCGCCCCTCCGTCCGGATCGCGGAAATACGCCGCCACGTCCAGCGTCGCGGTCTCACCCGTGTTCACGCTCTGCGGAGGGATCGCGCCCACGGTCTGCGGCGCCTGGTTCGGCGGCGGAGGCGGAGGAGGAGGCAGCGGGTTTTCTCCGCCGCAGGCCGCCGCCGCAAGGCCGAGTCCGGCCCAATACAATGCCAGCCGGCCCGCTCGGAGCCGGTGCAACGTTGTGAACCGCACCGCTCGGTTCGCGGACCCGGCGTCAACCGTCATCGCGCTCGCCTCCTCGCCTTCCACTTACCTCGACGGACTCGACGACGATCCTGAACGGTGCGACCGACCATGCGGGCGTCGCGGTCCTGCCATCGCCCGACTGCGCGTCGGCCTGCGAATCGCCTGCCGGAACCCACATCACGTAGATGTCCAGGTTGCCGTCGCGGTAGGAAGTGAAAGCGATCCGGGTCCCGTCCGGCGACCACGCGGGCTCTTCGTCATGGTCGGAGTAGTTCGTCAGCCGCGTCTGGCCGCTGCCGTCGGCGTTCATCACATAGAGTTCCCGGTTGCCGTCGCGGTCGGAGCGGAAAGCGATCCGGGTCCCGTCCGGCGACCACGCGGGGCTGACGTCAGATCCCGAGCTGTCCGTCAGCGGCGCCTGGCCGCTGCCGTCGGCGTTCATCACGTGAATCGCATAGTAGACGCCGCGGTAGGACTCGTAGGCGAGCCGGGTCCCGTCCGGCGACCACGCAGGGGCAGCATCAATGGCGGAGTAGTTCGTCAGCCGCACGGGGCCGCTGCCGTCGGCGTTCATCACGTAGACTTCATCGTTGCCGTCGCGGTCGGAATTGAAGGCGATCCGGGTCCCGTCCGGCGACCACGCGGGGCTAACGTCACCCGCGCCGTTGTTCGTCAGCCGCACCTGGCCGGTACCATCGGCGTTCATCACGTAGATGTCCCAGTTGCCGTCGCGGTAGGAGTAGAAGGCGATACGGGTCCCGTCCGGCGACCACGCGGGGTCAAAGTCATTGGTGGAGTTGTTCGTCAGCCGCGCCTGGCCGCTGCCGTCGGCGTTCATCACGTAGATTTCCCAGTTGCCGTCGCGGATCGAGTTAAATGCAATCCTGGTCCCGTCCGGCGACCATGCGGGGCCACCATCGGCCGTTGGGTTGTCGGTCAGCCGTGTCAGGCTGGCGGCCACGGTGACTGGCACGTTCTGCGCTGCGGTCAGCCCTCCCGGATCACGCGCCGTCACGGTGATTGTGGCCGTGCCCTGCGCCAGGGCGCGGATCGTCAATACGCCTCCCGACACGCTCGCCACGGCCACGGCCCGATTCGACGACGACGCCGTGTACGACAGCGGGTCGCCGTTCGGGTCCGTGAAGTACGACGACAGGCCTACGGAAGCCGTCTGTCCCGGGGCGAGGCTCTGGGCGGGTATCGATCCCACCGGCCGCGGCGCGTTGCCGGACGCGGAGATCGTCAGCCGGACCGCGCTCGAGCAGTTGTTGGTGGTGTTCGTCTCGCTCGTCACCGGATCGACGCACATCCCGAAGTAGGTGCTTCCGGCCGCGGCTCCTGCCGCAACGGAGATCCTCAGCCGGACCGTCGCGGTGGCCCCGGGCGCAAGCGCTTCGACCTCGATGTCGTCGCTTGCCACCCGATCGGACGTCGTGATCGTGGCGTCGTTCGACTCGTGTGCCCTCGAGTTGGTCGCGGGCGAGGCGGCGGCGCCGGTGTTCCGGATCGTGAACTCCACGACGTCTTCGCCGCCCGGCGCCACCGTAATCGCCTGCGGGTCCACGCGGATGAACACCAGGTCCGGGACCCTCGCGCCGCTCACGCTCACCGCCACGCTCTGCGCCGCCGTCAGGCCCCCCGGATCGCGCGCCGTCACGGTCACCGTCGCCGTGCCCTCCGCCACGCCCGCCAGCGACAGGCTGCTCCCGGATGTTGCGGCGGACACCACGGCCCCGTTCGACGTCGCCGCCGTGTACGTCAGCGCGTCGCCGTCCGGATCGCGGAAGTACGGCGCCACGTCCAGCGTCGCCGTCTCCCTCGCGTTCACGCTCTGCGCCGGAATCGAGCCCACGGCCTCCGGGGCGCGGTTGGGCGTCTGCACGGTCACTGCCACGCCCTGCGCCGCCGTCAGGCCCCCGGGATCGCTCGCGGTCACGGTCACCGTCGCCGTGCCGTCCGCCACTCCGACCAGCGCCAGGCTGCTTCCCGACATCTGGACCGACACCACCCCCGCCGCCGACGTCGTCGCCGAGAACCCCAGCGCGTCGCCGTCGGGATCGCGGAAGTAGGACGCCACGTCCAGCGTCGTCGTCTGGCCCGTGTTCACGCTCTGGGCCGGGATCGAACCCACGGTCTCCGGGGCGCGGTTGGGCGTCTGCACCGTCACCGCCACGCTCTGGGCCGCCGTCAGGCCCCCGGGGTCGGCCGCCGTCACCGTCACCGTCGCCGTGCCGTCCGCCACCCCGACCAGCGTCAGGCTGCTCCCGGACACCGCCACCGAGACCACGCCCGGGTTCGACGTCGCCGCCGTGTACGTCAGCGCCCCTCCGTCGGGATCGCGGAAGTACGCGGCCACGTCGACCGTCGCCGTCTCACCCGTGTTCACGCTCTGGGGAGGTATCGCGCCCACGGTCTGCGGCGCCTGGTTGGGCGGGGGAGGCGGCGGTTCCGGAGGCAGCGGTTCCCCGCCGCAGGCCGCCGCCAGGCCGGTTCCAACGAGAAACAAGGCCAGTCTGCCCGTCCCGGTTCTGTGCAACGTGCGAACTTGCACGGTTTGCCTCCCCCTCATCTCGTCAACTCGCACCGCTCAACTCGGCCAGCTTTGCGCGGGCCTCGCGGGCGGGTTCGAACCCCTCATCCGCGGGTTCCCACGCCGCCAGCGCGCTCCGGACATGCTCGCGGGCGCCCTCGATGTCGCCGTTCGCCTCCAGTACGAGGGCCATCTCCAGATGTGCATGCGGGTCCGCGGGGATGCGGCGCAGCGCCTCGCGCAGTTCCGTTTCCGCCTCCCCGAGACGCCCGGCCCCGCGGAGCGCGCGTCCGGTCTCGAGGTGCAGGTTGCGGCCGGGGTCCAGCGCCATCGCCGCGCGGAAGCGCGCGACCGCCGCGTCGTAGTCGCCTTCCAGCTCGTCGATCCGCCCGCGGTCGGCGATCAGCAGCGGCCGCTGCACGCCGAAGTCGTTCGCCTCCATCGCGTCGATGGCCGCGTCGTACGCGAGGCGCGCCGCCTCGCCGTCCCCGGCCCCGAGCGCGATGCGGACCCTCCAGCGCGGCACCTGGAACTCGGCCAGCGCGGGCGGCAACTGCGCCTGCAGGGAGTCGAGAAGGAGGGCCGCGTGTCGGTCACGGCCCGCCTCGAGGTAGAGGTCGATGTCCGCGAACCGGTCCTGGGCGATCTCGACCGGCGCCAGGATCTGCGAGACCTCGTCGAGCCACGCGTGCGTCGTTCCGATGGCCTCGTCGATCTGCCCCCGGAACCGGTAGTACGCCTTCAGGCCGTCGAGCGCCGCGGCCCGCTGTTCCGGCGTGTCGGCCAGGCCCAGCGCCTGTTCGTACCCCCGGCGCGCCTCCTCGAAGCGGCCCGTGTCGAGGTCGATCGACGCGAGGTCCGCGGCCAGCTCCGGCAGCGTCGGCGCGATGATCATCGCCCGGCCGAGGTGCTCCCGCGCCCGCTCGTGCTCCCCGCGCCGCCGGTCGATCCGGGCCATCTCTACGTGGCCCGTGACGTCGTCCGGGAACTGCTCCACGTATCGCCCCAGCGCGCTCAACGCGAGCTCGTACCGCCCGAGCCTCCGGTGGACATCGGCCATGTCCATGAGGAGGGAATGCTCGCCGGGGCTGAGGCGGTACAGGGTGCCGAGCGTCTCCAGGAGCCCCTCCCAGTCCCCCCTGAGGGTCTGCACGAGGCTGTAGTAGCCGAGCGCGGCCGTGTCCTCGGGGTAGAGGTCGACCCACATCTCGATCACGGCCCAGGCCCGGTCCGCCTGCTGCGTGATGAAGTAGTAGTCGGACTTCACCATGAACCCGGCGCGTTCGGGCAGGCGGTACGCGTTGTCGACCGCCATCGAGATCGGGGCGATGGCTTCCTCGGGCTCGTTGGCGGCGAGAAGCAGCAGAGCGAGTTCGTACTGGGCGAGCGCGAACGTCGGGTCGAGCGTGGTCGCCACGTCGAACTGTTCGATCGCGGTGTCGAGGTCGAGGGTGGGGAGGAAGAGTTGCTCGGATGCGCGGCCGAAGGCTTCCCACGCCGCGTGGTTCTCGGTCAGGCGCTCGCGCACCGGCAGGTTCTGGACTTCCGGGCGGTCGGGGATCCGGAGCGCCTCGGCGAGCGTCGCGGACATCTCGTCGACGAGCGCGAGGAAGTCCGGTCCCTCATGCACGGTCTCGCTCACCGGCGACCCGCGGCGCGCCTCGTGCACCGTCAACGTCACGCGATAGCCGGCGTCCGAGCGGTCGACCGCGCCCGCGACCATGAACGGCGCGTGGAAGTCCTCGGAGATCTGCCGCCTCAGGGCCAGGGGCACACCCCGCAAGTCGGGCAGCCCGAGTTCGAACAGGCGGTGCGCGAACTCGCTTGGCGCCACAGCCTCGAAGAAGTCGTCGGCGGCGAGATCCAGTTCGAGCGCGGTGGGGGCGGCGTACGTGAGCCAGGCCTCGTCCTCGCCGAGCCCGGGGCCGGCATCGAACGGAAAGAGCGCCGCCCGCTTCCGGAACTCCGTCTTCGGGATGACGCGCTCGACGGTTTCCCCGTCTTCCGTCTCCACGGACACCGCCGTCGTTGCCGCCCCGAGATCCCGGCCGCCGAAGAGGAGGAACAGGGCGACCGCGGCGACGGCGAGATTGGCGGGAATCCCGATCTTCTCGGTCAGCGGCACGTCGTCCCGCCCCCGCCGGCCGTGGAACCACGCGAGCATGGCCACGCTCGGCACGAGGAGGAGGAGCGCGGTCATGACCACCCGCGTCCAGTGCGGAGAGAGGAGAAACTCGTCGACGAGGAACCCTGTGAACTCGATCAGCGCCCACGATCCGCCCGCATAGAGCGCGAGCATGTGCGGCACGCGCCGCTCCATGAGCTCCTTGGCCAGCCCGGTCACCCGACGGTCACGCTCACCGTCTGGGTCGCCGTCAGGCCGCCCGGGTCGGTGGCCGTCACGGTCACCGTCACCGTCCCGTCCTCCTCCGAGCCGGCATTGAGGACCAGGAGGCGATTGTTCTGCTCCCACATCGTGGCCACGACCACGTCGTCGTCGGAACTGCTCGCGGTGAAGGTGAGGGGATCGCCGTCCGGGTCGCGGAAGTACGAGGATATATCCAGCGACGTTTCCTCCCCGTATTCCAACGTCTGATCGAGAATCGTCCCCACGGCCTCCGGCGCGCGGTTGTCCGACTCGATGACCAACACCTCGACGTCGAGCGTCGCCGACAGTCCGGCCGGGTCCGTCGCCGTCACCGCGACGACCCCCTCCCCCGGCGCCACGCCGGTGACGGTCAGGACGTTCCCGTCCATGGTGCCGTCGACGATATCCGGGTTTCTCGACACCGCCGCGAAGCTGAGCACGTCTCCGTCCGGGTCGATAAAGTGCCGTCCCTCCACCATGTCGTGCATGTGCGACTGACCAGCGGGAAGGCCTTCGATACGCAGGCCCGACCTTACTTGCGGCGGGCGGTTTGCCGTCTGTACTACCGCGACCGCGACCGTCTGGGTCGCCGTGAGGCCGGCCGGATCCACCGCGGTGAGCGTGAGGGTCGCCCGGCCCAGCGACACGCCCGCGATCGTCACGATGCGTCCGGAAACGCTCGCCGCCGCCACGCCCGGGATGGTCGATCGCACCCGGTACGCGAGCGCGTCGCCGTCCGGGTCGCGGAAGTACACCGACGCGTCCAGCGTGTGGCTGGCGCCGACGGTCAGGCTGATCGCTGGAATCGTTCCCACCGGCTGCGGGGCGCGGTTGCCGACCCGCACGGCCACGGTCTGGGCCGCCGCCAGGCCGGCGGGGTCCGCCGCCGTCACCGTCACGGTCGCGCTCCCCACCCCAGCGCCGGTCACGGTCAAGACGGTCCCGGACATGGTCGCGGTGGCGACGCGCACGTTGCTCGACGATGTCGCATAGGTGAGCGCGTCCCCGTCCGGATCGCGGAAGTACGAGGACACGTCTACCGACCCGCTCCCGCCGACGGAGAGCCTCATGGCCGGGATGGTCCCCACCGGCTGTGGTGCGCGATTCGGCGTTGTCACCGTGACCGCCACCGTCTGCGTCGCCGACAGGCCGGCCGGGTCGGTCGCCTTCACCGCGATGGTCGCGCGGCCCCGCGCCGCACCAGTCACGGTCAGGGCGCTCCCCGACACGCTCGCCGTGACCACGGCAGCGTTGCCCGACAGCGCCGTATAGGTGAGCGGGTCCCCATCCGAGTCGCGGAAGTACGGGGACACGTCCACGGTCGCGGACTGGCCGACGGACACGACCTGCGCGGGCACCGTCCCCACCGCCTCCGGCCCCTCGACGCAGAACGGCCCGGGATGATGGTCCCCGATCCCCGCCAGCCACGTCCGGAACGCGGACGTGTCGGGCGCGCAGAGAGCGGCGTTCTCGTTCCACCAGAACCGGGCGAGCGAGAGATTCAGGAAGGTCGCGGGAAGCCGGCCGCTCAGCTCATTCAGGGCCAGATTGAGGCTGTTCAGGTTGGCGAGGCCGCCGAGTTCGGGCGGGATCTCACCCGTCAACCTGTTCGAATAGAGCTCCAGATCGAGCAGGGCGGTGAGATCGCCGAGTTCGGCCGGGATCGCGCCCGTCAGTTCATTCTTCAGCAGACCGAGATACCGAAGGTTTGAAAGAGCGCCGAGTTCGGGCGGGATCTCGCCCGTCAGGCGGTTCCCGCCGAGGTTCATCCAGTCGAGGTTGGCAAGGCGGCCGAACTCGCGCGGGATCGCGCCTGTCAACTCGTTATCGCCGAGGGACAGGGTCACAAGGGCAGCCAGGTTCCCGAATTCGGGCGGGATCGCACCGACAAGCTGGTTTCTCGGAACCCACAGGCTCCGCAGGTTGGAGAGGTCGCCGAGTTCGGGCGGGATCTCGCCGGTCAGTTCGTTGCCCTCGGCGGACAAGCTTTCAAGGGCGCTGAGGTTGCCGATTTCGGCCGGGATCGAACCCACGAGCCGGTTTCTCGAAACGAACAACCTGCGCAGGGCGCTGAGGTTCCCGATTTCGGGCGGAATCTCGCCCGACAGATTGTTTTCGTCGAGATGCAGCGCCCGGACCCGGCCGCGGCCGTCCGTCTCGTCGACGCCGTGCCAGTCGTGCACCGGGGCGTCCGTCAGCCAGCCGTCGTTGTTCGTCCAGTTCGGTCCGTCCGTCGCCTCGTAGAGCGCCACAAGTGCCGCGCGGTCCGCGTCCGGGCCTCCAACGCTCACGCTGCGGGTCGCCGCATCGAGCGCCGCGGCGACCTCCGCCACGTCGGGCACGGTGGCGCCGCTCCCGGTGCCCGTCACCTCCACCCAGTCGTGGAGCGCGGTGAGGCCGGCGTCGCCCTGGTTCACGAGCCAGACGCCGGTCACATGCTCCAGAACGTCCCGCAGGGGAACGTCGTCGACGCTGGAGTCGTCCAGGTTGAACCGGAAGAGCTCTTCGGAGTTGCCCGCTCCGGCGTACCCGACGAAGTCGACGCCTTCGTGCCCGATCACGATCTCCGTGAACTCGTTCGGCTCTTCGCGGATCGCCACCGAACTGCCGGACATGTTCGCGACCCGCACCCACTCGCGCGTGTCCCGGTCGAACAGGGCGAACTCGAAGTTCCCGGAGGTGCGGGACGCGTCGGCGGAGCGGTTCTGGTCCCTGCCCGAGTCGTCGATGGTCCGCAACACGAGGCGCGCGGCCGTGAACCGCCGGTGGCCCGTGACCGACACCACTCCCGGACTCGCCTTGCGCGTGGTCCGCCCCATCCTCGCCGCGACCATCCAGGAGTTCAGCGTCGGCGTCGAGGCGCGCTCGGCGACCCCCAGCCGACCCTGCGTTCGGTTCGTCACGCTGAGGACGCCGCCGCCGACGGAGATGCCCGTGTTGTTGCGCTCCGTCCAGTCCGCAAGGCTGGCGGCGGATCCGAAATCGTCCCCGAAGCTGCCGCGCACGGAGACTCCAAAGCTCTGTGCGGCCGTCCGGCCCCCCGGATCGGACGCCGTCACGGTCACCGACGCGGTGCCCGGTCCGACGGCCTCCACGTTCACCTGGCTGCCCGCGGCGCGCGCCGTGGCCACGCCCTCGTCGCTCGACTCCGCGGCATACGTGAGCGCATCCCCGTCCGAATCGCGGAAATTCGAAGACACGTCGACCGTGAACGACTGCCCGGCGTCGACGGTTCGGTCGGCAATCGACCCCACCGGCACGGGGGCCGTTTGTGGGGGCGGAGGTGGCGGGGCAGGCGGAGGCGGCGGGACGGCCGGGGGGGCCATCCCGTCTCCTCCGCACGCTGCGATCACCGCCAGGACCGCAGTCAGGCACGAGGCATGAGTCAGCCATCGCATGACTCGTGCCTCTCGCGGTCGGGCGTCGCGGCCAAGCCCCACGGCGTTCAGTCGGGACTGCCCGCCGTACGGCCCAACCGGACCCGGTTCCCAGCCGCGGCGCCGGCGAGCGCCCTGACGCGATCGACGTGGGTGGTGTCGACTCCGCTCGCGATGTCGGCGCTGATCTCCTCGCCGGACATCTCCACCCAGTCGAACAGGGCCGTCAGATTGATCGCGCCCCGATTCACCAACCAGAGGTCCACGACGCCGTCCAGAATGTCGCCCAAGCGAATGCCGCCCAGCGTCGCGTCCAGGCTGATCCTGAAGATTCCCGTGCCCCCGCCGACCTCGAACACGAAGAAATCGCCGCCCTGCGTCTCATGTGCCAGCCGGATGTGGTCGTACGAACCCGGACCCGCCGAGATGGACCGGGAATGCCCTGACAGATCTTCCACCGTGAGCCAGGTATTCTGTCCGCCATCGAAGACGGCGAACTCGTAATTCATCGTGCTCGACATCGGCAGCAGGAGCCGGACGGCGAGGAACCGGCTGTGCGTGGTGAACCAAATCACTCCGGGGGTCGCCGCGCCCGTGACGCGACTGACCTCCGCGGAGAGTTCCCACGCCCGCAGGTTCGGTGGCGATCTGCGTTCCGCGGTCCCAAGCCTGCCCGTCACGCGGTTCGTCAGTTCCAATACGCTATCCGCGACCGGCACCGCCGCGTCGGCGTTGTTGATTTCCCAGTCGTTGAGGCTGGCGGGGGTATCGAAGTCCTCCCTGAAGCCGTCCGCCCGGCCGGTGACGGAGACCTGGATGGCCTGTGTGCCGGTCAGACCGTCCGTATCGGTCGCGGTCACGGTCACCGTCGCCGTGCCGCCGGCCACGCCGACCAGGGTCAGGGTGCTGCGGAACATCGAGGTGGACACCACGCCGGCGGCCGATGACTCCGCGCTGTATCTGAGCGGATCGCCGTCCGGGTCGTTGAAGTACCCGGCCATGTCGATCCTCGCCGTCCGCCCCGCGTCGAGGCGCTGTGGCGGGACCGAGCCGACGGGCGCTGGGGCGCGGTTGGCCGTCTGCACCGTAACGCGGACGCTCTGCGTCGCGCTCAGGTCGCCCGGGTCCGTCGCCGTCACGGTCACCGTCGCCGTGCCGTCCGAAACCCCGGCGAAGGTCACCGTGCTGCCGGACACGCTGACCGACACCACGCCGGCGTTCGAACTGGTCGCGCCATACGTGAGCCGGTCGCCATCCGGATCGCTGAAGTACGAGGCCACGTCAAGCGTCTCGGTCCGCCCGGGGTTGAGGCTCCGGGCGGGAATCGAGCCGGACGCCGTCGGGGCGCGGTTGGGCCTCAGCACGGTCACGCCGACGCCCTGCGACGCGCTCAGGCCGCCCGGATCGGTCGCCGTCACGTTCACCGTCGCCGTGCCCTGCGCTACCCCGACCATGGTCAGGTTGCTGCCGGATATCGAAACGGAGACCACGCCGGCGGCCGAAGTGGTGGCGGCATACCCGAGGGCATCGCCGTCCGGATCGCTGAAGTAGCCGGCCACGTCGAGCGTCAGGGTCTGCCCCGCGTTGACGGTCTGGGCGGGAATCGAGCCCGACGGCTCCGGGGCGCGGTTGGGCGTCTGCACCGTCACGGCGACGCTCTGGGTCGCGCTCAGGCCGCCCGGGTCGGTCGCCGTCACGGTCACCGTCGCCTGGCCGTCCGCCACGCCGAACAGGGTCAGGCTGCTGCCCGTGATCGATACGGAGACCACGCTCGGGGCCGACGTCGCGGCCGCGTAGGTCAGCGGTCCTCCGTCCGGATCGAGGAAGTAGGCAGCCACGTCGACCATGGCCGACTCCCCGACATTGACGACCTGAGCGGGAATCGAGCCGACCTGGACCGGGGGTTGTGGCGGCGGAGGCGGGGGCGGAGGGGGCATCGTCGGTTCCCCGCCGCATGAAGCGAGGCCCGCGACGAGAGCGCAGAGGAACGACGCGGACACGAAGCGTCGGAACTGAAGCCGAGTGAGGCGACGGTCGTTCATTGAACACCCCGGGGAAAGTGCAATGGAAAGAAGGGGGCCCCGCAGACTGCGCGGAGCCCCCTTCCGTGAGGCCTCTCGTCAGAGACCGCTGGGGTTATGCGTCGTCGTTATCGATGATCGTCAGCGTCGCGGGGCCGACCGTGTAGGTCTTCGTTCCGACCGTCGCTCCATCCGCGTCATCGAAGATGATCGTCTCGTTGGCCTCGTCGGCGGCGTCATCCGTGATCGTCAGCGTCACGTCCGCCGTCGCCGTCGTGCCTCCCGTGTTGATCGTCAGCGTCACCGCAGCGGGATCGGTGTAGTCCGTACCGCCGCCCGTCGCCGTACCGGTAAGGGCGAGCGTGAAGGTGGTGATCCCGTTCACCGGCGCGTCCGCCGTCGCCGTGATCCTCACCGTTACGGTGCCCGCGTCCTCGTTCACCTCTTCCTGGCTCAGCTCCAGCATCACGTCGGGATCATCGTCCATGATCATGATGTTGGCGGGCTCGGTGTACACGCCCTGCTGGGCGCTGCCCGACACCGTCAGTGCGATCGACTCGTTCTCCTCGTCGCGCGCAGCGTCGTCAGCCGCATCCACCATGACCGTGTCCGCCCCCGTCCGCGACATCGCACTGACCGTCACGGATGCGGTGGCGGCGCTGCCGCTGGCGATATCCTCGGAGGCGGTATTCGCCCCCGCACCGAGGTCAACGCTGATCGCGCTGGAAACGTCCGCGGCCTCACCGGCGTTCACGGTCACCACCACCGCCGTGGGACTGTCATCCTCACGGATCGAAGACGGGCTGACCATGATCTCGAAGTCCTCGTCCATCGACTTCACCTCCACCGACGCCGCGGTGAAGCCCGTCGCCGAGTGGGTCACGGACCCAACGTTCGACATGATGTCGAGGTCGTGTGCGGTCGTGACCGTCACCAGCACCGTATCCGCGGTAGCGTCGTTCGGGTTGGGGAAGTTCACCGTGGTCGGACTCACCGTGACTCCGGGCGACGTGGTGAGCGTTATCGCCACCGTGTCGGCGTCCGTATTCGCGAGCATGACGGCGTACATGACGCCGGTCGCATCGCCCTCGGTGACATCGAGCGTCTCGTCGATGTCCGCTCCGGCCACGGTCGTGAACTCGAACGTCGGGCCTGGCGGCGGTGCCGTCGGCGGCGTTCCGGGCCAACCAACGCTGAACGTCGCGACCTGGTCGCTGTAGGCGTTCTCGGCGGCGCGGTCATCCGCGTCGCGGGCGTCGTCCTCGGCGTGCAGATAGAAGCAGTAGGTCGTCGCGCCGAGATCGCCGCCCTGCTTGATCGTGAACACCTCGGAGAACTCGATCGTGTTGCTGCCGTTGTCGAGCCGCCGGACGGGACCGGCCGCCTGCGTTGCGGGCAACGGATCGCTGTCCCTCGTGCAGGCAGCGCCCTTGTGGACGCTCAGGAACGCGCGCCGGATCTCGGTCGCGTCGCTCAACGTCCCCGCCACGGCCACGCTGATCGATGCCGCCGTGGTCGAACCGAAGTTGTTCGGCACCGCGGACAGCGAGAGCGCGGGCTCCGTCTGGTCGCGGATGAACGTGAACGTCGTCGACGCCCCGTTGCCGGCCTGGTCTGCCGTCCAGGCGTACACCGTGTGACTCTGTTCGCGTGCGAAGAAGGTCCCGGCAGCCGGCGTAATGTCGATCTCGGCCGAGCCGTTGGAGGAGACCGGGAACTGCACGCTTCCGCCACGCCCCCAGTAGACCCGGCTGGAGTTGATGCTCGAACTCCCGGCCCAGGCGGTAACCGTGCCCGCGAGCTGGCTGCCATCTTCACCGGTGACGAGCCGCGGCTCTTCGACCTCGAAGAACAGCGAGTTGCTCGACAGCACGATCGGTTCGGAGGGCCGCTGGCGGCTGATCTCGGGCGCCGTGCGGTCCACGCCGAAGGTCGTGGCCGTGCGGATCCTCGGCACGTTGCCAAGACCAACGCTGTTCCCCAACCGGTCCGCGAGAGACTGGACCTCCGCCACGTAGCAGTCGACCCCGCCGCCATCGGCTACGCCGTCCGCCACAGGATCTTCCTCGGGCAGCTGGTTGATGAGCGTGACGTTCCCGAATCCCTCACCATCCAGGGGCACGAACGCCGTGCTGCCGCGCGTGTCGGCATTGGCGCCCACGCCGCAGTCGCCGACGGCGATCGCCGACGTCATGCCGTACACGTGTCCGACGCCCATGTCGGACATTTCCGTGATCCGGAAACGCCGCGTGCTGCCACCGGAGCCGTCGCGGTAGAACGTCGCCGTCGTCGACGCCCAGCTGGCATGCGCGGGATTGTTCGAGGTGGCGATCACGACTTCGGAATCGTTGGTTCGCACCGGGGCCTTGAAGTCGAAGTAGAGCGGCCCCTTCATGGCCATCGCCCCGCCCGCGCGGAACGTCGCGGTGACGTCGCGGCCGTCCGGGTCGGTGATGAGACCATCGTTGATGACCCAGGTCTCCGTCTCGCCCGGCATGTTCTCCAGGCGGAGGTTGGGGCTCCACCAGTCCGTGCCGGCCGTCCATGTGAACGGCGCTTCCTTGGACGGGTTGTCCGAACCGAAGCGGCTCTCCCTGAAGCTCAGCGAGGTGGCCCCTTCCACGTCCTGCTGGTTCGTGTCCGTGTGCTTGGTGGACAGCCGCATCTTGCCGACGATCGTGCCGTCGTACGCGACCGGGCAGGCGTGGAACTGGTTCATGTTGCCTTCGGCGGCGGGGCCGCCGTAGAAGGTGAGGCCGTTGGTGTGCTCTCCGACCTCGGACATGCCGCCGGGCATGTGCGCGATCGTCACGTACCCGTGGTTGTTGAGCGAGATCGACTGGCCGGCGAAGGCCTCGCGCTTCTCGTCCCGGGTCGTCATGAGGTACGCGCTCAGCTCGTAGTTGCCGTTGGCGTACTTCGGATCGATCTGCAGCCCCACGCACTCGTTCGTGGCGGGGGCGTTGGTCTGGAGTTGGCACTCGACCTCGACCTGCGCGCCCGTCTCGGCGAGACCCGCAATGTCGGCCCCCACGTCGCCCGCAGAGCCGCGGCACATCGGCGTGACGGTCTCGCCGTTCAGCGTCAGGGCGATGTCCGCCACCGTCTCCTGGTTGGGCTGCACATCGAGGAGCACATAGATCGTGCCGGAGATGTTCGTCGGGTCGCCGATCAGCTGGCGGTTCTCATCCAGCAGCCTGGAAATCACCACCGTGGCCGGGTCCTGACCGCCCACCGTGACGTTGAATCCCTGGTTCGCCAGAAGGCCCGAAGGGTCGGCCGCTGTGATAGTGACAGCGGCTAAGAATTCATAACTATCTGTGAATCAGTGTGTTGAGGATCAGATGATACGGCTGATTACCTCATTCGAACCCTCAACCGCGCTTCCGGTCGTTGGCCAGGTAGGCGGCCCAGTCGTTCATGAGGTGGCGGCGGCGTTCGAACAGGTCCGTCCGCCGGTATGCGGCCTCGACCTTGTTGTGCACGACGTGCGCCAGGGCCGCCTCGACGACCTCGCGCGGGTAGTCCGTCTTCTCGGCCGCCCAGTCGCGAAAGCTTGACCGGAAGCCGTGCGGCACGGCCGCGACCTCGTGTTTGTTCAGGAGCCGGCGCAGCGTCTTTTCGGACAGCGGCTTCGCGCCGCCGCGGGTGAACACGAACGGACCGTGGCCGTCGAGCGAGCGAGCGCGGTCGAGGATCTCCAGCGCGCGGGGGCACAGCGGCACGCGATGCTCGCGCTTCGCCTTCATGCGCGCCGCGGGCACCGTCCACACCCTGGCGTTGTCATCGATCTCCTTCCACTCGGCCCAGCGCACCTCGCCCCACCGAGCGGCCGTGAGCACGAGGAACTCGAACGCGAGCGGGCCGGCGACGGACCGCCTCGATCCGCGCACGGCCTCGATCGCCGATGCGACCTCCCGGTGCGGCAGGGCCCGCATGTGCCGGATCACGCGGTTCTGCGAGCCGAGCACCGGCCGGAGCTGATCGCAGGGGTTGCCGGTGCGGAACTCCATCGCGACCGCCCAATCCAGCACCCCGCGGATGCGCTGGAGCACGACCCGGGCGGTGGCCGCCTTCGTGTACCAGATCGGGGAGAGGATCTCGAGCAGGTCGGCGCTCGTCACCTCCGACACCGACACCTTGCCGATGCGCGGGAAGGCGTACCGGTGGAGGCTCGACATCCAGTCCCTGGGGTGTTTCTCGCTGCGCCAGCCGGCCTGCTTCTGCGCCAGCACCCGCGCGGCCGCTTCGGCGAAGCTGGGCACGTTCCGGTCGCGCCGCCGCTCGGCGAGCGGGTCGCCGCCCTCGCGGGCCAGCTTGCGGTTCGCCCGCGCCATCACGCGGGCCTCGGCCAGCGAGACGAGCGCGACGCTGCCGAGTCCGAGGTCGTGCCGCCGCCCGCGGATGACGAGGCGCTGGACCCAACTCCGGGCTCCGCTCCGCTGGACGAACAGGTACAGCGTGTTGCCGTCGCAGTACCGCCCCGGCGGCGCCGCACGCACGAACGCGGCCGAAAGCGCCTTGTCCGGATGGCGTCCCTTCGGCTTTCCTTTTGGGGGGAGAATGGGAGACGAGGCCGGGTTATTCATCGCACTACAATAGAATGCCCCCTGCGGGTTCCGTGGCGCGAGCCCCGGCGTTATCATGGCCCGCCGCCGGCGGTTCGCGCGGCCGTCCGCGGGGAAACTCCGGGTCGGGCCGCCTCGTAGATTTGTTTCACCGATGGCGGCCGGTCCCGGATTTGTATCGGTTGCGGCAAGGACGGCGATGAGCGTCTTCGTCTTCATCATCATCATCGTGGCGCTCGTCACGTTCGGGGAAGTGGCCCAGAAGTGGTTCGCGGCCCGCCCGTCGCCCACGCCCGTGGAACCGGGCCGTGACGACGAGATCGAGCGTCTGCGCGAGCATGTCGCGCTGCTGGCGAACCAGGTGGACCAGTTGACGGAGGAGCAGCGCTTCATGACCCGCCTCCTCGAGGGCGGCGGGCTCGCGGGCGGGGCGCCATCGGATGAGCCTCGCCCGGAAGGGCGACCCGATTCACGACTGCGGGGACCGAACTGATGCTGAACAGAGAGGACATAGAGAGCTTCCTCATCCGCACCGAGGCGGACTATCAGGAACTCGACGAAGGACTGTGGATCGTCCACCCCAACGGTGCGAGCGCGGAGCGGCAGCCGAGGATTCTGGTGAACTACCAGCCGCCCGTGCTCGTGTGCCGCGCGGACATCCGCGACCTTCCGATCGACGATGAGGACCAGCTTGCGCTCTACCGGAGGCTCCTGGAGTTGAACGCGGTCGACCTCATCCACGGGGCCTACGGTCTCGAGGACGGAGAGGTCATCCTGAGCGACACGCTGGAACTGGAGAACCTGGACTTCTCCGAGTTCCGCGCCACGCTCGAGAGCCTCACCCTCGCGCTGACGTCCCACTGGGACAGCCTCACCGTCGACATTCCGAACGACTGAAGAGCAAGCACAGGAAACGAGCAACCACCATGGGTGTCCTGGACCGACTTTCCCGGCTGATTCGATCGAACCTCAACGACCTCATCGCTCGGGCCGAGAACCCCGAGAAGATGCTGACCACGATCATCGAGGACATGCGCCGCCAGCTCGCCCAGGCGAAGCAGGAGGTGGCGGTCGCGATCGCGGACGAACGCAAGCTGCGGGCGCAGTTCGAGGAGTCGCGCTCGACGGCGCAGGAGTGGGAGCGGCGGGCGCGGCTCGCGATCCGCGAGGGACGCGACGACTTGGCGCGCCAGGCGCTCGTGCGCGGGCAGGAGCACGCCGAGCACGCGCGCGAGCTGGAGACGCAGTGGCAGAACCACCGCGCCGAGACGGAGAAGCTCAAGGACTCGCTGCGGCAGCTGAACGCGAAGATCGAGGAGGCGAAGCGCAAGAAGAACCTCCTCATCGCGAAGCAGAAGCGCGCGGAGGCCCAGAAGCGCATCCACGACACGATGCAGGGGCTCCACGACAAGAGCGCCTTCCGCGCCTTCGATCAGATGACCGAGAAGATCGAGCAGGCGGAACGCCAGGCGCTCGCGAGCGCGGAGGTCACCGAGGAACTCACCGGCGACACCCTCCTCAGCGAGTTCAAGGCGCTGGAGGCGGGAGGCGACGCCGCCGTGGAGGACCGGCTGCTGGAGATGAAGGCCTCCATGGGCCTCCTCCCCTCCGCCGAGCCCGAAGAGGTGAAGGCGCTCGGTGCCGGCGAGGACGCCGAGGCGGATTCCGGGTCGGACGCGGATGACGCGGGCGACGCGGAAGAGATTCCCGAGGCGGAACTCCTCGAGCTGCTGGGCGAGTCCGGCGAGATGGAGCGGACCGAGAGCGAATGAGCCCGGCCCCGGGGCGGAAGCGGCTCTCCTCCTCCCGGCTCGCGATCCTCGCGGAGGGGGCCTTCGGGGTCGAGACGGCGAAGACCGCCTCGTCCGCGGTGCGCTACCAGCCGGAGCGGGTCAGTTCCGTCATCGACTCCCGCTTCGCCGGGAGCACGGTGGGGGAGACGCTGGGCTTCGGCGGTGACATCCCCATCGTCGCGACCTTCGCCGAGGCGCTTGCCACCGAACCCCGCCCTGAAGCCCTGCTCGTGGGGATCGCGCCCCAGGGCGGGCAGCTCCCCGATGCGTGGCGGGCGGTGCTCGTGGCCGCGCTCGAGGAGGGGCTCGACATCATCAGCGGTCTTCACTTCTTCCTCTGCGACGATCCCGAGCTGGCGGCGCTGGCGGAGCGGCACGGGTGTACGCTGTTCGACCTGCGCAAACCGCCGGCGGAGCTGCCGGTGGGGGCGGGCCGGGCCATGGGGACGGACGCGTTCCGGGTGCTCACGGTCGGCACGGACTGCAACACCGGGAAGATGACGGTCTCGCTGGAACTGCAGCGGGCGCTGCAGGCCCGGGGCGTGCGCGCCGGCTTCGCCGCCACGGGCCAGACGGGGATTCTCATCGCCGGCACCGGGATCGCCGTGGACGCGGTGGTGTCGGACTTCATCTCCGGCGCCGCCGAACGCCTCACGCTCGAGGCGGCGCGGGGCGAGGACGGCGAGGGCGTCGACATCGTGCTCGTCGAAGGCCAGGGGTCGCTCATGCACCCCGGCTACTCCGGCGTCACGCACGGTCTCCTGCACGGCACGCTGCCGCACGCGATGATCCTCACCTGGATGCCGAGCCGCCCCCGCATCTACGGCGGCAACCACAGTTGGGTCGTGCTCCCGGAACTGGACGAGGTGATCCGCCGCTACGAGGACGCGCTCGCCTGGGCCTGTCCCGACGTCCCCGGCCGCGTGATCGGCGTCTCCCTCGCGACGTACGACATCTCCGAGGACGACGCCCGCACCGCCGTCCGCCACGCCCGCGAGGTCACCGGCCTCCCCGCCACCGACCCCATCCGCTTCGGCCCCGCCCCCCTCGTAGAAGCCATCCTCACCGCCCACAAAACTTCGGGGGTCACCGCGCAATGACCGGCAACACTGCCCCTTCGGGGCCGCGCAAGCGCGTGTTCAGCGGGATCCAGCCGACGGGGCATGCGCATCTCGGGAACTATCTCGGGGTGTTTCGGCGCTGGGCGGCGATGGTCGACGAGTACGAGTGCTACTACTGCATCGTCGACTTGCACGCGATTACGCGCGAGTACGAGCGCGAGGACCTGCTGCGGCGCGTGTTCGATCTCACGGTGTCGCTCGTGGCCTCGGGGATCGACCCGGAGCGCTGCACGCTCTTCGCGCAGTCGCACGTCCCCTACCACAGCGAACTCCAGTGGCTGTTCAATACGGTCACCCCGGTGGGCGACCTGGGGCGGATGACGCAGTACAAGGAGAAGTCCCAGGGCCGGGAGTCGGTGAACGCGGGCCTTCTCAACTACCCGGTGCTGCAGGCGGCCGACATCCTCCTCTACCGGGCGCACTTCGTGCCGGTGGGAGAGGACCAGCGCCAGCACCTGGAACTGTCGCGGGAGGTCGCGCGGCGCTGGAACGCGCGCTTCGGCGACTTCTTCCCGGAACCGGAGACGCTGGTGGGGACGGGGGCTCGCGTCCGCGGGCTCGACGGCGTGGCGAAGATGTCGAAGTCCAAGGACAACACGGTGCGGATGGTGGCGGAGCCGGACGAACTGTGGGCGCGGCTGCGCACGGCGGTCACGGACCCGGCGCGGGTGCGGAAGGACGATCCCGGCAACCCGCACGTGTGCAATGTGTTCGCCCTGCACGAGTTCTTCACCGACCCGGCGGAGCGCGAGGAGATCGAGATCCTCTGCCAGACGGCGGGCATCGGCTGCGTCGCCTGCAAGCGGCAGCTCACGGACAACGTGGCCGAGGAACTCGCGCCGGTGCGCGAACGCGCGGCGGAACTGCGCGCGCACCCGGAGCGGGTGATCGAGATCCTGGCGGCGGGGGCGGAGCGGGCCCGAGCCGAGGCCGCCCGCACGATGGAAGTCGTGCGCGAGCGCATGGGCGTCGGCCCGCGCACGCTGGACGCCGACCTGCCCGGGCTGGCCGGGGCCGCCACCGCGGGCGACGGCGGCTGAGCCCCTAGCGCCGGGAGTCGCCTTGCGCCGCTTCGTGATCTGGATGTACGCGCCGGAGACCCCCCACTGGTCGATGCCGGAGTGGTCGTTCGACCGCATCCGCGGCGCGCTGAACCCGGAGTGGGAGATCGAGTCGGTGCGCGTCGCGCTCGAGGCGTCGGGCGACGGCGTGCGCGTGACGCCGCCGGAGCTTCTGGAAGCGGTGGCCGACGCGGAGGTCTACTGCGGGTGGGGGATCCGGCGGGACGTCTTCCTCGCCGCCCGCAAGCTGCGCTGGTTCCACTCGGGCGCGGCCGGGGCGCGGAACTCGCTCTTCGAGGAGATGCGGGAGAGCGACGTCATCTTCACGAACTCGGCGGGCATGTACGCGGACTCGCTGGCGGACCACGCCATGGCCGGCATCCTGTACTTCGTCCGCGGCCTGGACCTCGCGGTGCGGGCGCAGCGCGAGCGGGAGTGGGTCCAGTCCGCGCTGAACTCGCCCCGGAGCCCCCTGCACGCCGCGCCCGCGGCCGGCGAGGTGGCCGGTGCCTCGCTCGGCATCATCGGCTACGGCGGCATCGGATCGGCGCTCGGCCGCCGCGCGCACGCCCTCGGCATGCGAGTTCAGGCCATTCGCCGAACCGTCGGCCCAAAGCCCCCCGAGCTCGACCGCCTGCACGGGCCCGACCACCTGCCCGAACTCCTGGAATCCTCGGACTTCGTCGCCCTCACGGCCCCCGAGACGCCGGAGACCGAGGGCCTCCTCGGCGCCGAGGAACTCGCGCGCATGAAGCCGGGCGCCGTGCTCATCAACCTCGCCCGCGGCACGCTCGTGGATGAGGCCGCGCTCGTCCGGGCGCTCGAGACCGGGCACCTGCGCGGCGCCATGCTGGACGTGTTCGAGACCGAGCCGCTCCCGGCCGACCACCCGCTGTGGAGGCTCGAGAACGTCCTCGTCACCCCCCACGTGGGCGGCACCTCGGCGCACTTCTGGGAGCGCGAGACGGACCTGATCGTCCGCAACATCTCCCGCTACCAGCGCGGCGACCCCCTCGAAAACCAGGTCGACAAGACCCGCGGCTACTGATGCGGCTACTGATGCTGCACCGGGGCAGACTCGCCACCCGTCACGCCGCCGTGGCTTCGCTGGTCTTCCTGGCGGCGGTTTCCTGTGCCGAGGACGGTCCCGCGGGTCCGTCACACCCGCGCAGGATGGTGGCGTCGGTCGCGGTCTCCCCAGCGACGGCGACGCTCTCCCTGCCGGGCGACACGGTGCGCCTGACGGCGGAGGCGCGGGACGGTCAGGGCAACGCGGTGGCGGGCGCCACGTTCTCGTGGGCATCGAGCGACGGCTCGGTCGTGACCGTGGACGCCGGGGGGCTGGTGACGGCGGTGAGCGGAGGGACGGCGGCCGTCACGGTGAGGGAGGGCTCCTCGGGCCTGAATGCAACCGCGCTCCTCGTCGTCGCCGACGATCCCCGCGACGTCCTGTTCCAACTCCATACCGCGATGAGGGGGCACTTCTGGATCAACAGCGAGAATTGGCGCACCGACGCTCCGCTGGGTACGTGGTACGGAGTCACGACCGACGAACAGGGCCGCGTGATCGAACTGGACCTGAGCGACAACGGGCTCGCGGGCTCGATCCCGCCCGCAATCGCGCGTCTGGCGACACTGGTCGTACTCGATCTGAGCGTGAGCGATGATTCGATCGCGGGCCAGCTCGAGCGGGGCGCGGGCCGGAGTCCTCGTCCACACCCCGGCCTGAGCCTCGATGCGGGCCTCGACGGGAGCCTCGATCCGGGTCGGGATGGCGATCCGGACATGCCGGGCGGAACGCGTCTCGCCGAGACGGATCTCGCCGAGACGGATGCCCGGCCCCTCGCTCGGCAGGGGCTGACGGGTCCGCTCCCTCGTACGCTGGGGGCCCTTTCCCACCTGGGGACGCTGAATCTGAGCGGCAACAGCTTGACGGGCCCGATTCCGCCCGAGCTTGGCCGCCTGGCGGCGCTGGACACGCTGGACCTCGGCCTGAACGCGCTGACGGGCCCGATTCCGCCCGAACTCGGGGATCTCTCGCACCTCAAGGTGCTGAGGCTGCCGGAAAACGGCCTGACGGGCCCGATTCCGCGCGAACTCGGCCGCCTCGCCCAGCTCGAGGAGCTGCAACTCAGGGAGAACAGCCTGGCGGGCGCGATTCCGCCCGAACTCGGGAACCTGCCGAACCTGAGGGAGCTGTATCTCACCCGGAACGAGTTGACGGGCTCCATCCCGCCGGAATTTGGGAACCTTGCGAGCCTCGAGAACCTGTGGATCGGCCGGAACGACCTGACGGGAACCATCCCGGTGGCGCTGGGAGACCTTCAGAACCTCGAGGAGTTGTATCTGTGGAGCAACGACCTGGCCGGCCCGATCCCGCTGGGACTCGCCAGCCTTCCGAATCTCAGGGAGCTGTGGCTCAGTTACAACGAACTGGTCGGCCCCATCCCGCCCGAACTCGGGAACGTTTCGAGTCTGGAAGCCCTCGTCCTGCTGGGAAACGAGCTGACGGGCGGGATCCCGCCCGAACTGGGCAACCTCTCGAACCTCTGGGGGCTGAGCGTCAGCGACAACGACCTGACGGGCCCCATCCCGCCCGAACTGGGGAATCTCGAGAACCTGACGCAGCTTTCGGTCTCCCGTAACCGCCTGACGGGCCCGATACCGCTCGAACTCACCGGTCTCACCAAGTTCGAAAAGCTCTGGCTGTACCTCAACCGTCTGACGGGACCGGTCCCGCCGGAACTGGGTGGACTCGCCAATCTCGACTGGTTGTCGCTGGCCCATAACGAGTTGTCCGGCCCGATTCCGCCCAGCTTCGGCGGCCTGACGAGGCTCGAGTACCTGAACCTGACGGCAAACGCCGGGCTGTCCGGCGCCCTGCCCACCGAGCTTGCCGGGCTCGAACTGCTCGAGACCCTGCTGGCTCGCGGGACGGCGCTGTGCGCGCCCGAGGAGGCGGGTTTCCTCGAGTGGCTGCGGAGTCTCGAGGACTGGCAGGGGGCCGCTTGCCGCCGCGTGGAGGGATCGCGGGTCTATCTGACCCAGGCCGTACAGTCCCTGGAGTACCCGGTTCCCCTCCTCGCCGGCGAACCGGCCCTGCTGCGCGTGTTCGTGACGGCCGAGCGCGCGACGGACACGGGGATTCCTCCCGTGCGGGCGTTCTTCTACCTCGACGGGATCGAAAGGCACCGCGCCGATATCCCCGCGCAGTCGGCCAGGATTCCGACCGCGATCGACGAGGGTGCATTCGACCAGTCGGCCAACGTGATGATCCCGGGGGACATCATTCAACCGGGGCTGGAGATGTCCGTCTACATCGATCCGGACGCCACGCTGGATCCCGAGTTGGGCGTGACCCGGCGAATTCCCGAGGCCGGTTGGACGGTTCCCGACATCCGCGAGATGCCGGTGCTCGATCTCACGGTGATCCCGTATCTGCTGCAGGGCAGTCAGGACCGTTCGATCCTGAACATCACGGACACACTGACGGCCGACGACGACCTGCTATGGGAGGCGCGCACGCTCCTGCCGGTCGCCGGCCTGGATCTGACGGTGCATGAGCCGGTATTCACCTCCTCGCATGATTCCTTCGTTCTCCTCAGGGAGACGGCGCTGATCAGGACGATGGAGGGCGGGAGCGGATACTACCTGGGGACCATCCCGGGGCCCTTCGCCGACGCCGTTGGCGGGCGGGCGCAGATAGGCGGGTGGGCGAGCGTTGCGCAGCCCGCGGCGGAGATCATAGCCCACGAGCTGGGGCACAACATGAGTCTCCGCCACGCACCGTGCGGCCGACCCCGGAGCGTGGACTCGGCCTTCCCGAACACCGGCGGGAGCATCGGAGCCTGGGGATACGACTTCCGGGCCGAGGCGCTCAAGCCGCCCGGCACGCCCGACCTCATGTCGTACTGCCGGCCGAGATGGGTCAGCGACTACAGCTTCGCGAAGGCGCTCCGGCACCGCCTGGAGGATGAGGCAGGTGCCGACGCTGCTCGGCGCACCGCACGGGCGGCCGCTCCGACACCGTCGCTCGTCCTGTGGGGCGGCGTGGACGAACACGGCGTCCTCTTCCTGGAACCGGCCTTCGTGGCCGAGGCTCCACCGCCGGGGCCGGGTCTCCCCGCGCCGCCCGCACGATACCGGATCCGGGGAACGGCTTCCGATGGCGAAGCGTTGTTCGCGATCGACGTCGACATGCGGCCCATTGCGGACGGGAACGGCGGTTCGGGCTTTGCGGTCGCACTCCCGGTGGAATCTGCGTGGTCGGGCAGGTTGGCGGAGATCCGGCTCACGGGACCGGAAGGCGAGGCCGTGCTCGATGGCGACAGCGACCGGCCGATGGCCATCCTGCGCGACCCGGAGAATGGACGGGTGCGGGGCATCCTGCGCGGCCTGCCTCCATCGGCGCCGGCCCGACAGGATCTGGCGTCGGTGGTGTCCGAACCGGGACTCGAAATACTCTTCAGCCGGGGACTTCCCGAAGCGCGACCTCCCCGCTGACGTTCCCGCGGGAACGCGCGGCTACTGAGCCCCGCGCCCGGCGGAAGTTGAAGGCGGCCCCCGATGACGCCACATTGAGCCCTGCCCGCAACTTGGGTTCGAGACACCAACGAACCCGAGACACGAGGAGACGGCGATGACGGCAGAAGGTTGGACAATCATCGGGGTGGCCATCGCGATCGTCGGCATATTCGCGCCGGTGCTGCTGGGAATCCGTGACCTGACGACGTTACGGGCCTGACCCGGGACGTGGCGGACGTGCGTGAACGTCTGGCCCGACTCGAAGGGTTGTTCGAAGGCTTCATCCGCCGGGACGCAAAAGGCGCCGAGTCCCTCGGCCTGAGGCGCGAACGCCCGGAGACGTTCCCGCGGGAACGCGCGGGACCCGCCACCGACCCTAACTTCGGAAGTTCCATGAGAGATCTTTCAGGTGTGCATCCGCCCGTGGCCACGCCGTTCGGCGAGGACGGCGAGCTGGCGCTCGACGCGTTCGACAACAACCTGCGCGAGTGGCTCTCGCATCCCATCGCCGGCATCGTCGTGGCCGGTTCGACGGGCGAGGCGCCGCTCCTCGACCGCCGGGAGCTGTGGAAGCTGGTGGAGACGACCGCCGCGCGCATCGGAGACCGCACGCTGACGGTCGGAACGGGGGCCGAATCCACGCGCGAGGTGATATTCGTGACCCGCAAGGTGGCGGAGCTTGGCGCGAACGCCGTCCTCGTGCGATCTCCCTCGTACTACCTGAAGGCGATGCGGCCGGACGCCGTGCGCGATCACTTCCTCGCGGTGGCGGACGCGTCGCCCGTGCCCGTCGTCCTCTACCACATCCCCCAGTTCGTGCCCGTGCACCTGACGCCGGATCTCGTGGGCCGGCTCGTCGAGCACCCCAACATCATCGGGATCAAGGATTCCTCGGGCGACCTCCGCAACCTCGGCCAACTCATCGAGGCGTGCGGCCGCAACGCGCAGGTGCTCGTGGGCTCCGGCGCGCTCCTCTACGCCGCGCTCGAGGCCGGGGCGGCCGGCGGCATCCTCGGCGTGGCCGTGATCGCGACCCGCTCCTGCTGCCAGATCTATGATGCCTGGAAGGAGGGCGACCACCGCCGCGCCGGAGCCATGCAGGAACGCGTGGCGCCCCTCCACAAGAGCCTCGTGGCGGAGGGAGGCATCGCCGCGGTGAAGGCCGCGCTCGACCGCCTCGGCCTCTACGGCGGCGTGCCCCGCAGCCCGCTGCAGCCCGCCGACGCCGCCAAGCTCGCCAAGGTCGACGCCGCCCTCGAAGCCGCCGCCCTCGGCGTCTCCGCCTGAAACCCGACGGCAGATTCTCTCAGGCCGCGCGATGAATGAACTCGACGCCGCCATCGCGGAATGGCACCGGGTTCGCGAGGAGATCGCGGCCGACGACGAGGAACGCCTGTGGCAGAAGCTCCGCCTCGAGTGGAACTACAACAGCAACCACATCGAGGGGAACACGCTCACGTACGCGAGACGGTCCTGCTGCTGCTGCACGATCAGGTCTCCGGGTCCCACCCGATGCGCGACTATCGAGGAGATGAAGGCGCACAACGTCGCCATCGGCCACTCGTCCGCAGCCTGGCGACCAACGAGCAGCCCCTGACGGAACGTGACATCAGGATCTGAACCGGATCCTCCTGAAGGAGCCCTTCTGGAAGACGGCGGAAACACCCGACGGCGGGACGACGCGCAAGTGGATCGAGCCCGGGAAGTACAAGACGCAGCCGAACCACGTGAGGACGCGCACGGGGGAACTCCACCGGTTCGCCGAACCCGAGGAGACGCCTGCGCGGATGGAGGAATGGGTACGTCGGTTGCGGAGCGATCTGGAGCGCACGGATTACCCGCTCCCCGAGTTCCTGGCCGAATCGCACTGGTCGTTCGCGAACATCCATCCCTTCGACGATGGAAACGGACGCACCGCGCGACTCATCACCAACTACATCCTGCTCCGCAAGAACCTGCTTCCCATCGTGATCAAGAGCGCGGACCGCGACGAGTACCTCGCTACCCTTCGGCAGGCAGATGCGGGAAACGGCCAGCCCCTCGCGGACTTCATGCGGGCTCAACTGCTATGGTCGCTCGACCTCGGCGTCCGCGCGGCCCGCGGCGAGCGGATCGACGAGCCGGAGGACCTGGACAAAGAGATCTCCCTCTTCGTACGGGAGAAGCAAGTCGGAGGCCTCCGAACCGGTCCGAAGTCGAGACGCTCGACATGATCTTTGACTCGATACGTGCAACCGACCGTCGAAGGGGTCGAGGGGCGGATGGCAGAGTTCGAGCCCTTTTTCGCGGCGCGCCGAATCGACCATTCCTAGTCGGTTCCCGGGCTCGTGCAGGATGGAACGCGTTCTGCGTCCTGCAATCTCCGGACTGGGATCGCTTCAAGGCCGACACCGAACTCGGCCGGAGATTCGCTCTGGGTCAGCCCGACGTGACCTTCACGCGGGTAGTATTGGCTGGACGACTACCGCGGCGATGGCCGGGAGGGCTTCTCTCTGATGCTGTGGATGTCAAATGGTTGCTGGGTCGGCCGCGATAGCCGCCGGTTCAAGTGCTGCTCAACGGGCCACCTCTCACGGAGGGTGTCACCAAGGGCATCCCATACGCCCGGCTGGGCCGAACCGTCCGACGTGGATGACAGAGTCGAGACGATTTGCCGCGCCGTCATGGACGCAATCCGAGCGATGTCGCAACAGCCCGATCCGGCTTAGAGAGGAAACAGGAGACACGTGTTCAGTGACAGGGTGCGTTGCGTCGTTGTGGTGGGGGCGCAGTGGGGAGACGAGGGGAAGGGGAAGATCGTGGACGTGCTCGCGGAGCAGGCCACGATCGTGGCGCGCTATCAGGGGGGCGCGAACGCGGGGCACACGGTGCGCGTGGGCGAGGGCGCGGACGAGGAGGAGCACATCCTCCACCTCATCCCCTCCGGGATCCTGAATCCGGACACGCGCTGCCTCCTCGGCAACGGCGTGGTGGTGGACCCGTGGGTGCTGGCGCGGGAGATGGACACCCTCCGGGCCCGCGGGATCGATCTCGACGGGCGCCTGGGGCTGAGCCGGCGCGCGCATCTCGTCCTCCCCTATCACCGGCTGCTCGACGCGGCGCAGGAGGACAGCCGGGGCTCGAAGAAGATCGGGACGACGGGGCGGGGGATCGGTCCGGCGTACCGCGACAAGATCTCCCGCACGGGGCTCCGCGTGGGTGACCTGCGAAACCTGGACCGCACGCGCGAGATCGTGGCGGCGGCAGCGGTGCGCGCGAACGTCACGCTGGCGGGACTCGGCGACGAGCGGCGCGTGGACGCGGACGAGGTGATGTCGCAACTCGAGACGGTCCGCGCGGCCATGGTGGAACTGCTGACGGACGCGGGGGACGAGATCCGGGGCGGGCTGGCCTCGGGGGGGCGGGTCCTCCTCGAGGGGGCGCAGGGAGCGCTCCTCGATATCGACCACGGGACGTATCCGTTCGTCACCTCCTCGACGACGACGGCGGGAGGCGCCGCCTCGGGCGCCGGGATCGGGCCCACGCTGATCGACGAGGTGATCGGCGTCGTGAAGGCCTACATCACGCGCGTGGGCGAGGGCCCGCTGCCGACGGAACTCCCGGAGGCGGAGGCCGAACGCCTGCGGCAACTGGGCGGCGAGTTCGGCGCCACCACCGGCCGCCCCCGCCGCCCGGCTGGTTCGACGGCAGCGTCGCCCGCTACGCGGCCGGCGTGAACGGCCTCACCGGCCTCGCGGTCACGAAGCTGGACGTGCTCGACACGTTCGAGACGATCCGGCTCTCGACCGGTTACGAACTCGACGGGGCGCCGACCGCGTCGTTTCCGGACTCCGTCGCGGACCTCGCCCGCGTGCGTCCGGTCTACGAGCGCTGGGCGGGCTGGAACGCGGACACGACCGGCTGCCGGACCTTCGGCGACCTGCCGGATTCCGCGCGCCGCTACCTCGCCAGGATCGAGGAGGTCTGCGCCGCGCCCATCCGCTTCGTCGGTGTCGGCGCGGCCCGGCGCGAGACGATCGCGCTGTCCGCGGGGGCCGCGGCCTGAATTCGTTGCCCGGATTCGTTGCCTGAAGTCGCGATAATCCCTAAACTGCGCGGCTCAATACGGATCGGGTGCGGGCGGTTCGGTGCCTTCTCGAGACGCGAATGGAGACCTTCCAATCGCGTTTTTTTGATGCCTGGAACGGTGGATGTTCGAACGCCTGGGTGACCGGCTGGACGGTGCGCTGAAGAAGTTGCGCCAGCGCGGCGTCATCACGGAAAAGATGCTGGACGAGGGGCTGCGCGAGGTGCGGCGCGCCCTGCTCGAGGCGGACGTCAACTTCCGGGTCGTGCGCGACTTCCTCGCGAAGGTGAAGGAGCGCGCGCTCGGCGAGGATGTGCTGAAGTCGGTTCGGCCGGGCGATCAGATCGTGAAGATCGTCCACGACGAACTCGTCGCCCTGCTGGGGGAGGCGGCGCCGGAGGAGTCGGAGGCGTCGGTTCCGCCCACGGTGATCATGCTCGTCGGCCTGCAGGGGTCGGGGAAGACGACGACGGCGGCGAAGCTGGGGCGGCGCCTGGCGACGGACGGGCGGCGGCCCGCGCTGGTGGCGTGCGATCCCTACCGCCCGGCGGCGCCCGAGCAGTTGGAGGCGCTGGCGGAGCGGATCGGCGTGCCGGTCCTGGCGCGGCCGAGCGGCGAGGACATGTCGGAACTCGCCCGCGGCGCGCTGGACGAGGCGAGGCGGAGCGGGGTCACGCACCTGCTCCTCGACATGGCCGGCCGGCTGCAGGCGGACGAGGAGTTGCTGGACGAACTCCGGCGCGTGAAGGCGGCCGTGGAGCCGCAGCAGGTCCTGCTCGTGGCGGACGGGATGACGGGGCAGGAAGCGGTGCGGATCGCCGAGGGATTCCACGGCGCGGTGGGGCTGACGGGGATCGTCCTCACGAAGATGGACGGGGACGCCCGCGGGGGCGCGGCGCTCTCGATCTACAGCGTGCTCGGCGTGCCGATCCGATTCGTCGGAACGGGCGAGCGGCCCGAGGACCTCACGGTCTTCGATCCGGAGCGCATGGCCGGCCGGATCCTCCAGATGGGGGACATCGTCGGCCTCGTGGAGCGCGCGCAGCAGACGGTCGACCTCGGCGAGACCGAGCGGTTGCAGAAGAAGATGCTGGCGGGGAAGGGGGAGTTCGATCTGGCGGACTTCCTGACCTCGATCCAGCAGATCCAGAAGATGGGACCCCTGAAGGGGTTGCTGAAGATGATGCCGGGTATCGACGCGCGCATGCTGGACCAGGCGGACGTCGACCCTCGGCGGGTGAGGCATTTGGAGGCGATCATCCTCTCGATGACGCCGGAAGAGCGGCGGCGGCCGGAGATCCTCAACGGATCGCGCCGGGCGCGGGTCGCGAAGGGATCGGGGCGGCCGGTGCACGAGGTGAACCGGCTCCTCAAGCAGTTCCGCGAAATGCGGAAGATGATGAAACAGATGGGCAAGCTCATGCCCCGGATGATGCCGGGAGGTCCCGGAGACCTCGGCCGGCTGGGCAAGGGACTGGGTTAGCAGGGAGACAATCGGAGAACCGAATGGCGACGACAATCAGACTCAAGCGGCGTGGGGCGAAGAAGGCGGCCTCGTTCCGCATCATCGTGACGGATTCGCGGGAAGGGACATCGGGCGCGTCGATCGAGCGCCTCGGGCTCTACAACCCGCGCACGCAGCCGTCGCTCGTGCGGATCAACGCCGCGCGCACGCTGCACTGGCTCAACGAGGGCGCGCAGCCGACGGACACGGTGCGCTCGCTCCTGCGGAAGACGGGCGTCTGGAAGCAGTTCCACGACGGCGTGGATCCGATGTCGCTCGAGACGGCGATCATCGAGATCGGTCCGCCGCCGGGACAGCGCGGCACGTCCCAGCGTCCGATGCCGAGCGCCGAGGCCCCGCCGGAGCCCGAGCCCGAGCCGCCCGCCGCCGAGGAGGCCGCGCCGGCCGAGGCGGAGGCCGAGGTGGAGGCGGCGCCGGAAGCCGAGGCGGCTGCGGAAGCGGAGGCACCTGCGGAAGCGGAGGCAGCGACCGAGGCAGAGGCGGCACCCGAGGCAGAGGCGGCACCCGAGGCTGAGGCAGCGCCGGAGGCCGAGACGGCCGCTTCGGCCGACGCTTCGGCCGACGACGCGGCTGAAGCGGACGACACCGCCGCCGAGGCGGACGACGCCGGCGACGAGGCGAAAGCCGGCGCCGACGCCGACTAGCCTCGCGGCCACCATGTCCGACGCGCCCGTGATCGTGGCCCGCATCGCCCGGCCGCACGGGATCCGCGGCGGGCTGCTCCTCGAAGCCGAAACCGACCACGCCGAGGCGCTCTTCCAGGCGGGTCGCCGGCTCCAGCTCATCGACGCCGGCGGGGGCGCCCCCGCCCCGGGCCCTCACGCTGGAGACGGCGCGGCTCCACGGCGGGCGGTGGCTGGTCGAGGTCCGCGAGGTCGCGGACCGCACCGCGGCCGAGGGGCTCCGCGGCGCGCGCCTCGCCGTCCCCCGCGAAGAGCTGCCGGAGCTGCCGGACGGGGGCTACCTGCTGCACGATCTGATCGGCATGTCGGTGTGCGAGGGCGACACGACGATCGGAGTGATCCGGGAGGTCTACGATCAGCCCGGCGCGCCGCTCCTCGCGCTCGACGTCGACGGCCGCGAGCGGCTGGTCCCGTTCGAGGCGGACCTCGTCGTGGACCTGGACTTCGAGGCCGGCGAGGTCCGCATGAAGCTCCCCGCCGGCCTGCTCGACATCTGAGGCGAACGGTCCGATGCGAATCAACGTCCTCACGATCTTCCCGGACTACCTCGAGGGCCCGCTCGGCCTCTCGATCCCGGGCCGTGCCCGCGAGGCGGGGCTCGTCGACTACCGGCTCATCGACGTGCGCGCGTACACGACGGATCGCCACCGGACGACGGATGACGAGCCGTTCGGCGGCGGGGGCGGGATGGTGATGAAGCCCGAGCCCTTCGAGGCCGCGCTCACGGCGCTGGACCGCCCGGGGCGCGTGATCTCGCTCTCTCCGCGCGGACGGCCGTTCGACCACGAGACGGCGGTGCGCTTCGCGCTCGAGTCCGACCTCACGCTCTTGTGCGGACGCTACAAGGGGATCGACGAGCGGGTCGTCGACGCCTGGGTGGACGAGGAGGTCTCGATCGGCGACTACGTCCTCAGCGGGGGCGAGCCGGCCGCGCTCGTCGTCATCGACGCCGTGGTGCGCCTCCTCCCCGGGGCGCTCGGCGATCACGACTCGGCCTCCTCCGACTCGTTCTACGAGGGGCGCCTCTCCGCCCCCGCCTACACGCGGCCCGCCGAGCACGGCGGCCGACCGGCGCCGGACGTGCTCCGGTCGGGGGATCACGCCCGCATCGAACGCTGGCGCGCCGCGCAGGCCGATGCGGCGACGCGACGCCGCCGTCCCGACCTCCTCGACCTCGACGCGGCCGACTGATATAATAAAGGGCTGTGGCCGTACCCATCGTCACATCGCCGCTACCCTCCCGTGACACAGCATGGATACGCCGCCGGAAACGCACATGGAGACGCAGCGAACAAGGATAGACGAACGATGGATCCCAGAATCGCCGGTATCGAGGAGGGATATAAGCGCACGGACCTCCCGGCCTTCGCGCCGGGGGACACGGTGCGCGTTCGCGTACGCGTGAAGGAAGGCCAGAAGGAGCGCGTGCAGCCGTTCGAGGGCGTCTGCATCGGTCGTCGCGGGGCGGGGGTCAACGCGACCTTCACGTTGCGGCGGATCTCCGGCGGCGTCGGCGTCGAGCGGATCTTCCCCCTCCACTCCCCGTGGATCGTGGGGCTCGAAGTCGTTCGGCGCGGCGATGTCCGGCGGGCCAAGCTCTACTATCTGCGCAACCGCCGCGGTAAGCGGGCCCGGGTGCCAGAGCGAAAGTGGTGGCTCGACAAGACGCAGGACGACTGACACCGGCGACGCCCGCTCCGGAGGCGTCTCCGAAGGCGCCGGCCACGGCGCCGCTCGACTACGAGGAAGAGGGCTGGGCTTCCGGCCTCCGCGTCGTGGTCGGAATCGACGAGGCCGGGCTGGGTCCGGTGGCGGGTCCCGTGATGGTGGGCGCCGTGGCGCTCCACCCGGGACAGCGGTTCGAGGGGTGTACCGACAGCAAGCAGGTCTCCCCGTCCCGCCGTGAGGAACTCGCCCGCCGCATCCGCTCCGAAAGTCTCGCCTGGCGCGTCGCCGCCGCCTCCACCCGCGAGATCGAACGCCTCAACGTCCGCGCCGCGACCATCGTCGCCATGCGCCGCGCGCTCGACCGTCTCGCGGTTCCGGCGGAACTCGTGCTCGTGGACGGCAACCCGGTCCCGGAACTCGGCGAGCACCGCTCGATCGTCGGGGGGGACCGGGCCTCGCACTCCATCGCCTGCGCCTCGATCCTCGCGAAGGTCACGCGCGACCGGCTGATGCGGCGGCTCGACGCGCGATACCCGCTCTACGGCTGGGCGTCCAACAAGGGATACCGGACCCGCGAGCACATGGAAGCGATCCGGCGGCACGGCCCGACGCCGCACCACCGGATCACCTTCCAGGGGGTCCTGCAGACCGAACTGGAGTTCAGTCCGGAGCCGGACCGGACGGCCGATCCGCGGCGCGATCCGCCGCGAGATCCAGAGGCGTGAGCACCGGCGGCGTGCCGGGACTCGCATCGCCGCCGTACCACGTGGCCATGACCGTCTCCGCCGGCTTGCCCTGGGGCGAGTAGTCGGTCGCGATCCACTCTCCGGACGGAGATCCCGCGTACCACTTCCACGCGAAGCCGCCCGCGAACCAGGGACGGTCCCACCAGACGCGGAAGAGCGCCTCGTAGGCCCCGGACTGCGCCTCGTAGTTCGCCGGCACGCCGCGCGCCCGGCGTCCCTCCGGCAACTCCCACTGGCGGCCCGCCGCCCCGTCGACGCTGCGATACCCGTACTCGGCGAACAGGATCGGCTTCCCCGTGGCGACGGCGACCTCGCGCAGCTCCTCGCTCCACGGCTCCCACGCCTCGATCAGCGTCTCCACGTCCGGCGTGGCGTCGTCGGCGAGCGGGAAGTAGGCGTCCACGCCCACGAGGTCGAGCGCGTCCCAGAACTCGATCCGCTGGTACTTGTCCCAGTTCGCCGCGTAGGTGAGGCGGCCGCCGTAGATCGCCCGCACCTCCTCGATGAGCGACCGCCAGTAGTCGGGCCGCGCGAGCGCGACGAGATCGACCTCCGTGCCGACGCTGAACATTTCGACGTCCATCGAGTCGGCGACGTGGGCGAACCGGAGGATGTACTCCCGGTATCCCGAGAGGAACATCTCCCAGTCCTCCTCCGTGTCGGGCTCGAACTCGCCCGGCCAGCCCTGTCCGCGCACCCAGAGGTGCGGCTTGAGGAGCACGGAGAGCCGGCTCTCCCGGGCGTATTCGATGGTTTTTGCGATCCCCTCCGTCCTCTCCCCCCAGAACTGGCGTTCGCGGTCGAACGCGACGCGCGGCTGGGCGGGATCGACGAAGGCGTAGGGGACGACGGCGACCCAGTTCGCCCCCGTCAGCGAGGCGCGGACGAGGGCATCCGGCGCCATCTCGCGGCGCGGCGCGGAGAAGGAGACGCCGCGCATCTTCTCTTCCAGCCCGATGTCCGCCATTGCGGCGGCGGGCCGGCCGGACACGCCCGGATCACTCCCCGTTCCGGCAGCGCCGCAACCGGCGAGGACGGGCAACGCGGCCAACGCCGCGAACAGCGCGCGGGCGGCCAATCTCTTCGTTTTCATCTATACCATCGTGCCTTTCGGCAATCTGAATCTCAATACGTCCGCGACCCTTTGCCATGCGGGCCGCTACCACCCTCCGTACGAGTCGCGACCTCGTTTCGGGTTCACGCCCCGCGCGTCCGCGACGTCACATCCGCAAGGCCGGGACGTCACACTTGAACGAATCCCGGGCCGGGGGTCTCTTGTGCCCATGAGTACACACGGGAGCGCGGAACCCTTCGACTTCGACGGAGACTACGGCGGCGACTACGAGTACATCGCCCGCACGGTGATACCCGGCTACCGGAGCTCGTTCCGACAGGCGCTCGCGCTCCTCGAGGGACGGGTCGGACCGTGCCCGCACCTGCTCGTGGTAGGGGCCGGCACGGGCATCGAGATCGTGACGTTCAAGGCCGTCCGGCCGGAGTGGAGGGTGACCGGCGTCGATCCCTCGGGGCAAATGATCGAGATCGCCGAACGCCGGGTGCGGGAGGCGGGAGTGGAAGCCGGCGTCCGGCTGGTCCACGGACAGGTTCGCGACCTCGACGACGATCTTGAAGACGCCGGCTTCACGGCCGCGACCTGCTTCAACGTCATGCACTTCCTCCCGGACGACGGCGCGAAGCAATCCCTCCTCCGCGACATCGCCCGCCGCCTCGCGCCCGGCGCCCCCTTCCTCCTGTTCGAACTCCACGGAGACCGGAACCGGCCCCCGCTTCGACGAACTCTTCAAGGCTTGGAGCCGTTACTGGGAAATCCAGGGGATGGGAGAGGCGGAACGCGCCGCGTTCCGGGCGAAAATCGACGAGGGCATCCACTGGGCTTCCGAGGCCCGCATCCTCGAACTGCTGGCCGGCGCCGGATTCGAGGACACGTGGCGCTACTACCGCGCCCTCCTCTACGGCGCCTGGCTCTCCCGCCGCGCCGGGTAGCGTCGCCGCCGCCCGAAACGTTCCCGCGGGAACGCGGGGTCCGCCATGGTCATCGGCCCCGAATCGCCTCGATGTATTCGTCCGTGTTCCCGCCCGTCCCCAAGATGCCGTAAACCCGGTCCACGGGGTGTCGGGCGGCCGTCTTCTTTCGTAGGAGAAGGCCCTCTTCGGTTGGGACGAGTTCGACTTCGACGTTGCCGTTCAAGCCGTAACGGTCTCTCAGCTCTCTGGGGATCGTGATCTTTCCCCGTTCGGATATGCGCATGTTCCGGCTCCGACGATTTCGAGGTATGTAGTCGACGACGGAGTATCATATCGCGACGCGTTGCCTGACGCCGAGCTTTCGGACAGCATGATACCGGGATCCGTCAACGGAGGATCAACGGGTATGAGAGTTCATGCTGGAGCACTACGGGGAGCACTACCGGGGGATCGCGGGTAGTACCCCACCATGAACGGATTGGAAACGTTCCTGCGGCGGGTTGCGCTACAGACCCGCTTCCTCGCGCCCGTAGCGGCGGTCGCAGCGGCGGCTCTGGTGGCGGTGCCCGTCGTGGGGCAGGACCCGTCTCATGAGCCGGAGGAGTCGACGGTGCTCATGCTTTGGGGAGGGGTCCGGGTCGATGGGGAACTCGTGCTCGAGCCTGCTTTCGCGTACGAGGGGAGGGTGAGCCGTCCCGTGGCGTCCGGCGACTACCGGGTGCGGGGGCTCGACGACGAGGGGGAAACGCTGTTCTCGATCCGCTTCACGCCGGGCGAGATATCGGATGGGAGCAAGGGCTTCTCCTACTCGATTCCCTTCGATCCTGCATGGACGGAGGCGCTCGACCGGCTGGAACTCAGCGGGCCGGAGGGCGTGGCCACGGTGGATCGGGAGGCCGGCGCGCGGGCGATGATGGTGATCGACCGCGCCACCGGGCAGGTGCGGAGCCTCCTGCGCAACGCGGCCGCCGGGCTCCCGGCGGAGCTGGCGGCCGACAGTTCCGGCGTTCGGATCCTCCGCGGGCTGCCCCGCCCCCCGGGCTGACCGCGTAAGGTGTACGGCGTCGGTGCGGGTGTTAGCTTGAGCCGCGCCGGGCGGAGGCCCCGTCGGGTCCGCCCCGCCACCCGGCCGGGTAGCTCAGTTGGTAGAGCAACGGACTTTTAATCCGCAGGTCGTGGGTTCGACCCCCACCCCGGTCACTCTCTCCTGTCCACTAGCGTCGCGCGCTAGTTCCAGCGATATCCGAGGCGGAGGTAGTAGAAGCCGCCGTTGGAGCCGAAGGGGGTTCCCGGACCGTAGCGGTTGCCGGAAAACGTGGCGCCGGGATTCTCCGCCGGATACCGGTTCAGGGCGTTCTGGCCTCCCGCGGTGAGCGTCAGCGCGTCGCTGATCGACCACGCGGCCTCGAGGTCGACGAGATGGGCGCCGGGATACGAGACATCGTCCCGGGAATCGAACCAGCCGGCGTAGTAGCTCAGGCGCCCCAGGAGGCTCACTCGGCCGAGCGCGTGTTTCCCCGTGAGAATCCAGCGCGTGCCTGGAAGGCCCTCCTCGAGTTGCCGAATGCGCGTGTCATTGAGCTTGGCCGGATTGAACTCCGTGACCCTCGTCTGCGTGCGGTTGAAGGCGAGGCTCAGCGCCGTCCCGCCGGCGCTGGAGGCGGGCGCGTAGGTGGCGACGACGTCGAGACCCTGCGTGCGCGTGCTGAAGTCGTTCGTGAAGAAGCGGAACTCCTGCAGGTTGCGCGCGCTCACGATCCCTTCGTCGACGAGTTGGGACTGTTCGTCCGGGGTGAGATTGAAGGGCTGCGTCAACGAGATGCGGTCGGATACGACGACGCGGAAATAGTCCGTCGTGAGCAGGAAGGACCCGAGATCCAGCACGGCGCCGGCCGCGAAGTTGCGGGATTTCTCGGCGTCGAGCGGAACGCCTCCGCGGAGCGCCGCAACCGCCGACGTGGAGGGAATGGTGCCGCTGTTCACGAGGTCGCCGAGTTCGCGGTCGAAGATGGTGGAGACGTTGAAGGCGTTCTGCTGGCCGGGCGTGGGCGCCCGGAAGCCCGTGCTCAGACTGCCGCGCAGACCGAGGCCGCCCGTGAGCGCGTACCGTCCCGCGAGCTTTCCGTTCAGCGTCGACCCGAAGTCCTCGAAGTTCTCGAACCGAAGGGCCCCGCCGAGCGTCCAGCGGTCGTTTCGGTAGTCCCGCAGTTCGGCGTCCGCGTAGAGGGCGGTGTTCGTGCGGTGCCAGTCGCCGGCCGCGATGGGACTGAAGCCGGGAAAGCCGTTGGACCCCGCGCTGAACCCCTGCGGCGCGAGGGAGCCGATCGTCCAGGCGTCGTCCTCGCCCAGCCCGATGGTGAAGTGCTCGTCCCGCCACTCGAACCCGGCCGCCACGTCGAGCAGATCGCTCACCGTGTACGCCGCGTCCACGTTCAGGTCGATGTCCACCTGTCGGTAGAGCCCCGGATCGAACGCGGTGGGCGTGGCCCGGCCCAGCGAGGCGTTGACGGTGTTGAAGATGAAGAAGTCCACTTCGTTGCTACCGTAGTTCCCGCTCACGTCCCACTGCAGGCGCCCGACCTGGCCCTCCACGCCGGCGACGAGTGAGGCGTCTCTCACATCTCCCCCGAACTGCGGCGTGAAACCGCCCGGGAACAGTTCCTGGAAGGTGAAGCAGTTCGGATCCGACAGGACCTGCTGGAGGGCCGCCGGGTCGGGCAGACCATCGGTCACGCGGACGACGGGGCAGCCGGCGGAGCCGTCGAGGACCCCGTCCTGCGCGTCGAGCAGGTCGCCGATGAGGAGCGTCTCCCCGGCGTCGAGGCTGAACACGCCGCTCCGCGTGTTCGGGTTGCGGTAGAAGAAGCCCCTCGTGATGCGCTGGCTCGCGTAGTTCGCGTGCGCGTAGGCCTTCGTGCCGCTGCCGAGGAAGTAGCCGAAGTTGCCCCACAGCTTGAGGTCGTCCTCGATCTCCGGCGCGCCCCAGACCTGGGCCGGGTCCCGGACGTGCGTGTTCCCCCTGGAGACGAGGAGCGCGGCGTCCGCCCGCTGCACGCTGCGGCTGCTCGAGTTCGAGCGCCCGTACTCGGCCGTGAGGTTCGCGAAACCCGTCGCGCCGAGAGGCAGCCCCGTGTTCCCGGATATGGTGTAGCCTTCCCCGCCTCCGTCGCCGAAGCCGCCGGCCCGCACCTCGAGCGCGCCGCCGGAGCGGGCGTCCTTGAGGTGGAAGTTCATGACGCCGGCGATGGCATCCGAGCCGTACTGGGCCGAGGCGCCGTCCCGCAGCACCTCCACCTGGCGCAGCGCCAGGGTCGGGATGCTCGAGATATCCGGGCCCTGCGCGCCATCGGCGACGCCGTTCCCGATCCAGGTGATGATCGCGGCCCGGTGGCGCCGCTTCCCGTTCACGAGCACGAGGGTGTGGTCCGGAGCCAGACCCCGGAGGTTCGCGGGCCGGATGATGCTCGCCGCGTCTCCGACCGCCTGCGGGTTGACGTTGTAGGAGGGGATCGTGGTCCTGAGGAGGTCGTCGATGTCCGTGTCCCCCTGGTCGAGCAACTCGGAGGGAGTGAGCGCGTCGATGGGGACCATGGACTCCGTGGCCGTCCGGGGTCGCGACCGGCTGCCGACGGCGACGAGGCCGGCGACGGAGATCACGGTCGGCGTCAGGGGGACGTCGAGCACGACGACGGAGTCGTCCACGATGGTCGCTTGCTCGCGCGCGATCGCGTAGCCGAGAAGCCGCACTTCGACCGCGACGGCGCCGGAGGGGAGGTCCGGCATGCGGAAGCGGCCCTCGACGTCCGTGATCCCGCCGTAGCCGAGTCCCGGCAGCGCGACCTGCGCCCTCGGCAGACCGGCCCCCGTCTCGGCGTTCCGCACGATGACCTCCAGCCCGCCCTGCGCGAGGACGCCGGCCGGCGCCGCCAACAGCCCGAGAGCCCCAACGACGAGGATCTTCCGCATTCTCCTACGCATCCTCCTGCGCCTCCTCCGCGTCGTTCGGGGCGGCCGAAAGCAGGTTCCGGGTCCAGGCGGCGACGTGTTCCATCTGCCGCTCGCGCTCGCCCGCCCACCGGGGCAGCCGGAGGGCATTGGCGACCAGCACGCCGCCCCCGCCGAACCCCATCAGCGCGGGGACCAACAGCGCCGCGCCCTCCCGGCCGTCCGCGACCATGATGAAGGCGACGATCACCGCCATGACGGAAAACATGGCGCCGACGAAGGTGGTTTCGAGCGCGTCGCCCTTGCGCGTGCCCAGCCGCAGGCGGTGGCCCGCCTCGGTCTGCTCGAGGACCGCGTGCAGGTTCCCGTTGCTCCATTCGCGGATCCCGCCTTCGGCCTTCACCTCGCCCTTCGCGTCGAACGTGGCCCGCAGCTCGGCGACGAGAAACTGCCACTCGCGATCCGTCAACTCCCGGGGGAGGTCCACGATCCGGCCGGCGGAAATCGGAACGCCGAGCAGCTTTCGCCGCGGCACGCGGCGCGGGGGCGCATCGAGTTCGGCGGCGGCGGCCGCGACGCGCTCGGGCGCGAGGCCGACCTCGAGGCCCACGGCCTGGAGTTCGCCGAGCGTCAGTCCGCCGTCCACGCGAGACGGCAGGCTGGCGCGCTCCTCCTCGGCCGCCTCGGCGGCGCGCGCGAAGACCTGCCGTATTTCGTCTTCCCCGTATCTGCGTTCGCGGTTCATGGCGCGTGAATCTGTGGTTCGTCGGCGGACGATGGAAAGATCGCGGCGGCCGGGCGGACGATGGCGGAACGGCCGCGGCGGACGCAGCTTGTCGTCGTGCGCTTTGCCGACGGGCGCGCCGGGAAGGGCGGGCAGCGAGACAAGGAGCGGGATGTGAATGCGATCCGGTGGTTTGCGGCGTTCGCGGCCGTCACGGCTCTGCTGAATCATGGATCCGCGGCGGCGCAGACGGCGTTCGGAGTCAAGGGAGGCGTGACCTGGGCGGACGCCGCCTTCATCGACCAGTTCACGTCGGAAGCGCTCCTGAGGAAGGCGGGTGGCGGATTCGTGACCCTGCCCCTGTCCGAGCGCGCGACGGTCCAGCTCGAAGCGCTCTATATCGAACGGGGGTTCTCGACCTCGGGCCTCCACCAGGACGGATCGAGGACGAGGATGTCCTACCTGGATTTTCCCATCCTCCTGAGGTTCCGGCCGACGCCTTCGGCCGCGCGCGTGCGCCCGATCCTCCTGGCGGGGGCCTACTGGGGGCACGAGGTGGGCTGCCGCCTGGAGGGCGGCGTGGCGCAGTTCGAGGAGAGCAACAGTTGCGAGGGCCGCTTTCGGCTGCGCGGCGTCGCCGACGTGGGTCTGATCGTGGGCGCGGCCATCGAGATGGCAACGGTCGATGCCTGGTTCGTGACGCTCGAGGCGCGCTACCACTACGGCGTGCGGAACCTCTACTGGGACCCGGCGTCCGATGGGGCGAAGGCGCGCAACCTGTCCGCTCTGGCCGGCGTTGGAGTTCGGGTCGGAGGGTGACCCGGATCTTCAGGACCGCCGGCGAACCGTCCTGTCGCCGGCCTACCTCCGGCCCGTGGTCGGCGGGGCCGGCTGTGCGGTGACCGAAAACGCCTTGATCCCTTCGACGATCCCGCGCGCCGCCCTCTCCGGCGCCCCGAGGATGATCTCGCGGTCCCGCGCGCTGGTCATGAACCCCGTCTCGATGATCAGGGCGATCGTCATCGGGTGGAGGGCGTGCTCGTACCGGCGGTAGTTGAAGGCGTAGTAGTTCCGCATGCGGCGGGTGGCGACCGGAAGTTCTCTCAGGCCGGTCGCGGCGCCGTACGCCTCGCGAAGCAAGCGCGCGGCGTCCTCGGCCCGTCCGGTGGCGTCGCGCCGCGGGGAGGCGACGCGGTATCCCGATGCGGCGGGGCTGTCGCTCCCGTCCGCATGGATCGAGATGAAGAGGTGCGCCCGGTAGCCCGGGGGCACGACGGCGGGCAGGATGTCGACTTCGTAGCCCAGTCCCTCGAGTTCCTCGGCCGCCAGCCGGGCGATGACGAGGTTCGCCTCCCACTCGGCGGTTTCCCGCCAGCGCGTGCCGTTGTAGCGGATGCGGCGGAGTTCGCTCGGGGCCTCGTCGGCCCGCCAGTGACCGGCCTGGAGGCCGATGCGGATCGGACCCGCGGGGGCCTCCCACTCCTCGGGCGTGGGGATGGGGCCGGGGTAGCGGTTGTAGTCCCGCCACCTGCGCCACCGCTCGCTCGCGGCGGCGTCACGTTCCGTAGCGCGCTGCTCCTGGGCCGCGGCGCTGCTCGCGCCGGGTCCCTCGAACCCGGCGAAAAGCACCACGGCGGCGGTGAGTACGGTCAGCTTCAAATCGGACCTCCTCGCGAGCGCAGTCCCCACGACCTCAACCCCCGACCCGCCCGAAGCGTTTGACGCTAACCCGCGCGGCAACAGCTCGGCAACGGTCCGGCAACGGCCTCGGCAACGGCGGCCCGCGGCGTTCTAGCGGCAGTTCAGCCCGGGGCTGGCGGGGAGTCCTTCCGTCGTGGAGGCCGCGAGCGCGTTGAACAGGAGCTTGAACGTGTTGCGCGGCTGGCCGCGGAAGTGGGGCCGGAAGGCGAACAGCACGACCTGGCCCGCGCCGACCCCGACCTGCGCGGCCGCCGGGTAGCCGGCGAGCACCTCTTCGCCGCCCAGCGTCCAGCCGCTCACGAGGAAGTCCGAGTCGGCGTAGCACACCGGAGTCGAGATCCTGCCCACGTTGCCCGCCGCCCCGCCGCTCGTCCTCTCCAGCACCTGGCCGCGGGAAAAGAGGGCCAGCGCCTCCTCGTCCATCCCGTAGCCGAGCGGGTGCGAGGGGTCGACCTCGAGCCGGATCACGGATCCCGGGATGAAGAACTCCTGCGAGGAGAGCCCCCGCGCCCGGTTGCGGAAGGGGAGGCCGAAGGTCTCGATCGCGTAGTCCACCGCCTGGTCGGAGGCGACGAGCCAGCCCCCGCCCTCGACGAAGGCGCGCAGCGCCGCGGCGCCCTCGTCGCCGAGGCCGCCCGTGTACTCGTCCGGCATGGTGCCCGGCAGGTTCCCGCTCGCGATCCCGCCCGCGGCCTGCGAGGGGAGAAGGATGACGTCGAAGCGGGACAGGTCGCCGCTCCGCACGTCCGCGTCCCACACGTTCTCCCACTCGAAGCCGTACTCGTCCAGCACCCAGCGGGTCCAGCCCTCGGGCATCGGAGCCTGCCACGAGCGGTAGATCGCCACGCGCGGCGGCCGCGCCTCGACGAGCGCGTCGGAGGGCGGGGGTTCGGCCATCCCCGTCAGCGACAGGCCATTGGCCGCGGCGAGCGTGCGCGCGTCGTCGCTCGGCAGATGCGGGAGCCAGTAGGAGCCGGCGGCCACGTCGCCGTTCGGCGTCGACAGGTCGCGCGTGACCCGGAACCACGGTCCCGTACTGATCGCGCGGTACACCCAGTTCGAATTGCCGTGCAGCGCGAACCCGGCCGCCCCCTCGCCGCGCACCTCGCCGATGTCGGTCGCTACTTCGCCCCACTCGCCCGGCGGCATGTCGAACGGTTCGTCCACGTTCACCGCCTCCAGTCCCATCTGGAAGCGGAGTTCGTAGCCCGTCATGTCGTACGGCGGCTCCGGCGGCCCACCGGGATACTGGCGCCGGTCGGGATATTCCTTGGGCTCCATCAGGTCGACCACGTAGGGCCGGAAGGCCTGGGGCGGAATCACGTACGACCCGGCGGGGAAGGCGAGATCTCCCTCCGGCCCCGCCACCGAGAACGGCTCCGAGGCGCGCAGGAACTCGATCCCGGACTGCGACATCAGGCCCATGAACTCGACGACCGCGCCCGGATCGTGCGAGGCCCGGGGGTCGAGCACGTAGGCGAACGGGCCGCCCTCGGCCGCGTTGCCGCGCTCGATCTGGCGCCGGCCCATGAGGTAGTGGTTGAAGAGGTATTCCTCCTTGAGCTTCGCGCCCATGTCCGCCACGGCCTTCGCCGCCGTCATCATGTAGTCCATGGCGTCGCGCAGGTGCCAGCAGCCGCCGAGCCACGGGTTGTTGTAGTTCGTCGACGGCGTCTTCGCGGGCAGGTTCCCGGCGCGCGCGCCGAACGTGTCCGGGATCTCGTCCTCGTGGTAGCAGCGGGGCGTCGCGTAACCCGCGCCCGCCGTCTCCGTCAGGAACCCGAGCATGTTGTGATAGTCGGGTCCGCCTCTCATGGAACCGTTCCACCACAGATCGAAGACGATGCCGCTGTTGACGCCCGGCTTCCCCTCCTCGTCGAAGCGGCGCCGCATCGAGTGTCCCATCTGGTTCAGGGAACTCACGACGAGCGGATCGAGGTGCGGGTTCACGGGGTTCTCGAAGGGCGGCATCCAGATCCGCCCGGGGAAGGGGCTCGACTGATGCTGATTATAGACGATCTGCGGAAACCAGTTGTGATACAGTTGCCGTGTCACCGCCTGCGTCTCGACCTGCGTCAGCATGTACCAGTCGCGATTGTTGTCGTGCCCGATATAGTGATGATAAAGCTCCGGCACGCGCGCCATCTCGAACTCGCCGCCCACGTTCGACATATACCAGTCGGCGACGATATTCAGACCGTCCGGGTTCATATTCGGCATCAGGAGGACGACCGCGTTGTCCCGCACGCGCCGGGTCTCCGGGGACTCGTCCGTGACGAAGTGGCGCGCCATCTCGGGCATCAGCTGCCCATGCGCGACCTCGGTCGCGTGCAGCCCGCCGTCGATCCACACGATGGCGACGCCTTCGCGCGCCAGCGCCCGCGCCTCCTCCTCGTCGAGGACCGATCCGTACCCCGCCTCCGGGTCGCGGGCATAGGCGAGCGTCCGCGTGATCTCCTTGATCCGCTCCAGGCGCCGGAGGTTGGACGGCGACGAGATCGCCGCGAGGTAGAGGGGTTCGCCGCGCGTGCTCTCTCCGATCTGTTCGAGCGCCATGCGGTCGGTGGAAGCCGCGAGCGCCTCGAAATACGCCTTGATCCCGTCGTAGTTCGTGAGCTTGTAGTCCTCGCCGGGCGCGAACCCGATGACGTCCGCGGGCATCGGCACATCGGCGGTGCCGCCGCCCCCCGCCGAGCAGCCCGCGATCAACGCGGCGCCGATCCACGATCCGAGCACCATCCGCCGCCTGGCGGTGAGAGAGAGGTCCCTGGCGATCATCGGCTCCGTCCTCCGGTTTTTCGGTAATCCGATACCGGAAGAGACCGTCGGGCTGCGCGACGTGCAATCCGTCAGTTCGGGATGATGCGGACCACTTGGCCGTTGCGGTCGACGACCCGGATGGGGCCGCGGAGGATGTCGTCGCCGTAGGGGATTCTGCGTTCGGGCGTGGCGCGGGCGTCGCCCCCGGGGCCGGGAATCCGGTAGATCTCGGCGAGCGAGACCTTGACCGAATACCCGAGGTCCGCCAGCGACTGGACGGTGATGAGGCTCAGGAGATCGCGTTCGCCCGGCGCCTGGAAGGGCGTCATCAACTCGTGGCCCAGCACGGATTCCCGCCAGTGGGAGTCCGCCGCCCCCGGTCCCGACGTGTTTTCGACCGGCACTTTCTCGCCGTCGTCGTAGTTCGCTCCGCCCCGCTCGTCGAACGCGGCGATGGCCAGGGGTCCCGTGAAATGGGTGTCCGCTCCCGTATTGTGGACGGACGGGTTCCGGAGCAGGCCGTGGTCGACCCACACCGTCCCGATCCCCAGGACGTGGCCGATCTCGTGGAGGATCACTTCCTCGACATCCTTGAGGTTCCCCCGCTCCTCGAGCCGCGCGAGGTCCGTCGCGTCGAGTTCGAGGGCGCCGACGGCAGGCAGGCGGGACTCGTCGCGGACGACGCAGGGGCCGGCCCGGGCCAGGACGCCGTCCTCGCCGTCGATCTCCCGGACGGACGCCACGAACACGATGTCGTCGACGGTGCCGATACGCTGATCCGTGGTGATGTCCCAGCAGCCCGGCGCCACATCCTGGCCGAGCGGGACATCCGCCAGTTCCGTGTCCGCCAGTATGGCCGTCCAGAAGTCCACGGCGTCGGCGAACGCCTCCGCCTGCGAATCGGTCACTTCGTCCAGCAGGATGAGGTCGATGTCGAAGGGCCGTGACGCCGCCTCCCGCACGATCACGGGGAAGGAAAGCTCGGCGGTCGCGCCCGGCGGGTCGGTCGCCGTGAGGGTCACGGTCGTGGAACCCGCGGCGACCGGGGTCAGCGTCACGACGCCGTCTTCGGCGGTCACCGTCGCCACGGCGGCGTCGGCCGTGGCGCCCGAGATCCGCACCTCGGCGCCCTCGGGATCGCGGAAGTAGTCCGACGCCGTGAACGTGGTCGCGTGGGCGCCGGACTGCAGGCGCTGGGGCGCCACCTCGCGCTCCGGCACGGGCGGCGCGTTCGTCCCCTCTCCGAAGAGGATGAGCGGGTCGCCGAGTCCGACCTCGATGCCCGTCACGCGTCGCGGGACCGCGGGGACGGGGCCCGCCACCACCTGGACCTCGTCCTGGCCGCCCTCCGTCGCGGTCACGGTGATCTCCGCGCTCCGTTCACTCCCCGCTTCGAGGACCGCCATCTCCGCCGAGAGCACGCCCCCCCGGGCGGAAAGGGGAACCGGCATGGCGAACGGCGCTCCCTCGGCCACGGCCAGCGCGATCCGGGCGGGGCCCGTGGCGGCGGGGTCGGGATTGTCGGTCCGCTCGAGTTCGAGGGCGAGCGCGAACGGGGCTCCCGGGTTCTCCGCGAGGAGGAGCGTGTCGAGACTGGACAGGCCGACGAACAGCCGCTCCGGCAGGGCGGCCAGACGGTTCCCGTCCAGCCGAAGCACGCGGAGCGCGGAGAGGCCCGAGAGCAGCCCCGCGGGCAGCCCGGTGAGCCGGTTGCCGTACAGACGCAGCGACTCCAGGCGGGAGAGGTCCGCGAACGCGCCCTCCGGCAGCGCCGCGAGCTGGTTCCGGTCCAGCCGCAGCTCCCGGAGGCTGGAGAGGCCCGCGAACACGCCGGCGGGAAGCGCCTCGAGCCCGGTGTCCTGGAGCAGCAGGCTCTCCAGTTCGACCAGGCCGGAGAAGACGCCCGCTTCCAGCGCGCCGATCCGGCCGTTGCCGAGATAGAGCCACTTCAGCTTGCCGAGTCCCGCGAACGCGCCTTCCCCGAGGGTCGTGAAGTCGTTGGCGGCCAGGTGCAGCCGCTCCAGGCTCGCGAGTTCCGCGAACGTGCCCGCCGGCAGCGTGGCGAGCCCGTTGGCGCGCAGTTCCAGCGTCTGGAGGGACGGGAGTCCGGCGAACGATTCGGGCGACAGCGTGGTCAGCGCGTTGTCGCCCAGATCCAGCGTCGTCAGGCGCCCGAGACCCGCGAACGCATCGGCGGGCAGCGTTTCGAACCCGTTGTCCCGCAGCCGCAGCGTCTCGAGGCTCGTGAGATCGGCGAATACGCCGACCGGGAAGGCGGTGAAGCCGACGCCGGAGAGGTCCAGGTTCCGGAGGTTGTACAGGCCGGAAAGATCGCCCGGCCTGAGGGTGGGGATCGCGATGCCCGCGAGGTTGAGCGTCGTGACCCCCAGGTGCTCCGTCGTCACGGCGGAGCAACGGTCGGCGCGGCTCCGGACGACGAGCGCGTCCCGGATCTCCGGAGTCCGGTCGCAGACGCCTTCGGCGATCGTCACCCGCGTCGAGGTGGTCGCCCCGAGTCGATATCCCGCGTCCGTCGCCGGGCGCATCGAGGCTGAAGAGGAAGGCTTCGCGCGCGGGCTCGATGTCGTCGTCATCGAGGATCGCGATCCGGACCTCCGCGACGGTCGTCCCGGCCGGAACGGATACCGAACCATCCGCCCGGTAGTCCGCCGTGTCCGCGTCCGCGGTGCCCGGGTCTCCGTCCGCGCTCAGCGTGTAGCCGACGGTGATGGGCGAGGCCGGCGGCGGATCGAGACGGACCGACACGATCGCGTCCAGGCCCTCGGATACGCCTCCCGCCAGGGCGCTGACCGTCGCCACCGGCGTCCGCGCCGGGTCGGGCCCCGGGTCGGTGCTGCCGCCGCCGCACCCGGCGACCGCCGCCGCGACGCACCCCAGCGTCCACCTGCTCCGTGTCGGATCCACCATCAGGTCACCGTGAAGGCGCGCCGTCGTCGGCCGCGCGGGCCGCCGCGTCAGGGGAGACGTAGCCGTCGAGGACGTCTTCCCGTACCCGGTCCGGCGGGCGCCGTGCCGGGTCGCCGAGGCCGCCGCCCCCCGGCGTCTCCAGCACGATGCGCCGGCCGGGGGGGACGACCTCGCGACCCTTGGGCCGGAACTCGCCCACGCCCGGCACGTGGACTCGCCCCGCGGCCCCGTCGCCGCCCCCGTCGCGGCCCCGGGCCGGGTTGCGCACCCGCTCGAACATCTTGGAGACGGCGAACGCCTCGCCGTCCGCGTGCGAGATCTCCATCACCTGGCCGAGGCCGCCGCGGAACTCGCCGGGACCGCCGGAGTCCGGGAGATACTCCTTCCGCCAGAAAATGAGCGGCGCGACCGTCTCCGTGATCTCGATCGGCGTGCTGCGCACCCCGGAGGGGAACGCCGTCGCCGAGAGTCCGTCCTTCCCCGGGCGGGCGCCCGTGCCGCCGGCATGGAAGGGGTTCACGACGAACTCCGCGCCGCCGTACCGGTAGGCGCCGGTCAGTCCCGGACCCGCCATGATCACGGGGTTCCAGAGGCAAGACGCGCCTTCCGCGGGGACGGCTCCCGGTTCCAGCGCCTGTTCGAGGCAGCCGAGGACGACGTCGGGCAGCATCTGTCCGATCGCGTGGCGGGCGGAGACGGCGGCGGGAGGGGGCGCGTTGAGAAGCGATCCGGGCGGGGCGGAGACTTCGATCGCCGCCAGCGACCCCGCATTGTTCGGAACGTCGGAGCCGACGATGCAGCGTACGCCGAACGAACTGTAGGCGCGCGTATAGGTCACCGGGACGTTGATGCCGCGCGACGACATGGGCGAGGTGCCGTCCCAGTCGATCCCGATCGTTCCATCGGGCAGGACCGTGAGCGCGCACACGAGGTCGAGGTCCTCATCGTAGCCGTCGATCCTCATCCGGTTCCGGTACGTCCCCGGGCGGAGCGCTCCGATTCGCTCCCGCATCGCCCGCCGGGAGGTGGAGATGATCGTCTCCGCCAGCGGCTCCAGGGAATCGATCCCGAACTCCGTCATCATCGCCACCAGCCGCTCGCACCCCGTGCGGTTGCTGGCGGCCAGCGAGTAGAGGTCCCCCTGGGCGACGACCGGGTCCCGCACGTTCGCCCGCACCAGCCGCATGAGCGTCTCGTCCACCCGGCCGCCGCGGATGAGGTAGCCGATGGGAAGGCGGATCCCCTCCTCGAACACCTGGTTCGCGTCCGCCCCGAAGCCGCGGCCCCCGACGTCGGCGATGTGGCTCGTGGCCGCGAACAGCGCCACCGGGCGCCCGTCCAGGAAGGTCGGCGTGACGACGGTGAAGTCGTTGAGGTGTCCCGTGCCCTCCCAGGGATCGTTCGTGACGAGAACATCGTCCTCGTTCAGAGTTTCCACGGGGAAGTCCCGGAGGAAGAACCCGACGGAGGCGGCCATCGCGTTGACGTGGCCGGGCGTGCCCGTGACGGCCTGCGCGAGCATGCGCCCGGAGAGGTCGAACACGCCCGCGGAGAGGTCGCCCGCCTCGCGCACCGGGGTGGAGAAGGCGGTGCGCACGAGCGTGCGGGCCTGCTCCTCCACCACGGACAGCAGCCGGCTCCACATGATCTGTCCTTCGAGCGCCGCGATGCCGGTTTGGGCGCCCGCCACCCCCTCGGCTGCCCCCCGCGCCGCAGCCTTCCGCTCGACGAGGAGGTGGCCGCCGGCGACGGTCCGCGCGTCCCAGCCGTCCGGGACCACGGTCGTCGTCTGATCTTCAGCGATCAGCGCCGGGCCCTCGACGCGGGTGCCCTCCGCGAGCGCCCCTCGCGTGTACACGGCCGCGCTCGCCGACTCGCCGCCGGGCCCGTCCCACAGTTCAGTCCAGCGCTCGGGCTCCGATTTCTTCGCGGCGGCTTGCCCCCCGAGCGACGTTCCCGCGGGAACGTCCACGGCCTCCGCAGCGGGTGCGGCCGCCGTCGCGGGTGCGGCCTCCGTCGCGGGCGCCGACACGACGAGCGTCCAGCTCAGGACCTCGATGTCGAGCCCGGGAATCGTGCGTCCGTACACCGTCTCGTAGCCGCGGTCGAACGCGTCGCGCAGCGCCGCCGCGTCCCGGAGGTCGCCGGGGAGGTCGACGCCGATCTCATGTCCCTGCCCGACGTAGCGCATGTAGGCGCGCGCCTTCTCGGTCGTCGCCACCCCCGGCGCTCCGCGCGAGACCACGGCCTCCGCCTCCGCCCTCATCTCATCGAACACTTCCCCCACGATGCCGGGATCGAACCCGGACAGGCGCATGTAGCGGCTGCGCACGACCTCGTAGGAGATCGGGGCGAGGAGGAAGCCGACGGCCGACCCCACGCCCGCGTCGGCGGGCACGAGAAAGCGGTCCACCTCCAGCTTGTCCGCCAGACGGCCCGCATGGATCGGGGCGGAGCCGCCGAAGGCGATGAGCGTGCGTCCCGCCACGCCCTTCCCCCACTCGATCGCGTGGGTGCGGGCCGCGTTGGACATGTTCTCGTCCACCATCTCGCTGATCCCGAGCGCGGCGAGCCTCGCGTCGAGCCCGAGTTCATGTCCCACCCCGGATTCGATCGCGGCCTCCGCCCGCCCCCGGTCGAGGGAGATCGAGCCGCCGGCGAAGAGCTGCGGATCGATCCGCCCCAGGACGACGTCGGCGTCCGTGACCGTGGGCTCGTCTCCGCCACGGCCGTACGCCGCCGGCCCCGGCTCCGACCCGGCGCTCCCGGGCCCCACCTGGATCCGCTCGAGGTCGTCGACGCCGGCGATCGACCCGCCCCCGGCCCCGATCTCCACCATCTCGATCACGGGAATCCGCACCGGCAGCCCGCTCCCCTGCTTGAAGCGGTAGCTGCGGGCGACCTCGAACGTGCGCGAATGGAGCGGCCGCCCCCCGTCGATCACGCACAGCTTCGCCGTCGTCCCGCCCATGTCGAACGAGAGGACGTCGCCGAGGTCGAGGCTGCGCGCGAGGTGGCTGGCGAGGATCGCGCCCCCGGCCGGCCCGGACTCCACCAGGCGGACGGGTGCGGCAACCGCCGTCTCCAGCGTCGTGAGCCCGCCGCCCGAAGTCATGAGGAGGAAGGGGCAGGCGAGCCCCGACTCGCGCAGCGAATCCGCGAGCCCCGTCAGGTAGCGGGCCATGAGCGGCTGGACGTAGGCGTTCGCGCACGCCGTCGACTGTCGCTCGTACTCCCGCACCTCCGGGCATACGTCCGAGGCGAGCGTCACCGGAAGCCCCGGCCGCCACGCGTCGAGGATCTCCCCGATCCGCCGCTCGTGCGCCGGGTTCGCGTACCCGTGGATGAGCCCGACCGCGACCGACTCCACCTCCTCCGCCTCGAGCGTCGGGAGGAGCGCGCGCACCGAATCCTCCTCCAAGGGGATGAGGACGCGGCCGCGGTGGTCGACCCGCTCTTCCACCGGGAGCCGGAGACGGCGGGGGACGAGCGGGGCGGGGCGGTCGACCCCGATGTCGTACTGCTCGAAGCGGTTCTCGTGCGCCATCTCCAGCGCGTCGCGGTGGCCGGACGTCACGATGAGGGCGGTGCGCGCGCCCCGCCGCTCGATGACCGCGTTCGTGGCCAGCGTCGTGCCGTGGATGACGAGACGGACGGCGGAGGGCGGGACGTCCGCCAGCCCCAGCACCTTGTGCACGCCCTCGAGGACGCCGCGTTCCGGCGCCGAGGCGGTCGTCAGCACCTTCGTCGTGACGAGGCGTCCGCCGGTCTCGAGCGCCACGTCCGTGAAGGTGCCGCCGATGTCTATGGCGAGCCGGGCGTCGCCGGTGGATCCGCCGCCCGAATCGGTTGTCGTCCTGCCGCTCACGCGCCCATCACCCGTCTTCCCGCAACGGAACCGTGTAGTTCAGCGCGAGGCGCCCCCCGTCCGGGTAGATCGTCTCGCCCGTGAGGTACGAGGCGTAGTCGCTCGCGAGGAAGACGGCCACGGTCCCGATCTCGCCCGGGTCCCCGAACCGTCCCAGCGGCGTGCGGGAGAGGATCGTGCGCCGCGCCTCCTCGTCGGCGATCACCGAGTCGAGGATGTCCGTGACGATCGTCCCCGGCCCGATCGCGTTGACCCGGATGTCGTGCGGCGCGAGCGCGACCGCCATTGCCTTCGTGAGCTGCATGACCCCGCCTTTGGAGGCCGCGTAGGCGAGCTGGTTCGGAATCGTCACCACCGCGTTTGTCGACGACATGTGGATGATCGACCCCTTCACCCCGCGCGCGACCATGTCCCGCGCCACGAGGCGGGAGACGAGGAAGGTCCCCCGCAGGTTCACGCCCAGCACCCGGTCGAAGTCCTCGACTTCGGTGTCCAGGATCGAGCCCGCCGCGACGATCCCCGCGTTGTTGAGCAGGATGTCGCAGCGGCCGAACCGTTCCGTGCAGGCGTCGAGCAGGGCCGCGCAGTCGCTCTCCCGGCTCACGTCCGCGCGCACGGCGAGCGTCTCCCGCCCCGTCGCCTCCGCGATGCGGCGGGCCGTGGCCGCGCAACGGTCCTCCAGCACGTCTCCCAGCACGACATCCGCCCCGTGACGGGCGAAGGCGAGCGCGCACGCCGCGCCGATCCCCTTCGCCGCCCCCGTGACGATGGCGGTCTTCCCCTCGAGTGTGATCACGCTGAACCCTTCCTGATTCCGTTGATGCCGAGTTGATCGCCGTCGCGAAACTGCGGAATCGGAGCGGCGGTCCCTATCGTATCGACGAAAGCGACGTGTGGCATGCAGCAGCGGAATCTCACCGCGGACGGGTTACGAAGTCTACGTCTCGTGCCTCGGCCCTCGACATGGTATCTTCGTGAAATATACCAGAAACACGGAGTATACCATGAAGAAAGAGAGCCGGAACTCGCCGACCGATGCTTCGCCGGACTCGATGCCGGATTCGGTGCCCGACACCGAACGCGTGACGATCGACGAAGCCGGCCGCGTGGTGGTCCCCGCCCGCTTTCGTCGCGCACTGGACATTCAGGGCCGGCAGCAGTTGATCATGGGCCTGGAGGGCGACACGATCCGGCTGCGTACCCCCAGCGCCGCGCTCGCGCGGCTGCAGGCCATCGTGCGCCGGCACCGGAAGGGCTCCGGGAGCGTCGTCGATGAATTCATCCTGGAACGGCGAGCCGAAGCCGCCCGTGAATGAACCGGCCGAGACCGTCCTTGACGCCTCGGCCGTCCTGGCGGCCCTGCTAAATGAACCGGGGGCGGTTCGCGTCGAACGCGCGCTCAAGCGAGGAGCCGCCATGTCGTCGGTGAACGTGGCCGAGGTCGCGGCGCGTCTCTCGCAAGACGGTCTGTCCTCCGTGACGGTGGCGAGCGTCGTCCGGGGATTGGGAGTCGAGATCATTCCCTTCGACCGCCAGACGGCGCTGCTCAGCGGTGCCTATCGCCCGCAAACGCAGCGTCACGGCCTCGGACTGGGTGACCGCGCATGCCTGGCCACCGCAAGCAGCCTCGGTCTCCCGGTCCTCACCGCGGACCGGACCTGGGCCGACCTCGACATCGACGGCGTCAAGGTCGTGCAGATCCGGTAGAGGTCTGCCGAGTCCAGGGCTCGCGGTTCACTAGGGGACCAGTGCGCCCGGCTGCCGCTCCTTCACGTGACGGCGCATCCAGTCGAACATCTCCCACACGGTGTGCAGGACCGATTCGCGGGCCCGGTAGCCGTGGCTTTCGTGGGGCAGCATCACCAGGCGGACGGTGCCTCCCAGGCCCTTCACGGCGTGGTACATGCGTTCGGACTGGACGGGGAAGGTCCCGGAGTTGTTGTCGATGACGCCGTGGGTCAGGAGCAGCGGTTCGTTGATCTTCTCCGCGTGCATGAAGGCCGACATGCGGAAGTAGACCTCCGGCGCCTCCCAGAAGGTGCGGCGCTCGTACTGGAAGCCGAAGGGCGTGAGGCTCCGGTTGAAGGCGCCGCTGCGCGCGATGCCGGCGCTGAAGTCGTCGGAGTGCGCCAGCATGTTGGCGGTCATGAAGGCTCCGTAGCTGTGGCCGGCGATCCCGACCCGGTCGCGGTCGGCCACGCCCATCTCGACGAGCTTGTCCACCGCGGCCCGGCCGTTGGCCACCAGTTGCTCCACGTAGGTGTCGTTCGCCGCAAAGCCGCCCACGATCGGCATCGCGGCGTCGTTGAGCACCGCGTACCCCTGCATGAGGAGCAGGAGGTGCGAGGCGCCGGAGATGGTCGTGAAGCGGTGGGCCGAGCCCCTGACCTGACCGGCGCCGTCCTCGTCGGCGAACTCGCGCGGGTAGGCCCATACCAGGACCGGGAGACGCTGGCCGGGCTCGTAGTCGGCGGGCAGGTACAGCTCACCCGATAGCGGGATGCCGTCGTCGCGCTCGTAGTAGATCTTGCTCTTGGTGATCCCCGCGAGCCGGGGCTGGGGGTTGGAGAAGGAAGTGAGGGCCGTGCGCTCGTCGTTTTCCGTCGTGACGAGGTGGTAGTTCGGGGGCTCCTCGCTGGTCTCGCGCCGGATGACGATCCGGCCGGCGCGTGCGTCCGCCAGACCGACCACGGTCTCATAGCTCTCCGCGCCCGAGTGGAAGAGTCGCTGCCGCTCGGCGGTCGCCAGATCCAGCCGGTCCAGGAATGGCCGGTCTCCTTCCGGAGATCCTCCCGGGCCCGCCAGAAAAATGCTCGTGCCGTCCGTGTGGACGACCGGCTTGCCGGCCCCGTCCTGTTTCATGACCGGGTCGCCCGGATTGCCGTACCAGTCGTCCGTGCTGCGGTCCCAGAGGAGCGCGGGCTGGCCGCCGGGAGTGGAAGCCGGCACGGCCCAGGCGCGGGACCGCCGTGTTGGCCAGTCGAATTCGTAGACCAGGGCGGTCTCGCCGTCCTCGCCCCACAGGACCGGATAGCCGAAGCCGAAGGCGCCCGAGCCCAGGCGGTGCTCGGTGCGGACGAGTTCGGTGCCCTCTCCGTCGAAGGGCGCCGCGAGCGTCAGCACCCGGTCGCGGTGGGGCACCTCGAGCGCGGGATTGCCGCCGTCGAGGGCTTCCACGTAGGCCAGGGTGGCGGGCACGCCGGGGCGCCAGGAGAACTGGCGGAGACCGGCGCGGCGAAAGCCCAGGTGCTCGGGGCCGCCCTCGTCCAGGGGGAGCGTGGCGAGCGTGCGCAGGGGCGCGCCGTCGCTGCCGAGGACTTCCACCTCCCTGGCGAAGCGGGAGTCGGGCACGAGGTACGAGTAGGGGCGAACCGTGCGGACGGACAGGTAGTAGTCGCCGCTCGGTGAAGGGTCGAGGGATTCGTAGACCGCCGGGGCGCCGATGGCTTGCGTGGCTCCGGTGGCGGCGTCGACGAGGGCCGGCTGCGACGTGAGGTAGTAGTCGAAGAGCGCCTCGTCGTGGGCGTCTTCCAGCAGGTCCTGGAAGGTCCACGAGGGGGTGGCCTCGCCGCCGGATTCCTGAGTGATGGGGCCGACGGGGATCGCCGCCGGGGTGGGCGGGACGCCACGGCCATCGGGGACGAAGTGGCAGAGCAGCGAACGGCTGTCGGGCATCCAGGCGCAGGGTTCGCCGCGGGCGCCGTTCAGCGCCGGGCTCGTAAGGGCTCGCGCGGCGCCCGTTTCCGGGTCGGCGAGCCAGAGGGCGACGCCGTCCGGGGTCGTTCGCGTGAAGGCGAAGCCGTCGCCGGCGGGTGACCAGAGCGGTGGTCCCAGGCCGTCCTCGGCACCGGTCACGTCGCGCGTGTCGCCGCCGTCCAGGTCGACGACCGAGAAACGCACGAACGGCGGCGCGGCGTGCATGCCGTTGGTGACCGGACTGATCCTGCGTCCAGCCAGCCGCAGCATCGGCGCGGCCAGATCTTCGATCCCGGGCATGCTCTCGCTGTATGCGAGGACCATCAGGTCACCGGACGCACTGATCACCGCCTCGGGGAACGGGGAGGCCTCCAGGATGTCGACGACGTCCGGGGGTGGTGTGCGGTAGGCCTCCTGAGCAGCCAGCCGGCCGGTTGGCGGTACAAGCAGGGTGGCGAGTGCGAGGATCGGGGCGGCGAAGCGACGGATCGACATGGTGCAAGCTCCCGCGCGGATGGGTCCGGTTGCGCTGATAGTAGGCTTGGCGAGCCGGGCGTGACAGCGATGGGCGCACGGCGAAGCGCTACCTCCCCAGCTCTGCCGAGATGGCGCTGTGGCGGTATTCGAAGATGCGCTCGAGATCGGGGCGGACGAACCATCGGTTGATCAGCGCGCCGCCGGGAACCGCGTACGTGACGTAGTCCTCGACGCGCGTGCCTCCGTCTTCCTCGCGGAAGCGGTGCTCGTGGACCCACTTCCGATACGGGCCGCGGCGCTGCTCGTCGATGAAGCCGTGCGGCGGATCCCAGCGCGTGATCTCGCTCCGCCACCGAATGGGGATGCCGTGCAGCCGCAGCCGATAGTCGATTCGCGTGCCGACGCGCATCTCTATCGGGGCCGGGGTGAGGACCCGAAACCCCACGAAGGGCGGCGTGATCCGCTCCAGGTTGTGCGCGTCGGAGAAGAACGCGAAGGTCCGCTCCAGCGGGCTGGGCACCCACTGGGAAGTGACGAAGATGCGATCGCGAGACGTTCCCGCGGGAACGTCTATTGCGCGCCCGCGGCCAGGAGCTTGCGGTGCATGCCGCGCACGTTGAGTTCGCGCCAGTCGTCGTAGCGGTCCCAGTGGCTGTAGTCCTCCATGAGGACGGTCGCGGCGGTCTCGTCCTCGCTCAGCCCCGCCTCGACGGCGGCCCGCACGGCCGCGTCCAGATCCCGGTAGTAGGTGAGTTGCCGCTCGATGGCGGCCCGGTCGCCCGGCGGGCCGTGCCCGAACACGATCGTCTCGAACGGGATCTCGAGCAGGCCTTCGATCGCGTCGAACTGGTCGGGGAAGTGGAAGCTGCCGAGGTCCTGGTACCCGAACCGGTCGCGCGCCACGAAGTCCACCGCGAAGGCGAGGCCGTGCGCCGGCAGGAAGCCGACGGCGATGTCGTCGCTGTGGCTGCGGCCCAGGTAGTGGAGTTCGATTTCGCCCCCCGCGAGCGTCATGGTCTCGTCGAAGGTGTCCGTGGGCGGGGGAAGGTCGGGGTTCGCGGCCTCCCTGAGCGGCGCGTCCGCGTTCCGGTGCGCGTAGATGGGGACGTCGGCCCCGAACGCTTCGCGCAGCACCTCGGCGCCCGTCGCGTGGTCCGCGTGGTTATGGCTGTAGACGATGGCCGCGAGTTCCGTCCCCGGCGCGACCCGGCGGATCTCCTCCGCGTAGGTGCCGGCCGCCTCGACGGAAATCGGATCGAAGGCGAAGACCCCCTCCGAGGTCACGGCGAACAGGGCGTTGTGTCCGATCCAGCGGAACTGGTAGACCCCGTCCGCGACCTCGGTCGTCTCGAACTGGGGCGGCGCGTCGGCGGCGGCAGCCTCTGCGCCCCCGGCGGGTTCATCGGACGGCGCCTCTCCTCCTCCGCAGGCAACCCACGACAGCGAAGCGCCGAGCGCGACGAGCGAGAGCGGGGGGATGCGAGAGATCGGGCCGGAAGAGCGCTTGCGAATCATATCTACTACCTCCATAGTAGCTGGCGCGGAATCGCCCGGTTGAGATGGGGCCGGGCGTCGCGCCCACACTCGAACAAACCTAAGCCGCGACGGGAGGCTGCCAAGATGCCGCAGGGGGCTGCCAGGATGAGGCGGATGTCACGACGGAACGCCAGCCGTGGACCGCGGTTCGCCGCGGGGGCCGCGACGCGGTTCACCGCCGGGTGGCTGGCGGTGCTCGGGGCAGCGCTCGGAGGCGCCGGCCTTCACGCCCAGGAGATGGTCGACCTTCCCGGCGAGGATCGTTCCGTCTCGCCGGACCTCGAGTTGGTGTACGCCATCGGATCCGCCGCGGCGGCGGCCGAGTGGGAGGAGTTCACGTCCATCTCCGGCGTCGCCTTCGACGGCGCGAGCAACCTGTATCTGCTCGACGGAGAGCGGACGTCGGCCAACGCGCGCGTCGTCGTGGTGGACGCGGTGGGGGGATTCGTGAACAGCTTCGGCCGCGCCGGCGACGGCCCGGGCGAGTTCCGCGCCGCGACGCAACTCCTGGTGTGGGAGGACGGTCAGATCCTGGTCGAGGACATGATGCACGCGGGATACCACGTCTTCAGCCCCGCCGGCGAGTTCCAGCGCATGGTGAGGGAGGGCGGCGGGGGCATGGGATTTGCCATGGCGCGCCGCCCGAACCTTCGACCCGAGCGGACGGGCGCTCGCACCCTGATCGGCCGCAGCGGACGCACGATCCAGCGCGTCGACATGTCCTCGGAGGACGTCGAGGATCGCGTGCTCGCGGAGGCCTGGGCGCCGGTCGAGGACGATGGCCCGCGGAGCGGCGATCTCGAAGACATGATCGACGAGGAATGGGGGTTCGAACCGGACCTGCTGTTCGACGCGCTGCCATCGGGCGGCGTCGCGTACTCCGACTCGTCGGCCTGGGCCGTCAAGCTCACCGATCCGTCGGGCGCAATCTCGCGCATCCTGCGCCGGCCGATCCGGCCGCTGGCCGTGACGGAGGAGATGGAACGGGAGGAGCGCGAACGGCAACTCGAGGCCGAGAGCAACCGCACGATCACGCAGCGCGGGAGCGCACCGCCCGCCGCGGTCCGCGAGATGATCGACAACATGAGGTCGCTGCAGCGGGAGGCCCTCGAGAACATGCGGTTCTTCCCGGAAGTGCCGGTCATCGCGGCCCTGCGCGCGACCTGGGACGGCGCACTGTGGGTCCAGCGGAGCACGGAGCCGGGTTCGGACGAACCGGGCCCCATCGACGTGATCGCGCCGGACGGCCGCTACCTCGGCACGCTCGAGACGGGCACCGCCGCGCTGCCCGACATGCCCGATGCCTTCGGTCCGGACGGACTCGTCGCCTTCATCGACACGGACGAGTTCGACGTCCCCGTCATCACCGTGTGGCGGCTCCCCCCCGCGATCCGCCTCGAATCCGCACGACCGCCACGACCCTAGGTATCCGCCTCCGGCCGGCGGAACGTGTTCCGCACGCGGAGCGATCGCCGGAAGTAGGCCGTCCAGATCGTCGCCCACGCCAGAGGACCCGACGACGATGGCCGCGAGGATCGCGATTGCGGCCACCCATTCCTCGGGGCTCCGCCTCTGCACCGCCCCTTCGGTCTCCAGATTGAAGGGGACGGCGGCCGCCCGCAGCGTGATCACGAGGGCGACGACCCACATCGCGACGACGTTCCACCGCGGGGCTCGCGGCGACTTCAGGAGGATGAGGGCGAGCGGGGACGCGAGGAGAAGGAAGATCGCGACGAGCAGCCAGATGGCGTAGTCGAGAAACCATCCCGACAGGCCCGCCGAATGGACGAGCAGGAAGGGGATGGAACCACAGAGGTAAACCAGGAGCCAACCTCCCACGCCGACCGGAGTGTCTCCGCGGTTCATGGTGCCAGCCGTTCCGGAGCATGGAGGGCGCCCGCGACGCCGTGCGCCATCCGGCGCCGCGAGATCGCCACGGTCGTGCGGGCGCGCTCCCCCGTCACGGTCGCATCGATCTCCGAGGCCGCTCGGAGGCCCGACTGGAGGGCTCCCTGCATCCACCCCCGCTCCCCCGAGGCGTGCTCGCCAGCGAAGTGAATGGGGCCCTCGGGCGATGCCAGTTCCGGGTGCTCGGCGAACGGGGGATCGTTCCGGGTGTAGGCGGCCCCGATCCAGGGCTGGTGCTCCCACGCGAAGTGGGTGCCGCGCTCCGCGACCTCGCGGGAGCCAGGGAACCAGCCATCAAAGCGATCGATGAAATCGGGGACGATGGCGCCGGGCTCCATCGCCGCGACCGCGCGCGCCATGTCTCCGTACATGTAGGACATCAGGATCCCCCGAGGTCCCGGCTGGTTCCAGGTCGGATGCCACATTTCCGAGAACCCCCCGACAAACGACAGCCCCCATCCGTTCAAGCCGTCCCCCTCCCAGTTCCGTTCCGCGTACTGGACGTAGACCCGGGTGACGTCCTGGTAGGAAGTGGCCGCGAAGGCCGCTCGCTTCGCCGCCGAGAGGATGGGGTCGAACACGATCCTGTCGATGACGGGGAGGGGAACCGTACAGATAAGGTGGCCGCCCCTCAGTTCCTCCGCCGCGTCGCCGGTTCCGTAAGAGGCCACGACGCCGGCCTCGTCCCGGACCACCCTCGTCACCGGCGAGCCGTACCGCACCCGGTCTCCGAGCGCATCGGCAAAGGCGATCGGCAAGGCGTCGGTCCCCGCCGGAATCTTGAGCCACGCGTCCCGCCCCCCAACGAGGAACACGCCCGGCGTCTCACGGTAGCGGTCTCCCCGCTCGGGAACGATGAGGTACTCACCGTCCTGCGTATAGAAGGGAGAGGTCTCGATCCCGAAGTGATCGATGTAGCCGAGCGTTCGATCGTGGTCCGGCGGGATGCGGGCCGGGCCGGATTCGGCGATGAGTCCGTCGTCGAAGGGCTCGCGAAGTGTCTGTACCCGACCCCCCGCTGCGTTTCCTGCCTCCAGAACCCGGACATCGTGCCCCGCGCGGACCAACTCGTAGGCGGCGACCAGCCCGGCAAGACCGGCGCCCACCACGATCACGTCGACCCGATCTGCGGGTGGGGGCGGTGGCGGCACACTGCCGATCGGACCCATGCCGTCGCCCGAGCAGCCGGTGCCCAGGGAGAGAGAGACCAGAGCACCACTGCCGCGGGCGAGAAAGTCCCGGCGGCTGAGCGTTGTCTTGTTGTTCACGCTTGACAACGCTCCGGTCGGGGCGCATGATCCGCAATCCGAATAAAAACCGAACATCAAGCCCCACGGAGCATCCATGTCCTACGCCGAAGGTCTCGCCGCACAGCTTTCCATGTCCAGGAGCCTGTTCAAGAAGACGCTCGAGACGTTCACGGAGGAGGATTCGGGTTTCGGGCCCAACCCGGAGGTCTTCACCGTGGCCGGCCACGTGGCGCACGCCGCCGGTACGGTGGACTGGTTCGTCGATGGCGCCTTCGGCGACGGCTGGAACATGGACTTCCAGGGACATCTCGAGGAGACGAGGGCCGTCACTTCACTGGCCGAGGCGATCGCGTGGGTCGACCGGGCCTACGGCCGGGCGATCGAGGTCATCGGGTCCGCCTCGGACGAGGATCTCCACGCGCCGATCGAAGATCCGCAGATCATGGAGGGGCAGCCTCGAGGGGCGATTGTGAACGGGATCGTGGATCACACGGCGCACCACCGGGGCGCGCTCACGGTCTACGCGCGCCTGCTCGGCAAGGTGCCCGTAATGCCGTACGCCTAGACCTCGCGCACGAAGAGCTGCGCGGCGGATTCGCGGCGCAGCGCGAGGAGGGTGCCCTCGACGGAGATGATCGGGTCTCCCGTGGGGGAATTTCGAACGCGGCGCAGTCGGCAGCCCGGCAGGATGCCGCGCTCGAGCAGCGGCTCGACCTCGTCGCTCGGGGCGTCGATGCGCTCGAGTTCGACCGTCTGCCGCAGCGGCACGTCCATCAGCGACGTACGGGAGCCGTTCGATCTTCCGTTCTTCACGCCGGGATTGTCCCTCACGTTGGTTTGACCGTCGGAGCGCAACATACTAGCGTCTTCCTCGGTTGAGAACCAGTCTCAACTAACGATAATCGTTATCGGTAGTTTCCCGTCATGTCCCCAGTCGCGACCCCAGCGCGCGCCGATCGCGGAGCCGGTGCGGACGCGTCCGCTTCCGGGCCGCCCGTCGTGGCCCTCATCGGTCCGCCCAACTCGGGCAAGACGACGCTCTTCAACCGTCTGACCGGACTGCGGCAAAGGGTCGCGAACTATCCCGGCGTCACGGTCGAGAAGCACGTCGGCCGAGCGCGCTTCGCCTCGGGTCTCGACCTGGACATCGTCGATCTGCCGGGAGTCAGCGGCTTCTCGGCCCGTTCCCCCGATGAGCGCGTCACGCGCGACGTGCTGGAAGGGCGGATCGAAGGGCTGCGAGAGCCCGAGGCCATCGTGCTCATCGTCGACGCCGTCCGGCTCGAGACGCAGCTCATGCTCGTCGGCCCCGTGCTCGAACGGGAACGCCCTACGCTCCTCGTCCTCAACATGGCGGACGAACTCGAGGCGGGGGACGGCACGCTCGACGACGAGGCGCTCGCCGCCGCCTTCGGCGTGGAAGTGGTCCGGACGGACGCGCGTACGGGGCGGGGCGTCGACGCGGTCGCCGACTTCCTGGACCGCGTGGCCGTGCGCTCTGCGACAACCGCGGCCGGCACGCCGTCGAAGGCGGGTTCCGAGGCCGGACGCGCCGGGCTGCCGACGATGGACGCGCTCTCCCGGCGCCGCGAGGTGGTTCAGACCGCGCTCGCCGCCGCGAAGTACCGCTCGGCCGGCCCGCCGAAGCTGACGCAGCGTCTCGACGCCCTCTTCCTGCACCGGGTCGCGGGCCCGGCCGTGTTCCTCGTCCTCGCCGTGCTCGTGTTCCAGGCCATCTTCACGTGGGCCACGCCGATCATGGACGGGGTCGAACTCGGCATCGCCTCCTCCGGCGAGTGGCTCGCGGCGCGGCTGCCGGCGAGCTGGTTCCGGGATCTTCTCATCGACGGGGTGTGGGCGGGGGTCGGCTCCGTCCTCGTCTTTCTCCCCCAGATCCTCATCCTCTTCCTCTTCCTCGGCATCCTGGAGGACTCCGGGTACATGGCGCGGGCGGCCGTGATCGCCGACCGCACGATGCTGAGGGTCGGCCTGCAGGGACGAGCGTTCCTGCCGCTGCTTTCGGCCTACGCGTGCGCGGTCCCGGCGATCCTCTCCTCGCGCACGGTGGAGGACGAGCGCGACCGGATGGCGACCATGTTCATCGCCCCGTTCATGACCTGCTCGGCGCGGCTGCCGGTCTATGCGCTCCTGATCGCGGCGTTCATCCCCGAGCGCCCGCTCCTGGGGCCGTTCGTCGGGACGCGGGCGGCGACGATGCTCGGCCTCTACGCGCTGGGCCTCGCCGCGGCCATCGGCACCGCCTTCCTGCTCCGGCGCACGTTCCTGCGGGGGAAGCCCGCCGGGTTCGTGATGGAACTGCCGCCGTACCGGATCCCGGCGCTACGGACGCTGGCCCTCCGCCTTCTCGACCGGAGCAAGATCTTCATCCGGAGGGTGGGGAAGATCATCCTCGCCGTGACCGTCGTCCTCTGGGTCCTGGCACAGTTCCCCCGGGTCGACGGCGCCCCGCCACCGGTCGAGGAGAGCGCGCTCGGACAGATGGGGCAGGTGATCGAGCCGGCGATCGAACCGCTCGGGTTCGACTGGAGGATCGGGGTGGGTCTCGTCTCCTCGCTCGCGGCGCGCGAGGTCATCGTCGGCACGCTCGGCACCATCTACGGAATCGAGGACGGCGACGAGACGTCCCTGGAACTGAGGGCGGCGCTACAGCGGGACCTGGACTTCGGGGGGGCCATCGCCCTGCTCGTCTTCTTCGTGTTCGCCCTTCAGTGCATGTCGACGGTCGCGATGATGCGGAGGGAAACCGCCGGCTGGAAATGGCCGCTGGCCCAGTTCGGCTACATGCTCGCGCTCGCCTACGCCGGAGCGCTGGCCGCGAACCAACTGCTCTGAAGCGGACCCGCGCCTTCCTGGCTACTCTCGCCAGGTCTCCTCGCCGGGGATCCCGCGACTGAACAGCACTTCGAGACCCTGGGCCCCCGGCAGCCCCGCCTCCGCGGCCGCCCGCGTCGCGACGCTCGGCTGCAGATCCCGAAGGATCCCGCGCACGCGACCGCTGCGGAGGTCGCGCAGGACGGCCATCGGCACGTCGCTATCGCTGTCCAGCGTGGCCGATCCCCGCGGCCCGGCGATGACGATGTTCGCCAGATTTCCTGCCCATCCGTCTCGTACCGGCAACGCGAACGCGAAGCTGGCACTGCCGTCGCCGTCCGCTACCTCGGCCATGTCGAACGTGAACGAGAACAGTTCGGCACCGTCCGCGGCGCGTCCGGAAAGCCGGTAGTCGCCGCCCGGGCGCGGCACCCTGGGCGGTGCGTCGACCACGAACGCCGGTTCCAGAAACGGCACGCCGTCGGCATCCGCGCCGCCCCAGAGGAGGAGGGCGCGGGTCGGCGGTAGACGGTCCGCTGCCGCCGCGCGCTCCGTCTCGCCCAAGCGGTACCGGAGCGCCCTCGTGCGGTGGTAGTCGCTGATCCCGTCGGGCGGTCCGCAGTACGACATCAGGTCCGGCGTGGACGGCGACAGCAGCCGGCCGCCGAAATCGTACCCCCAGGCCCCGATCGATCCGTCCGGATAGGGGAACGAGGCGTCGACATCGGTAGGATCCCCGCAGGGCGCATGCCGAAGATTGAAGTTGTGGCCGAGTTCGTGCGCGATCACCTTCGGGGACGACTGCGAGAAGCTCGACCAGCCGGGACGGTGGGCCAGGCCGGCCGCTCCCGTCACCGGCCACATCATCAGCCCCTGGTAGTGGCCGCCGCCTCCTTCGACGGTGCGGATCATGCTCGTCTGGCTCAGCAGCGTGAAGGCGTTGTTGCTCGAACTCAGCACGGGTTCGTGCGCGGTGACGGCCAGGTCGCCGATCGGCAGCAACGCATGTGTGATCCCGAGCCGCTCGTGGTTCTCCGGATCGGCGGCCATCGCCTCGACCACGTCCACGATCGACGAATCCCGGGTCTCCGTCCAAACGAAGGGGATCAGGGTCAGGTCGAACGGCGGCATCTCTCGAACCTCGATTGCCAACCGACCTGTTGCCGGGATCCGCCTGGCGACTCCGAGCGCCGGGTCCAGCGTCCCCTCCGGATCGATCTCCATCATCATCTCGAGTCCCGGCTGCACCACCCAGCCCGGAACCTCTGCGTTGGCCGATGTCGAAAGACTGCTCTCGTCCACCTCGACCGGGATCGGTGCCGACTGGCCCGGGATGTCTGCCACGAACACCTCCCGTCCGTCGAGGAAGAAGCGCGCCCGCGCCGGCGGAATCCCGGCGAACGTGCTTCGCTCGGCCGTCGGGAAGACGCGCAGCAAGGACTCCTCGCCCGCAACGAGCGGCACGGGGAACGTCAACGACTGCACCGCCTGTGTGAGGTATGCCGCCGGCGGTGATTGTCCGGCGCACGGTGCGATCCGGCGGTTGCTGATGCCCCGGAGCCAGGTCTGGAAGTCGGGGTCCGAGGGGACGCACAGGCCGGTGCCGCCGGCCATAAGCACTTCGAGCCGATCCAGGGTTGCCAGGAGGGCGGGAAGAGATCCCTCCAGCGCGGGGTTGTTCGAGAGCTGCAACTCCTTCAAGTCCCTGAGCGCCCAGAGTTCGGCAGGTACGGAGCCCGAAAAATCGTTGTTCGCGAGCAGCAGTTGTTCGAGGCTCAACATCCTCGCGAGTTCGGGCGGAATCGGGCCCGTCAGGTCGTTCCCGGACAGGAGCAGCCGCTCGAGGTTGGACAGGTTGCCCAGTTCGGGCGGGATCGGTCCTTCGAGATCGTTCGCGTCGAGGTACAGCCGCTCGAGACTGGGCAGACTGCCCAGTTCCGGCGGAATCGGCCCCCGGAGGTGGTTCTCGTTGAGATACAGCCGCTCGAGGCCGCGCTTGTTTCCGAGTTCCGGCGGGATCGGCCCCTGGAGATTGTTGTGGTTAAGGGAAAGCCATTCCAGGAGGAACAGGCTGCCGAGTTCCGGCGGGATCGGCCCGGTCAAGTCGTTGGCGGAAAGGTACAGCCACCTCAGACGGGAGAGGTCTCCGAGTTGCGGCGGGATCGGCCCCGTGAGGGCGTTCCCGTGGAGGCTCAACCCGAAAGGCTGCTGAAGTTTGCCGAGTTCCGGCGGGATCTTGCCCGCAAGGCCGTTAGATTCCAGCGACAGCTGAGTCACGTGGCCGCTACCGTCGGCGTCGACGCCGTACCAGGCATCCAACGGTGCATCCGTCAGCCAGCCGTCGTTGTTCCGCCAGTTCGAGCCACCGGTTGCTTCGTAGAGAACTTCGAGGATGTCCCGGTCCGAGAGACCGTCGCACGCCGCGCCGGTTCCCTCGTGCGTCGGAATGCCGTTCAGCCAGCTCAGGAAGGCGTCGTCGTCGGGGACGCATAGCAGCGTGCCCGCATAGTGGAACTCGACCAGCGGAAGGGCGGCGAATCCGAGCGGCAGTCGGCCCGAAAGCTCATTGTCGCCGATCCGCAGGTGCGTCATCTCGCCCAGGTCGCGCAGAGAAACCGGAAGTCTGCCCGTCAGACCGTTGCCGTTGAGATCGAGTCCCGTCACTCGGCCGACGGAATCGGCCGTGACCCCGTGCCAGTCTTCCAACACCTGGGTCGCGAGCCAGCCGTCGGAGTCCCGCCATCCGGAGCCGGCCGCGCTCTCATGGAGGTCCTCGAGCGCTTCGCGGTCGGCGTGGTTGCAGAAAGGCCCATCACTTTCCTCGATGCCCTGAAACCACGCTGCGAATGGGGCGGTGCCCGGGGCGCAGAGACCGTCGTTCCGCCGAAAGTCGAGCTGCGCCAGATCGACGAGCAGCAGCAGGTTCTGGGGAATGGGGCCTTCGAGGTCGTTACGGTCGAGGCGCAGTTGCTCCAGGCGGGACAGGTTTCCGAGTTCGGGCGGGACCGGACCCTCGAGGTCGTTTCCGTACAGGTACAACTGCTCGAGGCCGGACAGGTTCCCGAGTTCCGACGGGATCGGTCCTTCAAGATCGTTGTGGTAGAGGTACAGCTTGCCCAGATCCGACAGGCGGCCCAGCTCCGGCGGGATCGAGCCCGTCAGGTTGTTGCTGGAAAGAGACAGCCGCGTCAGGCGGGAAAGGTTTCCGAGTTCCGGTGGAATCGAGCCGGTCAGCGCGTTGCCGTGCAGGTTCAATCCCCCAAGGTAGGTGAGGTCTCCGAGTTCCGGCGGGATCGGTCCCATGAGCTCGTTCACCCGGAAGCTCAGTTCGGTGAGGTTCGTGAGTCGAGCCAGTTTCGGGGGGATCGAGCCCGTCAGGCCGTGCGGCGTGCGCCTCGTGCTATCGGAATTGGACGTGCCTTCAAGAACAAGCCTTACAACCCGCCCTTCTCCATCCGTGTCGACGCCATACCAGTCGTCGAGCGGGGCATCGGTGAGCCAGTTCTCGCTGTCGACCCAGTTCGGTCCGTTCGTCGCCCGGTAGAACGCCTCCAGCGTTGCCCGGTCCGAGTTCGCGACCGTGAGTTGTGCGGTTCCGCTCGCGTCTCCCGCCGTAGCCGTGATCGTGGCCGTGCCCGCGCCGACGCCACGCACGAGACCCGATGGATCGACCGTCGCCACCGAGCGGTCGCCTGACGACCAGCCGAATCCCGCCCCGAGGACCGCCCGCCCGTCTTCGTCGAACGCCTTCGCCGTGAACCGCAGCGTGTCGCCCGGCGCGATCGTCGCCGCCGCCGGCGACACCACTACCGAGTGCGCCGATTGTGTCACGGTCACGACCGCCCCGCCCGCCGCCCTGCCCGCCGCGGCGGCCACCACGGTCGCGCCGGCGCCCACGGCAATGACCCGCCCCAGCGAGTCCACCGCCGCCACCGCGGCGTCGCCGCTCGACCACGACACCTCCACACCCGTCAGCACGCGTCCGTCGTCGTCGCGAGCCTCCGCGGACAACTGAGCCGACTGGCCGAGAGCGGTGAACCGCACCGTGTCCGGCTGCACCGTCACCGCGCCCACCGCCGGGATGACGACCAGTTCCGCGCTCCCCGAGACGCCCGACGCCTCGGCCGTCACAACCGCCGTCCCCACGGCGACCGCCGTCGCCAGCCCCGATCCGTCCACATCGACCACCGACGCGTCGCTGGAAGACCAGGCGAACGTCGCCTCCTCCACAGCGTGTCCGTTCGCGTCCGTCGCCGCGGCCACCAGGCGCAGCGTGTCTCCCACCTCCGGCGTGTCGGCGGGCGACGTCACCGCCACCGCGCGGACTTCCTGGGCCACCGTCAGCGAGGCGCTTCCCGACGCGTCACCCGCGGTTGCGGTGATGGTTGCCGTGCCGTTGGCCACCGCCGCCGCCAACCCCGCCGAGTTCACGGTCGCTACTGCCGCGGCGTCACTCGCCCAGGTCACGGTGGCTCCCGTCATCGTCCGCCCATTCTGGTCGCGGACTTCGGCCGTCAGTTGGACCGTCTCGCCCAGCGCCGTCAGCTCGGACGTGGCCGGGCTCACGGACACGGCGGTCGGCCGGGCGGGAGGAGGAACGAGCGGGGGTGGGGGAGCCGGAGCCGTGGCGGAGTCGCCGCAGGACAGGATCGCGAGGAGCGATAGCCCCATCGCGATGCTACGGCGATTCATCGGAGTCTTCGCAGCCGCCACGCCGAACTCCATTCTCGAACGTTCAGCCGGCGGGGCCCGGGTCGCGGAAGAACCGGGGATAGAGGAGGGCGTTGGCGAGCGCTACGACGGTGAAGACGATGAGCGCGTCGACCATGCTCCAGTAGTAGAACGGCCGGATCCCCGCCACATAGTGGTTCATGTAGACGGCCGCGAGAGCGCAGAAGAAGGCGGCCATCAGCAGGTAGCTCTTCAGGCTGCGGACCCAGATCGAACCTCGGAGCACGGGGTTCAACAGGTGGAAGACGACGGCGGCCACGAACCACATCGCGTAGTTGTAGCCCAGCGAGATCATGAAGTCGGTGGACGTGAAGTCCTGGTCGAACGCCTCGGGGAAGAGCGGCAGGGGCCGGTGCATCGGCTCCATGATCGTGAACCCTTCGATGAACCCGCCCACCGTATAGCGCACGACGTTCAGCACCACGACGAGACCGGCCAGCTTCAGGATCGTCTTCACGTTGCTCCTCTCCCGGCTCTCGCCCGCACGGGTCCGGCCTACAGGCTGCGGGTTTCCCCGTCTCCGACGGTGCGAGACTATCCAACACGCAGTATCGGAACAACGGAACCGGGAACGGAAACAGCGAGGGATGGTCGATGCTTGTCAGAAACGCCGTATTACCGTCGAGACCGGCCAGGGTCGTCGCCGGCGCCTTCGCCGCGGTTGCATGGTGCGGTGCGCTCGCCTGCGGTGCGGGATCCGAGGGCGGAGCGCCGGAAGCTCCGGTCGATACGTCTCCCTACCACATCCTCGTGACCAACGACGACGGCATCGAGTCGCCGGGCATCCAGGCGCTGGCGACGGCGCTGCGGGCGGTCGGCGAGGTGACGGTCGTGGCGCCCTGCAGCCAGCAGAGCGGGACGAGCATGAGCATCAGCCTGGACGAGGAGTTCCGTGTCCGGGACACGCCGGCGGGGAACTGCGTCGAAGCCACGCCCGCCAGCGCCGTCCGCCTCGGGATCCAGGCGCTCGCGCCGGAATCCGGGTTCGATCTCGTCGTGAGCGGGATCAACATCGGCGCGAACGTCGGTGAGATCTCGCACATGTCGGGCACGGTGGGGGCCGCGATGATGGGGGCCTACCTGGGGGTGCCGGCGGTGGCGGCCTCGCAGGACTCGGGCCCGGGCGCGTTCGAGCACGCCGCCGGCATCGTTGCCCGCTTCGTCGCGGAACTGCGGCGCCGGGGGCCCGAGATCGGCATCGTCTATTCGCTCAACTTCCCGGCCGCGACGGCGGCCGAGACGCGCGGCATCGCGGCCCGGCCCATGGGCGGCAGCTACTTCCGCATCGTCCACGAGGAGGTGACCGAGGAGCCCGGCGAAGAGGTCGCTGACGCCGAGGGAGGGCGGTGGTTCAGTGCGGTGTTCGGGCCTCCCGAGGCCATCCCGGCCGGGAGCGACACCGAGGCGTACAACGAGGGCCTCGTCACGATCACACCGCTCCGTTTCGACTGGACGGACCGACCCACCGTCGAGGCTCTGGAGGGGTGGGACCTGGAGGCGCTCCTCGACCGTCCCTAGGCCGCGCCCGGACTACCAGCCGAGGACGTAGCCGAACACGAGCGGGGCGACGATCGTCGCGTCGGATTCGATGACGAACTTGGGCGTGTCCACGTCCAGCTTGCCCCAGGTGATCTTCTCGTTGGGGGCGGCGCCGGAGTACGACCCGTAGCTCGTGGTGGAGTCGCTGATCTGACAGAAGTACGCCCAGTAGGGACACCAGCGCCGCAGGTCCTGCCGGATCATGGGGACGACGCAGATGGGGAAGTCACCGGCGATCCCGCCCCCGATCTGGAACAGGCCGACCGGCGCCGCGTTCGGGTCGGCGCCGGTCTCCGCCGGTAGCGACGCCGCGTTCGGGTCGGCGTCGATGTCGGGCGCCTCCGCCAGTGCTCGGCCGGTGCTCGTGCGCACGTACCACTCCGCGAGCGCCGCCATGTACTCCGTGCCTCCGAGGACGGGCCCGGGACGGCCCAGTCCGCCGCCGAGCTGTTCCGCGACGAGGACGTTGCCCAGCGTGGAATCTTCCCACCCGGGCACGAACAGAGGGAGGTCCGCCTCCGCCGCCGCCACGAGCCAGGAATCGGCCGGATCGATTCGGTAGCGGTCGGCGAGGGTCCGGTCGCGGATCAGTTCGTAAAGGTACTCGTGCGGGAGCCGGCGCTCGCCCGCGGCGTCGGCCGCCCGCCACAGCTCGCGCAGCGGCGCCTCGACCGCGCGGAACGCCTCGGCCTCCGGGATGCAGGTGTCGGTCACGCGGTTCAGCCCGCGCCGCTCGAGGTCCTTCTCCTGTTCGGCCGTGAGCGCGCGCCAGTCCGGGATGCGGAGGTAGCGGTCGTGCGCCACGAGGTTGAACAGGTCCTCCTCGAGGTTCGCGCCGGTGGCGCAGATCGCGTGCACCTTCCCGGCCCGGATCATCTCCGCGAGGGAGAGGCCGAGTTCGGCCGTGCTCATGGCGCCGGCCAGCGTGAGGAGCATCTGCCCGCCGCCGTCGATCAGGTCGCGCCAGGCCTCGGCGGCCGCCCGCAGCGCCGCCGCGTTGAAGTGGCGGTAGTGACGGTCGATGAAGTCGGTGAGCGTCACCCGGGTGCGCTCAGACCTGGACGGTCGCCTGGAAGGTCGGCGGGCGGCGGACGTTCGTCGCCTGCTCGAAGGCGTACGCGAGACGGATGAGCGTCATCTCGCTCCAGGCGCGGCCGCACAGCGACATCCCGACCGGGAGCCCCCGGATGAACCCCATGGGGACGGACATGTTGGGGTAGGCGGCCATGGCCGGCGGCGTGGAGCACCCGCCCCCGCCCCCGCCCGAGGCGTCCAGGGGATCCTGCATGGCGGGGATCCCCGCCGTGATCCCGACCAGCGCGTCCAGCCGGTGCTCATCCATGGCCCGGTCGATCCCTTCTTCGCGGGAAAGGCGATGGCTCGCGGCCAGCGCGTCGAGGTAGCGCTGGTCGGTGAGCGGGCCCCGTTCCTGCGAGCGCACGTGCAGTTCCTGCCCGTAGAGGGCGAGTTCGAGGTCGTGGTTCGCCTCGTTGTACTCGATGAGTTCGGCCAGCGACTTGATCGGCGCGTCCGGTCCCAGCGAGGCGAGATAGGCGTTGAGATCCGCCTTGAACTCGTGGTACAGCACCTCCATCTCGTACTCGTTGCCGAAGCGGAGTTCCTCCGGGAGCGTGACGGGGTCGACGACGGTCGCGCCCTCCGCCCGCATGACGTCGAGCGCCTCCTCGAACAGGGCGTCGACGCGGGTGTCGAAGCCGGCGTACTCGCGGAGGACGCCGACGCGCGCGCCTTCGAGGCCGGCCGGGTCGAGCGCGCCGGTGTAGTCGGTCAGGAAGTTGCCCGCGCTCGCGGCGGTCAGCGGGTCGCGGGGGTCGACGCCGACCATGGTGCCGAGCATGATCGCGGCGTCGCGCACGGTGCGGGCCATGGGGCCGGTGCTGTCCTGGCTGTGGGCGATGGGGATGACCCCGCCCCGGCTGTGGAGGCCGATCGTGGGCTTGATGCCGACGAGGCAGTTGCGCGACGACGGGCCGACGATCGAGCCGTCGGTCTCGGAGCCGATCGTCGCGACGGCAAGGTTGGCCGCGGCCGCCGACCCGGACCCGGAGCTGGACCCGCCCGGCGTGCGGTCGAGCGCGTACGGGTTCCTGCAGAAGCCGCCCCGGCCCCCGTCCCACCCGCGGCCGCTCCAGCCCGACGCCCCGAACTCGAACGACTTCCAGCCCGCCCACTCGCTCATGTTCGCCTTGCCGAGCAGGAGCGCCCCGGCCGAGCGCAGCCCCGCCGCCACGAACGAGTCCTGCGGCGCGATGGACCCGAGGAGCGCCGTCGACCCGGCCGTCGTCGTCATCCCGTCCGCCGTGTCGACGTTGTCCTTGAGCAGCAGCGGGATCCCGTGCAGCGGTCCGCGAGGCCCCGAGGCCTGGAACTCGCGGTCGAGTTCGTCGGCGATCTCCAAGGCGTCGGGGTTCGTCTCGAGCACCGCGAACAGCCGCGGTCCCTGCCGGTTCAATGCCTCGATCCGCTCGAGGTACATCTCCGTGATCGATCGGCAGGTGTACTCGCCCGACCGCATGCCGGCGTGGACCTCGTCGATCGTGATCTCCTCGAGCGCGAAGTCGGGGATGTCGGCCGCCGAGGTCTCGTCCCCCGATCCTCCGGAGCCGGAGGCAGGGGCGTCGTCCCGGGGCGCGCAGCCGCCGAGGGAGAGCAGGGCGCCGGCCGCCGCGCCGGCCTGCAGGAAAGTGCGCCGATCCATCTCGGACATGGTTCCTTCCTTCCGGTCTCGAGGGTCCGCCGCGCCGCGGAAACGCCCGGCCCGGCTCCGCGATGGACGCATCATGGACGCCGCTTCGTCCAACGGTCAATGAGTCCGCCCGCCGCGGCCCCGCTTCGGCCCCATTGACGCCCACCCGCGTCCCGCTCCACCGTCCGAGGTCACCCTTCCGGAAGGAGATGAGGATGAGGGCCACCGTCACACGTCGCGGCCTGCTGCGGATCGGCGTCCCGCTCGCCGTCGTATCCCTTGGCGCGGCGGAGGTGCGCGGACAGGCCGCCCCCGACTTCTCGTCCGTCCGCGACGAGATCCGGCGCGCGCTCGTGGCCTGGGACCAGCCCTCGATGGCCGTCGCCGTCGCGCGGGGCGGGGAGGTCGTGTGGGAGGAGGGGTTCGGATGGGCGGACCGCGAGCGGCGGATCCCGGCCACGGAACACACGATGTACTCGCTCGCCTCGATCTCGAAGCCGATCACGGCGACGGGGCTCATGATCCTCGTGGAACGGGGTCTCGTCGACCTCGACGCGCCGGCGAACGACTACCTCGGCCCGGCGAAGATCGACGGACGGGCCTGGGACGCGGCGCGCGCCACGGTGCGGCGAGTCGCGAGCCACACGGCGGGACTCCCCCTCCACTACCAGTTCTTCTACGAGGACGAACCGTACCGGCGCCCGCACATGGACGAGACGATCCGGCGCTACGCGAACCTCGTGACGGCGCCGGACGAACGCTGGAACTACTCGAACCTCGGCTACGGGATCCTCGACTACATCATCGAGCGCGTCTCGGGGCAGTCGTACCCGGACTTCATGCGCGACGAGGTGTTCCGGCCGCTGGGTCTCACCCGGACGTCGGTCGACATCGGCCCGGGGCTCGAAGACTTCACGGCGACGCGGTACGCGACGGACCAGAGTCCGATCGCATTCTACGATTTCGACCACCCCGGCGGCTCCGCCGTGTTCAGCAGCGCGCACGACCTGGTCCGCTTCGGGATGTTCCATCTCGGCCGCGACCTCCCCGAACAGCGGAGGATCATCTCCGATGCCTCCATCGAGGCGATGCGGCAGCCCATCCGGGAGAGTGCTCCCACCGACACGTACGGGCTCGGCTGGGTGGTGCGGGATCTCCCGGGCGGCCTCCGCCTCCAGCGCCACGGCGGCGGGATGGGCGGCGTCCGCACGGAACTCGCCATCGCCCCGGAGGAGAACGCCGCGGTCGTCGTCCTCTCGAACTCGGCCACGCCCCTCACCGGCTACATCTCGAACCTCCTCTGGCACACGCTGTTCCCGGACGCCGTGCCGAAGCCGACGCCGCCGGAGGTCCCGGACCCGCACCGGCTGGAGCGCGAGGGGATTCTCGAGGAGGCCGGGGACGGCGCCGCCCCGCTGATCGACTTCGCGCCCATGCCGGAGCTTGCCGGGGACTGGGTCGGCGAGGTCCACACCCACCTCGGGCCGCACCGGTTGGCGCTCGCGATCGATGACGGAGGCCGCGTCCACGTCCAGCTCGGCGACGACCTGTGGACACTGCTCAACAACGCCCGCTTCGACGGCGAGTACCTGCGGGGCGGCTTCAGAAGCGACATCGGCACCGAGGACGCGAACCGCACCGACTACGTGCTGTCCGTCGAACTCAGGCTCCGGGGCGACCGGCTGAACGGCTCCGTGATGGCCATCACGCTCCCGAACGTGCGCCTGGGGAACGCCCTCACGCACTGGGCGGAAGTGCGCCGCCGATGAGGTCCCGGATCATGCTCTGGGCGGTCGCGCTGTTCGCGGTCGCGTGCGGGCCCGGGGAAGACGCGGCTGACGCGCCGCCCCCGCCGCCGGCCGCCGCCCCTTCCGAGGCCGAAGCCGTCGCCGCCGATCACCTCGACTATCTGCTCGCGAACTACGAGAAGTCGGAGTACATGGTCGCGATGCGGGACGGGATCCAACTGTACACCCTCGTCTACGAGCCGCTCGACCGCTCGCGCGAGTATCCCATCCTCCTCTTCCGCACGCCCTATTCCATCGGTCCCTACGAGCCCGGCGAATACCGGAACCCGCTCGGGCCGTCACGGGAGTTCGACCTTTCCGGCTACATCTTCGCCTTCCAGGACGTGCGCGGGCAGTTCCGGTCGGAGGGAGAGTTCGAGGTCATCCGTGCCCCCGCGCCGGAACCCCGCGGCCCGACCGATACCGACGAGATCACGGACAACCGGGACACGATCGAGTGGCTGCTCGCGAACGTCGAGAACCACAACGGGCGCGTGGGGCAGTGGGGGATCTCCTACCCCGGCTGGCAGACCGTGATGGGGATGGTGGACGCCCACCCGGCACTCGTGGCGTCGTCGCCCCAGGCCTCGCCGTCGGACATGTTCATCGGCGACGACTGGCACCATAACGGGGCCTTCCGGATCATGTACGCCTTCTCGTGGCTGTCCGGAAACGCCCGTCGCCGCGACGGTCCCACCGACACGCGCGGCGCCCGCTTCGACTACGGCACGACCTCCGGCTACGACTTCTTCCTCAACGCCGGGTCCGCCGCCACGGTGGACGAACTCTACTTCCACGGCGAAGTGCCGGCGTGGCGCGACTTCATCGAGCACCCCAACTACGACGAGTTCTGGCAGCGGCAGAACGCCCTCCGCTACCTGGACGACGTCCGCCCGGCGACGCTGAACGTGGCGGGCTGGTTCGACACCGAGGACTTCTACGGCCCGATGTCCATCTACCGGACCGTCGAGGCGGAGAATCCGGGGCTCGAGAACACGCTCGTCGTCGGCCCCTGGCTGCACGGCGGCTGGGCGCGCATGGACGGCGACTTCCTCGGCTGCATCGCCTTCGACACGAAGACCTCGCACCACTTCCAGCGCGAGTTCCAGTTCCCCTTCTTCGAATACCACCTGAAGGACGAGGGGACGTGGGACGCGACCGAGGCCCACGTCTTCCTCACGGGGATGAACGAATGGCGCGCGTACGATTCCTGGCCGCCGGCGGACGTGGCCCCGGTGAGCCTGTACCTGGGTCCGAACGGCACGCTGGGCTTCGAGCCGCCGACGCGGACCGCGGACTCGGGGGCCGAGGCGGCCGTGGACCTGCACGCCGACTCGTACCTGAGCGACCCGAGCCATCCGGTGCCGTTCTCCGCCGAGGAGCGCACCACGCTGGGCCACCTGTGGAAGGTGGAGGATCAGCGCTTCGCCTCGGAGCGCCCGGACGTCCTCGTCTACCAGTCCGAACCCCTGGAGGAGGACCTCACGATCGCGGGCCCGATCGGAGCCGAGATCTTCGTCTCCACGACGGGGACGGACTCCGACTGGATCGTGAAGCTGATCGATGTCTATCCCGATGACGCCCCGCCGAGCGCGAACTGCGACGTCCCCATGGGGGGCTACCAGATGCACCTCGCGGGCGAGATCATGCGCGGCCGCTTCCGGAACGACTTCGAGAACCCCGAGCCGATGGTGCCGGGGGAGGTGACCCGGATCGAGATCGACCTCCGCGACCGCTTCCACACCTTCAAGGCGGGACACCGGCTGATGGTCCACGTTCAGAGTTCGTGGTTCCCGGCGTACGACCGGAACCCGCAGACGTTCGTGGACACGTACACGGCGGCGCCGGGGGATTACCGGGCGGCGACGCAGACGGTGTACCGGTCCGCCGACTATCCTTCGCGAGTGATCCTCGGCGTCCTGCCGGAATCCCCGTAATCGAAAGACCCGAATCCCCCGTAACCGGAAGACCCCCAGGAGGAAGGGATGGCACGGATGACCCTGCGAACCGCGACGACCCTGGCGCTTGTGCTCTCGACCGGGATCGCTTGCGCACCGGAAGACGGGGGCGACCCTGAAGTTGGCGGCTCCGAGGCGGCCGGCGCCTTCCCGGCCGAACCGCCGGACGGGCCGATGCCGGAGATCGGGCCGGCGCCCGCGGACTACACGCCGACGGCGGCGGGCTCTCCCTCCACCGACATCTGGCTGGGGACGCTCGTCCGCGAGGGCGGCGCGCTGTCGATCCCCGACCTGGGGCAGGCGACGGACCGCGATGCGTACGACAACCAGCCCAGCTTCCTCCTCGACGGTTCGGCGATCCTCCACACGGCGGCGCTGGACCGCAGGCAGACCGAGATCATGCGGCTCGCGGCGGCGTCCGGGGCCGAGCCCGGCGCCTCCGAGCGGTTGACGCAGACGGAGGAGGCAAGCGAGTTCTCGGCGCTCCAGATTCCGGGGCAGGACGCCTTCTCCGCGATCCACGAGATCCGGGGGAAACAGTACCTGTGGCGTTACGACCTCTCCGGCGCATCGATCGGGCCGATCTTCGCCACCGCCGAGCCCGTGGGGTACCACGCGTGGGCCAACGAACGCGTCGTCGCGATGTTCATCCTCGGCAGTCCGCCCACCCTCCAGGTCGGGGACGCGCTGACGGGCGAGATCCGGATCGTGGCGGAGAGCCCCGGCCGGTCCATCCACCGCATTCCGGGGACGGAGGCGATCTCCTTCGTGCGGAAGGTCTCGGACGACGAGTGGTGGATCGAACGTCTGGATCCGGCCGCCGGGACCAGCGAGCGGATCGCGCGTACGCTCCCCGGGCGGGAGGACTACGCCTGGACGCCCGAGGGCGAGATCCTGATGGGCGACGACTCGCGCCTGTTCGCGTGGTCGGAGGGCTCGGACTGGACGGAAATCGGCGACTTTTCGGACCTCGGCGTCGAGGGCATCACCCGCCTCGCCGTGAGCCCCGACGGCTCCCGAATCGCGATCGTCGCCAACCGCCCGGCGGGCTGACGACAGTCACGAGCCGACGCCGGGTTGCCGGCGGGACTATCCGGGATCTTCGTGGACGGCCACCTCGCGTGACAGAGTGCGGAGATAGTCGGCGATGGCCTCCTCGCTCATCGACTGGCGAGCCCGGCATTCGCTTGTCCACTTGAACCCCCGGTACGAGGACAGGCCGAGCGCACCACCCAGAACCAGCGACGCCCCTACCGCGTACGGACGGGCATCCTGGGCATCCTCGTCCTCAAAATCCGTCAGGGCGATATCGAGAGCGCTGACCCCGAACAGGACAGCCATGGTCCCATCCACGAAAGGCGTAAAGGCCGATGTCGTGCAGGTTCCGGTTGGTAACGGCCCGTCGCCCAGCGGTGGCTTGCTCACAAAAAGAGTGGAACAACCGCTCAGGAGAAGCACGGAGCCGAGCACGAGACAAGTACGCCTCATCGAACCTCCATCGCCGGGATCGCGTCTTCGACAGAACTCGGGCAGATGCCCCGCTACGACTACTGAGACGACCCATACACGGCAACGGTCACACGACTCCGGCGGTCCGTCGTGGAACTTTCGCCGGGCGCGCCTACTCGAAGAGGAGGCGGTCGAGTCCCTGCGTGAGGCCCACGCGCTCCGGCGCGAGCCGCGCGGCGAGCAGGGTGCCGGCCACGTAGGGTTCCGCGCTGGATCCCGCGTCGTGCCGGATCGAGAGCCGTTCTCCGGGGAGGCCGAAGATGGATTCCACGGAGATGACGTAGCTCGGCAGCCGCAGCGAGTGGACCTGCGCGCCGCCGATCGTGGCCCCGCGCGCCTCCCGTGAGCCCAGGGTGTCCTCGACCGGCCGCCCGAATTCGTTCGCCGCGACCGTCCCCAGGAACTCGGCCAGTTCCTGCGCGGTGCCGCTGGGTGCGTCGGGCTTTCCGGCCGACGCCATGTCGACGATCTCCCAGTGCGGCACGTGGCGCGCCGCGATGCCGGAGAAGTGCTTCAGGAGGGCGGCCGTAATGGAGAAGTTGCCCGCGGCGATCACGCCCACGCCCGCCGCGCGCGCGGCCTCGTCGATCTCCCCGTACTCCCGGCCGGTGAGTCCCGAGGTCCCGACGACCGCGGCCACGCCCGCCTCGATCGCGCACATGACGTTCGCGTAGACGGTGCCCGGGTGCGTGTAGTCGATGTAGACATCGGCCGGCTCGCGGAGCGCTTCCGCCACGCCGGCCGTGATCCGCACGTCTCCGACCGTCTGCCCCGCGGCCCGCCGCGCCACGGCGCCGGTCAGTTCGAACTCGTCCGACGCGAGGATGGCGGCTACGACGCTCTCGCCCGTCCACCCCGTCGCCCCTCCCACGCAGACCCGAATGCTCATCTTCGCTCCGTCCGATTGCGAGTCCATGGCCGCTTCCCGGCGGCTCCACGGCGGCTCTCCCGACGTTCCCGCGGGAACGTAACCTGCGAGGATGGTATGTTGCCGGTCCACGAACCCCCGGCCCGAGGAAAACGACCATGAGCATGGATCGCCGCGACTTCGTTCGGACTTCCGCCGCCGGCCTGGCCGCGGCCGCCACGCCCGCCGCCCTGGCCGCCGAGCGCCGCCCTTCCCGGGCCTCCGACGGCTTCGGGGCTCCCGCCGTCCACCGTTCGCGGGCCGCCCGGCCCATCATCGTCTCCGACTTGAGCGGGATCCGTTTCAACAACGGCGGACCCGAGAGCTCCGTGGAACGCGCCTTCCGGGGGATCGTCGAGGGCGAGGACCTGCTCGACGCCCTCATCGCGGGCGTGAACATCCCGGAGAACGACCCGACGGAGATGGGGATCGGCTACGGCGGGCTGCCCAACGCGGACGGCGTCGTCCAGCTCGATGCGTGCTGCATGCACGGGCCCCGGCGCTGGGCGGGCGGCGTCGCGGCGCTCGAAGGCGTCCGCACGCCGTCGCTCGTGGCGAAGGCCGTGGCCGAACTCACCGACCACCACCTGCTCGTCGGAGCCGGCGCGCAGGCGTTCGCACGCCAACTCGGGTTCGAGATCGAAGATGACCTCAACACGGAGGCGTCGCGCGCCCTGTGGCTCGAATGGCGCCGGCGGATCGACCCCGGCCACTGGCTCGACCCCCGCAAGCGGCTCGAAGCCGGGCTGTCGATGGTCGACGACGGCCTGATTCCGGCCCATTCCTTCTGGGGGACGACGAACTGCAACGCGGTGAACGCGGACGGGGACATCTGCGGCGTCACCACGACGAGCGGCCTCTCGTGGAAGATCCCGGGCCGCACCGGAGACTCCCCGATCCTCGGCGCCGGGCTGTACGTGGACAACGATGTGGGCGCCGCCGGCTCGACGGGCCGGGGCGAGGCGAACCTCTACAACCTCTCGTCCTTCCTCGCCGTCGAGTTCATGCGCCAGGGGATGAGCCCGCTCGACGCGGGCATGGCCACGCTGGAGCGCATCAAGTCGAACACCGTCGAGTCGAGGCTCCTCAACGCGCGCGGCCTGCCGAGCTTCGACGTCCGCTTCTTCCTGCTCAACAAGCAGGGGGAGACGGCGGGCGTCGCCCTGTACGGCTCCGCGGAGACGCACTACGCCGTCTGCACGGAAAACGGCGCCGAGGAGCGCCCGTTCGAGGGCCTGCTGGAGGGCTCGCCCCGCGACGCGTAACCGGGACTAGCGGTTGTAGGCGGGCGTCGGTCCGCGCAGCCGCGCCCACACGCCGTCGCAGGCGTCGAGCACGTCGGCGTCGAGCGGCGGCGCGTCGAAGGCGTCGAGGTTCTCCTCGAGGTGCTCGATGCGCGAGGCGCCGACGATGATGCAGTCCGCGCCCTCCTGCGCCCGCAGCCACCCCAGCGCGAGCTGCACCGGCGTCAGGTCCGCTTCCCGCGCGATGGTCTCGACCTCGGCCACGGCGTGGAAGTACTCGTCGTGCCAGAAGCGGTCCAGGTACATGCGGTTGCCGTCGAAGCGCGTCCCCGGCAGCGGCGCTTCCGGCCGCTGCTTCCCGGTCAGGAGCCCGCCCGCGAGCGGATTGTAGACGACGTTCGAGATGCCGTAGCGGTCCGTGAAGGCGAGGTATTCCTGCTCGATCCCGCGCGCCGCGAGGTTGTACATGGGTTGCGCGATCCACGGCTTCGCCCACCCCTCGCGCTCGCAGATGGAGAACATCTCGCACATCTGCCACGCGCTGTAGTTGGACGTCGCCGGATAGCGGATGAGTCCCTCCGCCCGAAGCTCCTCCAGCGTGGCGAGACTCTCCTCGATGGGCGACTCATAGTCCGGCAGATGCAGGTAGTAGACGTCGAGATAGTCCGTCCCGAGCCGTCGCAGCGAGTCGTCGATCCCGCGGCGGATCGCGTCGCGCGAGAGGCCGGTGTATTCGACGGGGTCTCCCATCGGATTGCAGACCTTGCTCGCGAGGATGACCTGCGCGCGCCGGCCCCCGAGGACCTCTCCGAGGACCTCCTCCGACCGCCCCTGGTTGTAGACGTTCGCGGTGTCGAAGAAGTCGACGCCCCGCTCGAAGCACAGGTCCACCATCGCCGCGGCCGCATCGACATCGGTCTGCGACCCGAAGGTCATCGTGCCCATGCAGGCGCGGGACACCTCGAGGCCGGTATGCGCGAGTTTTCGTCTCTCCACGTTCTTTCGTATCCTTCCATAGGGAGCCGGTGTCCGGGAACGCCCGCTCACCCGGGGCGGACCGGGCGGTGCCGGCAACGTAGCAGAACCTCAGCGGGGGATGGAACCGATGACGACCGGCCCGGTCCGGACGCGGACGCTGGAGGAACTCGCGGCCGACGCGGCGGCCCGCTACGCGGCGGCGAATCCCCTGAGTCAGGCGAGCTTCGAGCGCTCGACGAACTACCTGCCGGGGGCGGACACGCGAACGGTCAACCACTACGACCCCTTCCCCGTCACCATCGTCCGCGGCGAAGGGTCGCGACTGCACGACCTCGACGGGCACGTCTACGTCGATTTCCTCAACGACTATACCGCCGGGCTATACGGCCACTCGAACCCCGCCATCCAGGCCGCGATCGTGGAGGCGGCTGGGAGGGGCCTGACCCTCGGCGGCCCGAGCCCGAACCAGCAGGAGTTCGCCGAACTCATCTGCCGGCGCTTCCCGTCCGTCGAGCGCGTGCGCTTCACGAACTCGGGGACCGAGGCGAACCTCATGGCGGTCAGCCTCGCGCGCGCCGTGACATACCGGGAGGGCGTGCTCGTGTTCGACGGCGCGTACCACGGCGGGCCGCTGAGTTTCGTCGGCCCGGACCGGCGCCTCAACGTGCCCTTCCCGTGGACGGTCGCGGACTACAACGATGCGGAATCCGCGCGATCGCTCATCGCGGAACGGGCGACCGACCTCGCCTGCGTGCTCGTCGAGCCGATGCTCGCGGGCGGCGGCTGCATCCCCGGGACCCGGGTGTTCCTGAACGCGCTGCGCGACGCGACGCGCCGGGCGGGCGTCCTGCTCATCTTCGACGAGGTCCAGACCTCGCGGCTCGCGCCGGGCGGCCTGCAGGAGGCGCTCGACATCCACGCCGACCTCACGACCTTCGGAAAGTACCTCGGGGGCGGCGCCTCCTTCGGCGCCTTCGGCGGGCGCGCGGACCTGATGGATCGCTTCGATCCGCGCCGGGAGAATCACCTGAGCCACCCCGGCACGCACAACAACAACTCGCTCACCATGGCCGCGGGCCTCACGGGGCTGCGCGACGTGTTCACGCCCGACGCCGTGCGCCGGCTGACGGTGCGGGGAGACGCCCTGCGCGCCGCCCTCAACGGGGTCGCGGCGGCGAGGGACGCGCCCGTGCAGGTGACGGGCCGCGGGTCGATCATGACGGTCCACTTCCAGCGGGCGCCGATCCGCCGTCGCACCGACGTCGCCCACACGCCGATGGCGGCCCGCGACCTCTTCCAGCTCGAGATGCTGCTGGCGGGGTTCTACATGGCCCGCCGGGGCTTCGTCACGGTCTCGCTCGCGCACGATGACGAGGACTGCGACGCGCTGGTCGCGGCATTCGACGCCTTCCTCGCAAGGCACGCCGCCGCCATCGACGCGGCGCTCGGCTGATGGGATCGAAGATGAGGTTGGGGCGGGCGGCGCTGGTCGCGGCGCTGCTGTCGATGACCGCCGCCGGTTCCGCCGCGGGCCAGGAGGCGGCGGAGTGCGGGGAGCGGGCGTCGCTTCACGTCCTCGTCACGGAGGAGTCCGGGGCCCTCAACCTGCCGGGGGCCACGGTCGTCCTCCGCTGGACCAGCGAGCAGGTGCTGAGGCCGCTGCGCGAAGCCGCCGGCGCGGACGGGCGCTTCTCGCTCTGCGTCCCCGCCGACGCGTCGGGGGCGACGGTATGGGCGGAGTTCGGGGATGATTCGAGCGAGGAGGCGACGCTCGCCTTCGAACCCGGCACGCCGGTCGAGGTCCACCTGCGCGTCCTGTTCGGAGACACGGAGCCGGGGAGGATCGTGGGCCGCGTCCTCGATGCGTCCACGGAGGAGCCCGTGGTCACGGCCACCCTGTCGCTCGTCGGCCGGCCGGCCGAGGTCCAGAGCGACCGCCAGGGCCGGTTCGCCCTCACCGGCGTGCCCGGCGGCGAGCACCTGCTCGAAGTCGAAAGGATCGGCTACGCTTCCCTCCGCTATCAGGTCACCGTGGTCCGCGGACTGAGCACGGAACTCCAGATCGGCCTCGTGCCCGCGCCGGTGGCGATGGAACCGCTCGTGGTGACCGCAACCCGGCCCCGGCGGCTGGAAGTCAACGGGTTCTACGACCGCAAGTACTTCGGCGAACTGATCGGCGGGGGCACGTACTTCACGGTGGAGGACATCGACCGCCGGCGTCCGCTCCGCGTCTCGCACATGCTCGCCGACGCGCCCGGCATCCGCCTTCGCTGCCCCGGCTCCGGGTTCCGCGACTGCTGGGTCGAGAGCCGCAGGGCGTCCGGAGGATTCACGCCCGGGGGCTGTGAACTCAGCGCCTATCTCGACGGTTCTCCGATTCCGGTCCGGGAACTGGACACGCTCGTGTTGCCGGCGGAGGTCGGCGGCATCGAAGTGTACCAGGGAGCCGGCGAGTTGCCGCCCGAGTTCGGCGGATACGACGCGCGCTGCGGGGCCGTGGTGATCTGGACGAAGTAGCCCGGCCGCGGCTCTCCGCGTCGTCGGCGGCCCGCTACCTCACCCGCACGTGCTTCTCGAGCATGCGGCGGCGCACGACGCCGCCGTAGACGTTGCCCTCCGAATCCACGCCCACGGCTTCGGCCCCGCTGTGCTCGATCGTCGTGGACTCGATGTCCTCGATGAAGTACGAGACCGACCCGTCCCGCGCGCTCCCGACCCGGATCCCCTTCTTCCAGCCCGGGTTGTTCGGCCCCCAGCTCTCGGAGTCCGCGACGTAGATCGTGTCGTCCTCGTCGATGAAGATCCCGCTCGGGCGGCTGAACTGCTTCCACTCCTCCAGGAACGTCCCGTCCTCGAGGAAGATCTGGATGCGGTTGTTGGCCCTGTCGCCGATGAAGATCCGTCCCTGCGAATCCCGGGCGATGGCGTGCGGCGTGCTGAACTGGCCGGGCCCCGAGCCCGGTCCTCCCCACGCGTCGAGAAAGTCTCCTTCGGGATTGAAGCGCACGACGCGGTCGTTGCCTTCGCCGTGACCTTCGATGACGAGGAAGTCGCCACCGGGAAGGACGAGAACGTCCGTCGGCTGGTTGAACACGTCGGGACCGAGACCCGCGACGCCGGCCTGTCCGAGCGTGAGCAGGAGCTCGCCGTCGGAACTGAACTTGAACACCTGGTGCCCGAGTTCCCCGTTCCCGCGGGCGTCCGTCGCCCAGACGTTCCCCTCGTGGTCGATGTGGAACCCGTGCGGATAGTTGAAGAGTCCCGCCCCCCAGGAATCGAGCGCCTGCCCGGACATGTCGTATTTCACGATCGGGTCTTCGGGCCGGTCGGCGCAGCTGTTCTCGAAGCAGCGGTGCATGACGTAGAGATGGCCGTCGGGTCCCTGCTCCACGCCCGTGACCTGCCCCCACTGCACCGCGCCCGGGGGCATTTCCGCCCACGGCTCCAGGCGCTCGTAGGGGTTGGGCAGGTCGTTGACGGGCTCAAGCTCCGGCGTCGCGCCGTCCGCGTTCGCCGCCCCGCCTTCGTCCGCGGAGCCGCCGCACGCGGCGACGGCCGCGGCGAGGACAAGGATGCCGAGTCGTGTGGTTCGCCGTGTCATGTGTCGTCTCCCTCATCGGTTTCGGGTCTTTCGGCCGCAGTGGGCCCATCGGCCGCGGCAGGCCCATCGGCCGGAGCGGGGCCGTCGGCCGGAGCGGGCCGGCTGCCGGTCCGGATCACCCCCTCCTGGGCGACCGAGGCCACGAGCGCCCCTTCCCGCGTGAAAAAACTTCCGCGCGTAAACGCCCGCGCGCCGCTCGCGACCGTGCTCTCCGTCACGTACAGGAGCCATTCGTCGACCCGGAAGGGACGGTGGAACCACATCGCGTGGTCCAGCGAGGCGCCCATCAGGTCGCGGTCGAAAAAGGTGCGCCCGTGCGGCACGAGGGCGGCGCGCAGGAGCCCGTAGTCCGAGGCGTAGGCGAGCACGGCCTGGTGCTCGAGCGGGTCATCGCCCAGGTCTCCGACCGTGCGGATCCAGGCGCGCCGGACGGGCCGGTCGGGTTTCGGTCTGAACGGGTCGAGCGGGGCGACGGGGCGGCGGTCGAGCGGCCGGTCCTGCGTGAGCAGGGAGCGCAGCGGCTCGGGGACGCGGGCGGCCTGTCGCCGAATGATGTCGATCTCGGACTCGAGCGCCTCCGGCGGCAGCACGTCCGGCATCGTGTCCTGGTGCTCGATGCCGTCCTCGGTTTTGTGGAACGAGGCGGACATGTTGAAGATCGCGCGGCCGTGCTGGATCGCCGTCACGCGCCGCGTGGTGAAGCTCCGTCCGTCGCGCAGGCGGTCCACGAAGTAGACGACCGGAATCTCCAGATCGCCCGCCAGGATGAAGTATCCGTGTAGCGAGTGCGCCGAGCGGTCCTCGGTGTCGACCGTCCGGCGCGCCGCCACGAGCGACTGGGCGAGCACCTGTCCCCCGAAGATCCGGCCCGAGCCGATGTCCCGGTTCTGCCCGCGGTAGATGTTCCGCTCGACCGGTTCGAGGTCGAACAGGTCGACCAGGTCCCGCGCGGTGTAGGTCAAGGGAAGCGCTCCGGCGGCACGCGGCGCAGGGTGGCCTGCTCGAAAGCGTACGCGAGTTCGATGAGCCGCGGCTCGCTGCAGGCGGCCCCCGTGAACCCGATCCCGAACGGCGCGGGCCGGGCGTCGAAGCCATCGGGGAAGGCCGGCGTCGGCGCGTTGGGCACGAAGCCGAAGGGCACGACGATGTGCGGGTACTGCGCCCGCGCCGCGAGCCCGGCCCCCCGGCTCCCCGGCGTGAAGATCGCGTCGAGGTCGTATTCCTCCAGCACGGCGTCGATCCCGCGCGCCTGGCTCAGGAGCGAGTCCTTCGCCATGTCCGCCGCGTTCCGGGCCCGGTCCGCCTCCACGTCCATCTCGTCGGAGATGTCGTAGCGCGACTGCTCGTACTTCATCGACCCGGCCGCGCGGTGCGCGAGGTTCCACTCCCGAAGCTCCGTCAGCGTCGCGACCGGCGCCGAGGGCCCGAGCGACGCGAGCCAGGCGTCGAAATCGCGCTTCATCCCGTACTTGAAGTTCACCGAACACCCCTCGTCCGACCCCTTCGCCTGGTGCCCGCCGATGCAGAGCGGCCATGTGTTGAAGTTCGCCTCGGGGTCCGGATCGACGAAGCTGGGGATCTCGGCCGGGTCCACGACCACCGCGCCCGCCGCCTCGAGGACCGCGATGGCCTCGGCCATGAGCGCCGCCGCTTCGCCTCGGAGGCCGCCGATCGTCTCGCCTCCGACCTCCACCGGCTCGTAGTAGAAGGCCCGGGGGATCCCGATCCGGGCGCCCTCCAGCCCATCGGCGTTCAGGAACGGCGTGTAGTCGCGGCCCGGGGGCGCCTCGCACCGCGCGGTGGCCGCGTCGTTCGGGTCGGGCTCCGCCCCCTCCATCGCGCCGAGCATGATCGCCGCGTCGGTCACCGTGCGGGCCATCGGCCCCGCCATGTCGTGGTCCAGCGTCACCGGGGCCACGCCCCAGCGGCTGACGCGCGCGATCGTCGGCCGGATGCCGACGAGCATGTTCGCGTTCGAGGGGCTGATGATCGACCCGCCCGTGTCCGTCCCCACGTTCGCGGACCAGAAGCTCGCGGCCGTCCCGATCCCCGAACTGGAGCCGCCCGTGGTGAGTGCCGGACGCCCGTCGTTGCGCCCTTCCCGCGGGTCGCGGCGCGGGTCGTAGGGGTTGAGGCCGTAGCCCGTGAGGGCGTTGTAGTTGCCCGGCATCTGGTTCGGCGGCCCCGCCATGAAGTTCGCGAACTCCGTGAGCCCGGCCTTCGCGATGATGATCGCGCCCGCCTCGCGCAGGTTCGTCGTCAGCGTGGCTTCGTACGGCGGGAAATACCCCTCGAAGGCGAGCGAGCCGCCCGTCGTCGGGATGTGCGTGGTGTGGATGTTGTCCTTGAGCGCGACCGGGATGCCGTGCAGCGGCCCCGCACGTTGCCCGCCGCCCGCTCGGCGTCGAGCGCCTCGGCCTCCGCGAGCGCGTTCGGGTTGACCGAGACCGCCGCGTTGAGCTGCCACTCGTAGCGCGCGATCCGCGCCAGGTGCTCCATGACGATCTGTCGCGACGTGACCTGCCCGCTCTCCATCGCGGCCCGCATCTCCGGAATCGTCGCCTCCACCACGTCGAACGGCTCCGCCTCGGACGCCGGGCCGCCGCACGCCACCAGAACGGCGGCCAGCACGACGCTCGCCGGCAGGACGCGCGCCGACCGGACGCGCCCCAGCTGGAATTCGGCCCCCTGGGCGCGGGTGTGGACGTTTGGAACTGACCTCATGGGACCCTCCGAATTCCCGGGACTCCGACGCGGACCTCGAATCTCGCCCTGTCGTCGCCGTATAGTAAGGGATGACCCGCTGCCCGCCGTAGCCTCGATCCCGGGAGACCGCCGTGTTCAGCCAAGCTCCGCCTCGCACGCCGCCCTCGCGCCGCGCCCGCCGACTCGCCGTGTGGGCGCTGTTCGCCCTCGCCATCGGCGGCGGGACGCCAGCCATCGGCCAGGATCTCGACGCTCCGCGCCCGATCGACCGGCTCGACACCGTGTGGATCGAGGAGATGACGTGGATGGAGGTGCGCGACGCCCTCGCCGAGGGGATGACGACGGCGATCATCGGGACCGGTGGCGTCGAACAGAACGGCCCCTACCTGGCCAGCGGCAAGCACAACTTCGTGCTGCAGGCCACCGCGGAGGCGATCGCGCGCGAACTCGGTGACGCGCTCGTCGCCCCCGTCATCAAGCTGGTCCCGGAGGGGAGCATCGATCCGCCGTCCGGACACATGCGCTACCACGCGACGATCAGCGTCCGGCAGGAGACGTTCGAGGCCATGCTCACGGACGTCCTGGGCAGCCTCGCCGCGCACGGGTTCGAGGACCTCGTCCTCATCGGAGACAGCGGCGGGAACGTGAGCGGGATGGAGAACGTGGCCGCCGCCCTCAACCGCGCCTGGGCGGACCGTCCGGCCCGCGTCCATTTCATCCCGGAATACTATACGGAAGACATCTACAGTTGCGATTATCTGAAAGAGGAACTGGGGATATTCCAACAGCCCGATGAGTGCGTGGCCACCCGCAACGAGTACCACGACGACTATCACTATTCATCGATAATGGCGACGGTCGATCCGACCACGATCCGGGCGGATCAGCGGATCGCCGCCGACCTCTTCTCCATCAACGGCGTCGACCTCTCGCCTCTGGAGTTGACGGTGGCGAACGGACGGCGCCTCGTCGACTACCGCGCCGGGATCACCGCCCGCGCCATCCGCCGCTCGATCGCCGCCAACGACTAACGCTCCCCGCCGGGTGAACTCCCCCGCGCGCGGTCCCAGTAGTCGGTGGGGCGGTCGTCGCTCATCAGGGCATCCTCGTCCACCCAGTAGTGGTCGCCGAACGGCTTCGGGTCGGGCCACACCTCGTCGAGCGTGTCCGCGTCGTACACGACCCCGTCCTTGACCACGAGCCGGATGTCCGCCGTGTTCCGGATGTCGTCGAGCGGGTTCGAGTTGAGGACGATGAAGTCCGCCAGCTTGCCCTCGGCGAGCGACCCCGTCTCGTGCGCCAGACCCAGGAAGTGGGCGCCGTGGATCGTGCCGATCTCGATCCCCGTCATCTCGTCCGTCCCCGCCGCGGCCATCCACACCTCGTAGTGGGACCCGAGGCCGTGCAACTGGCCGTGCGAGCCGATCGCCCCCCAGCCGCCTTCGTCGATGATGTCGCCGAGGCCGCGCGCGATGAGGGGGAAGCTGTAGTCCGTCTCCGGGCGCATCATGCGGCGCCGGGTGGAGGGGATGAGCATCCGCCACGGGAGCCAGCGGCGCAGCTTCTCGTCCTTCCACACGTCGTCCGTCTGGTAGAAGTACTCCTCGTTCCAGGCGCTCGGACCGCCCACGATGAAGGTCGGGGAATAGACGGCGTCGGACTGCCCGAAGAACTTCGCCACGTCGTCGTAGAGCGGGACGTAGCTCAGCGGGTGCTCCCAGCCGGTGTGGCCGTCCATGATCATGCCCATGTTGTACTCGATGTCGCCGCCCTCGGCGGTCACGCGCAGCCCGCGCACCCGCGCGGCGTCCGTGACCCACTGCCGCTGGTCGCGGCGCGGCTGCAGGTACTCCTTGATCATCACCGCGCCCCAGGACGCGAGGCGGGCGACGTTCTGGTCCGCCAACTCGTAGTTCGAGATCTCGTTCTGGCGCGCCCCGTCGCCGGAGTAGACGGGGTCCCCGGTGCTGTAGGTGCGCGGCCCGATCATCGCGCCCGCCTCGACGAGTTCGGCGGCGGGGAAGACGTTCGACGACCACTGCGAGTTGTCGAGCGTCGTCGTGACCCCGTACGCCATGTAGATCGCCGACTCCCAGTTGCGCTGCGGGATGACGCCCACGTGGTCGCGGTGATGGTGCGCGTGCATGTCGATGAGGCCGGGCATGATCGTCGTGCCGGACGCGTCGATCACGCGGTCCGCGCCGGCGGTGTCGCAGTCGCCGATGCAGGCGAGGCGGCCGTCCCGCACGAGGATGTCGCCGCTCGCGATGACCTCGTCGTTCTCGGCCGTGATGATGCGGGCGCCGGTGAAGGCGACGCTCCCGCGGGCGATGTGGCGCGGCAGTTCGAGGTCGATCGGCGTCTCGACGGTCTCGCCGCTGTTCGGGTCGTGCGTGTAGTAGCGCGGGCCGCTCACGAACTCGAGCGTGCTCGCGTCCCGCCAGCGCGGATGGATCCCGCCCTCGAAGCTGACCTGCGTCACCGGGAGCTGGCCGTTGCGCTTGGCGATGCGGACGATGTTGGACCCGGTCCCGCCGTACGGGAAGGGCATCCGGTACACGTTGTCGCCCTCCTGGAAGGCGAGCCACGCCCCGTCCGGCGACACCGCCGCCTCGTCCGCGTCCGGCAGCGTGAAGTGGACCCGCCGGTCGCTCCCGTCGAGGCGGATGGAGGCGATCTCCGTCCCCGCCGGCTCGCCGTCGTCGGGCCCCAGGGCCTCCGGGTAGAAGAGCCGTCCCTCCGGTCCGAACGACGCCTGCGCGACGGGCCGCCGCGGCATGAGCGGACGCCCGCCCGTGTAGGGACGCGCCACCCTGGTGATCAGCGTGGCGTCGCCGCCCGCGGCCGGCACGCGCACGAAGTCGAAGAACTGGTTGCTCGCCACCGTGCGGCCATGAGTTGTCGCCCCCGACCCCCGGGTGACGACGATGTCCCCGCCGTCCGGACTCCACACGGTGTTGAGGTATTCCCCCGCCCGCGTCGTGAGCTGTTCGGGCTCGCCTCCGTCCGCCGGCACCCGCCACACATGCCCCTGGTCGGCGTCCGCCCAGCTCGTGAAGGCGATCGAGCGCCCGTCCGGCGACCAGGCCGGCGCCATCTCGAACGGCTCGAACGCGTCCGGCGTGAGCCGTCGCGGCGTCCCGTCCGGCAGGTCCATGAGCCACACCCGTCCCACCGCCTGGAAGGCGAGCGTGCTCCCGTCGGGCGAGGAGGCGGTCCAGCGCGGGAACTTCACCTTGAACGTCTCGCCGAGCGCCATCTGCGGGCGTCCGGCCATCTCCGAGATCGTCCGCTGCACGCGGGCGGTGAAGGGGATGGTCGTCACGGCGCCGTCGAGATCGACGCGGCGGATCTTCCCGCCCGCCGAAACCACGAGGGACCGCGAGTCCGAGGCCCAGGTGTACCCCGGCAGGTCGCGGGACACCTTCATCCCCTCCGCCATGTCCACCTCGATCGGGTCCATGAGGACGCGCTCGGCTCCCGTTTCCAGATCGCGCAGCCAGAGCGCGGTGCGGGGCCCGAAGCGGTGTCCGTCATGGGAGATGGTCCCGTCCGGGATGCGGCGCGCGAACGCGAGCCAGCGCCCGTCGGGAGACGGCTCCGGCGCGATCGCCCCGCCGCTCGAGGTCTGCCCCTGCTGCACCGTCACCCCCGACGTGATCTCGTCCACGCGCCCCGTCTCGAGGTCGAGACGCCGGATCTGCTTGTGGCCCTGCGTCATGTCCAGCCGGCCGGACCCCAGCCCGGGAGGCGCGGACCGGAAGTGGAAGTAGAGCGACCCTCCGTCGGGCGAGAACGAAGGCCACTGGGCGCCGGAATAGTCCGAGCCGACGAGTTGCACGCCCTCGCCCCCGTCCCGGGAGTACATCCACAACCCCGGCCCCGCGCCCCCGCCGCCGCGCCCCGTCGAGGCGCGCCGCACGACGATGAATCTGCCGTCGGGACTCCAGGCCGGCTCCCATGCGCGCAGCCCCTGGTCCTCGAACACCGGGCGCGGGTTCGAGCCGTCCGCGTCCATCAGCCACAGGTTGCTCTGTCCCCCGCGGTCGGAGATGAAGGCGATCGTCGATCCGTCCGGCGACAGGGTGGGGTGATAGTTGACGGCCACGCCGGTGTTCTGCGTGAGGACCTGCGCTTCGCCCCCCTCCGCGGGAAGCCGGTAGATGTGTCCGAGCAGGTCGAACACGAGCCACTCTCCCCCCGGCTCGAGGTCGACCGACATCCACGTCCCCTCGTCCGTCGTGAAATCGACCTCCCGCGTCTCGCCGAGCGGCGCGGTCACATCCCACGCCTGCGAGGCGTCGTCCTCCTGCGGGAGCGCGGCGGCTCCGGGCGCGGCGAGCGCGAGCAAGAGAAGTGTCGGCAGGACGGCCAGAGCCGGACGGACGCCGAACGCCGAACGGGCGCCGAGAGCCGAATGGTTGCGGGAATCACACATGGCGGGACCTCCGGTCGGAGAGTGAATCACGAAGTCGTGCGCCGCTCGAGGCGGGTCGCGTCGAGGATCCGGCTCGCCAGTTCCTCGATCGAGCAGCGGGTCGCGTCGATGAAGGGGATGTCGAGGCGCTCGAACAGCGACTGCGCCTGGCGGATCTCGAAACTCACCTGGCGGGGCGAGGCGTAGCGGCGGCCGATGCCGCGCGCGCTCCGCAACTCCCCGAGGCGCTGGGGCTCGATCGTGAGCCCGTAGATCTTGTCGCGGTGGTCGAAGAGGGGGGGCGGGATCCGCCGCTCCTCCAGGTCGCTTCCCGTGAGAGGGTAGTTGGCGGCGAACACGCCGTACTGGAGCGCGAGATAGAGGCACGTCGGGGTCTTCCCCGATCTCGACACGCCGACCAGCACGAGGTCGGCCCGGTCGTATCCCGTCGGGTTCGAGCCGTCGTCGTGAGAGAGGGCAAAGTTCATCGCCTCGATGCGGCGGTCGTATTCCCGGTAGTTCTGGATGCCGTGGGACACCCCCATGGCGTGCTGCGACTTGTGGCCGAATTCCTTCTCGAGCGGGTCCAGGAAGGAGTCGAAGAAGTCCAGGAAGAGGGCGTCGGTCTCCTCCACGATCTCCCGCACCGTGTCGCGCACGTCCTCCTTCACGAGGGTGCTGAAGACGATGGGCGGCGACCCCTGCACGCGCGCCGTCGTGTTGATGTTCCGGGCGGCGCGTTTCGCCTTGTCGACGGTGGAGACGAATGGTACGGTGATTTTCGTGAATTCGAGGGCGTCGAACTGCGCGATCAGGCTGTGGCCGAGGGTCTCGGCCGTGACGCCCGAGTGGTCCGAGACGAAGAACACCGTTCGCTGGGTCATCGTACACTGATTCTCCGGCCTGCCTCGGCCGGAGACAACCGCTCACGGTCGCCGGGAGGCCGGGGTTGGGAGTCGCCGTGACCGGGTATATCGCGCCATTCGAGTCGATCGGACTCGCCGATCTCGAATCCGTCGGGGGGAAGAACGCGTCGCTCGGCGAGATGATCTCCCATCTCTCCGCCGCGGGCGTGGACGTGCCCGGCGGCTTCGCGATCACCGCCCGGGCGTACCGCGACTTCCTCTCGGGCGAACTCGGAGAACGCATCCACGCCGTGCTCGATACGCTGGATGTCGAGGACCTCGGGGCGCTTGCCCGGGCGGGCCGCGAGATCCGCGGCTGGATCGCCGATACGCCGCTCCCGCCGGAACTCGCCGCCCGGATCGGAAGGGCCTACCGCGAACTGGGCGCCGGCGGCGACGGGTCGGCCGGCAGCGGGTCCGGGGACGACATCTCCGTCGCCGTGCGCTCCTCGGCCACGGCCGAGGATCTCCCCGAGGCTTCCTTCGCCGGGCAGCAGGACACCCTGCTCAACGTCCGCGGGGTCGACGCGGTGCTGCGGGCGGTCCACCACGTCTACGGCTCGCTGTTCAGCGACCGGGCGATCGCCTACCGGGTGCACCAGGGCTTCGCGCACCGCGACGTGGCGCTCTCCGTCGGCGTCCAGCGCATGGCGCGCGCGGACCGCGGTTCGAGCGGGGTGATGTTCACGCTGGATACGGAGTCCGGTTTCCGGGACGTCGTGTTCATCACGAGCGCCTACGGTCTCGGCGAAACGGTCGTGCAGGGGGGCGTGAACCCGGACGAGTTCTACGTCTACAAGCCCGCCCTGCGCGCCGGCCGCCATGCGATCCTCCGCCGGAACCTCGGAGGCAAGGCGATCAAGCTCGTCTACGCCGGCTCGGGGGCCCGCTCCGAGGCCGGATCGGGAGCGGCCGCCGGGGGCGAAGCCGCATCCGTCCGGACGGTCGACGTTCCGGAGGAGGACCGGCTCCGCTTCTCGCTGACGGACGACGAGGTGCACGAACTCGCCCGCCAGGCGCTCCTCATCGAGGACCACTACGGCCGGCCCATGGACATCGAGTGGGCCCGCGACGGCATCGACGGCGCGTTGCGGATCCTGCAGGCGCGTCCGGAAACCGTGCAGAGCCGCTCCGGCGGCGTCATCTCGCGCTTCACGCTCAAGGAGCGGGGCCGGGTGCTGGCCGAGGGGCGCAGCATCGGCGGCCGGATCGGCGGCGGCCCGGCGCGCGTCATCGAGTCCGCCTCGGAGATCGCGCGCTTCCGGCGCGGCGACGTGCTCGTCACGGACATGACGGACCCGGACTGGGAACCGATGATGAAGCAGTCCGCCGCCATCGTCACGAACCGCGGCGGGCGCACCTGTCACGCCGCGATCATCGCGCGCGAACTCGGCATCCCCGCGGTCGTCGGCTGCGGCGACGCGACGGCGCAACTCGCGGAGGCCGGCGACGTGACCGTGTCCTGCGCCGAGGGCGACGCGGGCTACGTCTACGAAGGGCTGCTCGACTTCGAGGAGGGTGAGATCCGGCTCGGCGCCATGCCGGAGATCCCGCTCAAGATCATGCTCAACGTGGGGAACCCGGACCGCGCGTTCGACTTCGCCTCCATCCCCAACTCGGGGGTCGGCCTCGCCCGGCTCGAGTTCATCATCAACCGCATGATCGGCGTCCATCCGCAGGCGCTGCTCGACTTCAAAGACCTGCCGGACGATCTCCGGCGGGAGATCCGCCTGCAGCACGCCGGTTACCCCGACCCGGTCGAGTTCTACGTCGAGAAGCTGACCGAGGGCATCGCCACGATCGCCGCGGCCTTCGCCCCCGAGCCTGTCATCGTGCGCCTGTCCGACTTCAAGTCGAACGAATACGCGGACCTCATCGGCGGCCGCCGCTACGAGCCGCGCGAGGAGAACCCGATGCTCGGCTTCCGCGGCGCGTCCCGCTACGTGTCGGAGAGTTTTCGGCCCGCCTTCGAACTCGAATGCCGGGCGCTGCGGAGGGTGCGCGAGGGGATCGGGCTCGACAACGTGTGGGTGATGGTCCCCTTCGTCCGCACCGTGGCCGAGGCGCGGGCCGTCGTCGGCCTCCTGGCGGAGAACGGCCTCGCCCGCGGGGAGGACGGCCTGCAGCTCATCATGATGTGCGAGCTTCCCTCGAACGCCCTGCTCGCCGACGAGTTCCTGGAGCACTTCGACGGGATGTCGATCGGGTCGAACGACATGACGCAGCTTACGCTTGGCCTCGACCGCGACTCCGGGTTGATCGCCGACATCTTCGACGAGCGCGACGCCGCGGTGAAGGCGACCCTCTCGATGGCGATCCGCGCCTGCGCGAAGGCGGGCAAGTACATCGGGATCTGCGGGCAGGGACCGTCGGACCACCCGGATCTCGCGCGCTGGCTCGTGGAGGAGGGGATCGAGAGCATGTCGCTGAACCCGGACACGGCCGTCGAGACGTGGATGTTCCTCGCGGGGGAGGAAGTGTGAGGGCGACGAACGGAGACGCGGGGGCCCCGGGGGGCGCCGGAACGGGGCTCGCGCGCCAACTCGGACTGTGGGGCCTCGCGGCGACGGGGATCTGCTCGATGCTGGGGGCCGGGATCAACGTGGTCCCCGTCATGATCCAGCGGAACGTGCCCGGGATCGCGGAGAACGTGCTCCCGGCGTTCGCCTTCGGCGCCCTTCCGGCCGTGCTCGCCGGGCTCGCCTACGCGATCCTCGCCTCGGCCATGCCGCGCGCCGGCGGCAGCTACGTCTTCGCGAGCCGGGCGCTCGGCCCGTACTGGGGCTTCGTGGCGAGCTTCTCGCAGTGGTTCGGCCTCTCCATCGTCATCGGCGTCGTCTCCTACCTCATCGTCCCGTTCCTGCGGGACATCGCGGACGCCATTGGGATGGCGGGTCTGGCCGGGGCCCTGGACACGGGTGCGGTCCGGGTGGCTCTGGCGCTCGCGATGCTGTGGACGTTCGCGTGGGTGAACCTGCGCGGCCTCAGGGCCTACGAACGCACCGTGGTGCCGCTGATGGTCGTCATGTTCGCGCTGGGCGCGATCGTCATCGTGGCCGGATTTTCGTTCGACCAGGGCGACTTCGCCGCGGCGCTGCTCGCGCGGGAAGGCGTGGAGGTACCCACGGCCGCGCCCCCGCCGCTCGGCCCGGCCGGCTTCCTCGCCGCTGCCGGCCTCCTCTTCGCCAGCTTCGTCGGCTTCGACGCGATCGCGCAGGCCGGCGGTGAGGCACGGAATCCGAACCGGGCGCTCCCCCTCGCGATCGGCCTCGCGGTCTTCATCGTGGGCGCCTACTACCTGCTGTTCACGGCCGCCGTCTATCACACGGTCCCGTGGGAGTTCGTGTGGGCGCGGGCGCAGGAACAGGACCTCACCGCTCCGGGACTCCTCGGCTACGTGCTCCCGCCGTGGTGGACGGTGCTCATCGTGGCGGGCGCCGCGATCGCCCTCATCAACGACCTGCCGGCGATGATCCTCTCCGTCTCGCGCCTCGTCTTCGCGTGGGCCGAGGACGGGATCTTTCCGTCGGGCCTCGCCCGGGTGCACCCGACACACCGTACGCCGCACGCCGCGATCCTCCTCTCGACCGCGCTGGCCTCCGTCGCGATCGTCGGCAGCGAATTCGCGGGTGACTTCTTCCTGGGCGTCGACATCATGGTCACGTCGATGCTCGTCAACTTCCTCCTCATGTGCCTCTCCGTGCTCGTCCTCCCGCGGCGGAACCCGGAGATCGCCGCGAACTTCCGCGTGCTCCGCGGCCCGGCGGCGCGAACGTGCGTGTGCGTGGCGGGAATCGTGCTGCTGGGGACGTTTCTCGTGACCCACCTGGCGAAGGACCTCACGGCGGACGTCGCGGCGTGGTATTTCCACTCGACGCCGCTCTGGATCAGCGTCATGGCGCTGGGATCGCTCATCTACATCCGCAAGATGCGAACGCTGCGGGCCTCCGGCGCGGACGTCGACCGCCTCTTCCGCGAGTTGCCTCCTGAGTAGGCCGGAGCGCCGGGAACTGGCTCCCGGCCTGGAGATCTCGCGGGTGCTGACCGGACTGTGGCAGGTCGCCGACCTGGAACGCGAGGGCCCGATCGACATCGAGGCCGCCGCGGCCGCCATGGATGCCTACACGGCGGCCGGCTTCACGACGTTCGACATGGCGGACCACTACGGTTCGGCCGAGGAGATTGCCGGTGCGTGCGCGTCCCGGGCCCCGCATCGCGACGGAGACATGCAACTCCTCACCAAGTGGACGCCCGCGCCGGGTCCGCACACGCCGGAGACGGTGCGCGAAGCCGTGGAGCGGTCGCTCCGGCGCCTGCGGACGGACGCGATCGACCTCCTCCAGTTCCACGCCTGGCACTACCCGGATCCGAGCTGGCTCGACTGCCTGTTCGCCCTCCAGGAACTGAAGGACGAAGGGCTGATTCGACACCTCGGACTCACGAACTTCGACGCCGTCCACCTCGACATGGTGCTCCACACCGGCATCGACGTGGTCTCGAACCAGGTCTCCTATTCCCTTCTCGACGGACGCGCCGCGGACGCGATGACGGAGGTCTGTCTCAGGCACGGGGTCCAGCTTCTCGCCTACGGAACGCTGGCGGGCGGCCTCCTGACCGAGCGCTGGTTCGACGTGGAGGACCCGGGGGCGGACGGCGTGAAGACGTGGTCCGAGATGAAGTACCGCCGCTTCGTCGAGGCGGCGGGCGGCTGGGGCCGGCTTCAGGTGCTGCTCGCCGCGGTCCGGGCGGTGGCCCAGAAGCACGGCGTCTCGATGGCGAACGTCGCGGCGCGCGCCATCCTCGACCGGCCCGCCGTGGCGGGCGTGATCATCGGCGCGCGGCTGGGGCGCCGCGAGCACATCGCCGACAACCTGCGCCTCTCGTCGCTGAAGCTCGACGCGGCGGACCGAAAAACGCTGGCGGCGGCGAGCGGGTCGCTGGACCCCGTTCCGGGAGACTGCGGAGACGAGTATCGGCGGCCTCCCTACCTGACGGCGGCGGGCGACCTGAGCGATCACCTGGACGAGCTGCCGTCGCCGTATCCCGTCCGGACCGGGACCGGGGGCCGGACGCGCGTGGACTCCGGCACGGTGTGGGAGGACATCGCGGGCTACAGCCGGGCGGTGCGGACGGGCGATCGCATTGCGGTCTCCGGGACGACGGCCACGCACGGGGACCGCCTGGTCGGAGGGGACGACCCCGCCTCGCAGACGCACTTCGTCATCGACAAGATCGAGGGGGCGATCGAAGCGCTGGGAGGACGCCTCGAGGACGTGGTCCGGACCCGGATCTTCGTACCGGAACTGGCGGACTGGGAGCCCGTGGCCCGCGCGCACGGGCACCGTTTCGGCGGCATCCGTCCCGTCAACACGCTGGTCCAGGCGGGTCTCATCGGGTCAGGATACCGGGTGGAGATCGAAGCCGACGCCCGGGTCGGGAGGGAGCCGTGAAGAAGAGGCGACGACACATCCGCGGGGTCGTCCGCATGGCCCTGCTGTGGGCCCTCGCCGGAGCGTTCGTCGGGGCGGTCATCGAGATCCTCGCCGACACGCTGCCGGGGGGACTTCCCATGGCGTCGCTCGTGGACATCTGGCCTCCCGTGCTCGCGATCCTCGGCTTTGCCGCAGGCACGCTCTTCGCCGTGGCGTTCGGGGTCTCGGAGGTCTCGATGCTGAAGACGCTGCGCTCCGTCGTCCGCTTCAGGAAGCTCGAGTTGAGCCCCGTCGCGCGCCGGCTCGGCCGCTGCGCGAGCGTCGAGGACCTGCGGGAGGTCGCGCGCCGCCGGCTCCCGCGCGGCGTGTTCGGCTACATCGACGGGGCGGCGGAGGACGAGCGCACCCAGGGGCGGAACTGCAACGCCTTCCACCGGCTCGAGTTCCGGCCCCGCGTCCTGCGGGATGTGACGAACGTGGACCCCGGCGTGACGGTCCTCGGCCGGCGCCACCCGCTGCCGCTCATCCTCGCCCCCACCGGGTTCAGCCGCATCGCGGACTCGGAGGGCGAACTCGCCGTGGCCCGGGCCGCGGCGCGGGCGGGGATCACGTACAGCCTCTCGACGCTCGGCACCCGCTCGATCGAGGAGGTGGCGGCCGTCAGTTCCGGTCCCCGATGGTTCCAGGTCTACGTGTGGAAGGACCGCGGCCTCGTCGCGGAACTCGTCGAGCGGGCCCGCGAGTCCGGCTACGAGGCGCTCCTGCTCACGGTCGATGTCGCGGTGCTCGGGCGGCGCGAGCGGGACGTGCGCTACGGCTTCACGCTCCCCCCGCAACTCGGCCTCGACACCTTCGTGGACGGCATCCGCAAACCCGGCTGGACGTGGGACTTCCTCACGTCCGAGCCGATCATCTTCTCGAGCGCCGTGAGCCGGGACGCGGCGGGCGGGGCGGGGGGCGTCGACGCCATGGGTCTCGCGCAGTACGTGAACGAGCAGTTCGATCCGAAGCTGGCCTGGGATGACGTGGACTGGCTGCGCTCGATCTGGGACGGTCCCATCGTCATCAAGGGCATCCAGACGGTGGAGGATGCCGTCCTCGCGGCGGACGCCGGCGCGGAGGGGATCGTGATCTCGAACCACGGCGGACGGCAGCTCGATGACGCGCCCCCGACGCTGGAGCTGGTGCAACCGGTGGCGGACGCGGTCGGGGACCGGCTCGATGTCCTCATCGACGGCGGGATCCGCCGCGGCAGCGACATCGCGAAGGCCGTCGCGCTCGGGGCGAAGGCCTGTCTGACGGGCCGCGCCTACTTCTACGCGCTCGGTGCCGGCGGCGAGCGGGGCGTGGACCTCGTCCTCAAGTGGTTCGACGACGGGTTCCGGCGCACGATGGCGCTTCTCGGCGCCCGCACGGTGGACGGGATCACCCCCGAATCGGTGCGCTGGCGCGACTCCTGAACGGGTTCCCGCCGCTTGCCACACAGCGGGTTCCGTGCTTAGCGTGTTATGCGGATACATCTTTTAATACGCCGATTGCGAACCGGTTCGAAAAAGCGGTTTCAATGCCCCGACAGGAAGCGTACAGAATGATGGCGATCCGCACGGTCGGCGCGGCCCTGGCGCTGGTTCTCGCGGTCCCCGCGAGCCTCCCCGCGCAGGAAGGCCGGGTCGCGTCCGCCGCGGCCGTAGAGGGGGCCGCCGGCCAGCCCGGCGTCGGTTCGGTCGCCGAGTTCGTCCACGCGCCCGCCCCGTCCCCGTCTCCGGCGACCGTCGCCCCCGTCGCGGCGGACCCGAACGACATCGTCCAGGGCGTCTGCACGAACTGCCACAACAGCCGCCGGTTCGCGGGCAACCTCACCCTCGAATCGTTCGATGTGGACGCCGCGGACGAGGAGGCGGCGACCGCCGAGAAGATGATCCGCAAGCTGCGCGCCGGCATGATGCCGCCGCCCGGCGTGCGCCGTCCTCCGGAGGAGGAACTCCTCGAACTCGTCGAGACGCTCGAGGACATCGTCGACGACGCCGCGGCGCGGAACCCGAACCCCGGCGGCCGCACCTTCCAGCGGCTCAACCGCCCCGAGTACGAACGGGCGATCCGCGACCTGCTGGGGCTCGAGGTCGACGCCGGGAAGTGGCTCCCCAACGACCAGATGAGCGCCAACTTCGACAATATCGCCGACGTGCAGGCGCTCTCGCCGACGCTCCTCGACGCCTACCTGAACGGGGCGGCCGAGATCAGCCGCATGGCGGTAGGCGACCGCAACGCGCCGCCGGTCAACACGACGTACAAGAACTCGCAGTACGTGTCGCAGCACCCGTGGGACCATGTGGAGGGGGCCCCGTTCGGGACGCGCGGCGGGATGGTCGTGGAGCACACCTTCCCGGCCGACGGCGAGTACACCTTCTCGCTCGTCTTCACCTCCGGCGCGAACTCCCGCATGGAGGACATCGACATCTCGGTCGGCGGCGAGCGGGTCGCGCTCCTCCACTACACGCGGCGCGGCGGCGGGGCGGATGACCGCGGCTTCACGCCCGTCGAAACGGAACCGGTCTTCGTCCGCGCCGGCCAGCACCGCGTCTCCGCGGCCTTCATCCGGCGGCAGGAGGGGCCGTACGAGGACCTGATCCGGCCGCACGTGTGGTCCAACGCCGGCGGCGGTTCGGGCGGCGGCGGGGTCACGACGCTGCCGCACCTGCAGGACCTCATCATCGGCGGGCCGCACAATCCGACCGGGGTGTCGGAGTCGCCGGTCCGCAAGCGCATCTTCACCTGCCGGCCCACGTCGTCCGTCGAGGAGCGGCCCTGCGCCCGCGGCATCCTGACCGACCTCGCGCGCAGCGCCTACCGCCGCCCGCTCGAACCGAGCGAGGTCGACGGCCTGATGACGTTCTACGACATGGGCGTCGAGCAGGGCGGGTTCGAAGTCGGCGTGCGCATGGCCCTCGAGGCGGTCCTCGCGAGCCCCTTCTTCGTCCTCCGGCTCGAGCGCGAGCCCGAAGGCGTCAGGAGCGGAGAGACCTACGCGCTGGAGGGCATCGACCTCGCCTCGCGGCTCTCGTTCTTCCTCTGGGGCCTGCCGCCCGACGAGGAACTGCGCGCCGCGGCGGTCGAGGGACGGCTGTCCGATGCCGGCGAACTGGAGCGGCAGGCGCGCCGCATGCTCGCCGATCCACGCTCCGAGGCTCTGAGTTCGCGCTTCGTGTCCCAGTGGCTGCGGCTGCAGGACCTCTACAAGGTCCGTCCCGGACCCGAACTTCTATCCGAACTTCGACGAGAACCTCGCGGACGCCATGAAGCGGGAGACGGAACTCCTCTTCCAGAGCCTCATCCGCGAGGATCGGAGCCTGCTCGATTTCTTCCGGGCGGACTACACGTTCGTGAACGAGCGCCTGGCCCACCACTACGGGTTGGAGAACGTGGCGGGGCGCGACTTCCAGCGCGTGAGCTATCCCGGAGACGAGCGCGTCGGGGTCCTCGGCCACGGCAGCGTCCTCGTCCTCACCTCGCTCGCGAACCGCACGTCTCCGGTGCTTCGCGGAAAGTGGGTGATGGAGGTGCTGCTCGGGACGCCGCCCCCGCCGCCCCCGCCGGGGGTGCCGGATCTGGATGAGACGGAAGAATCGATGGACGGCCGCCTGCTCACGACCCGCGAGCGAATGGAGATGCACCGCGCGAGTCCGGCGTGCCGGTCCTGCCACCGGTTCATGGATCCCATCGGCCTCGCGCTGGACAACTTCGACGTGACCGGGAAGTGGCGCCTGCGCGAGAACGGGATGCCGCTCGACACCCGCGGCGACTTCTACGACGGAACGCCGGTCCAGACGCCGCCCGAACTCGTCGACGCGCTCCTGAAGCGCCCGCTGCCGCTGCTCCGGAACTTCACGGAGAACCTGGCCGCGTACGCGCTCGGCCGTCGCGTCGAGTACTACGACCAGCCATGGATCCGGTCGATCGTGGAAGACGCGGAAGAGGACGACTACAGACTTTCGTCGCTGATCATGGGCGTCGTGAACGGCGATGCCTTCAGGATGAAGCGGGCCATGCCCGCGACTGCGGTAGAAGAAGAGGTTTCCGAGGAGGTTTCCGAAGACCGCCGCTAGACGGCCCAGCGGCCGCGCGGCGGTCCGACGTTCCGAGAGGGAGAACATGGAATTCATCACTGGACAGCACCTGCCTCGCAGGACCTTCATTCGGGGTGTGGGGGCCACGCTCGCCCTGCCGTTCCTCGACGCCATGGTTCCGGCGGGCCGTCTGTGGGGATCGACGAGCGCGAAGAGCCTGACGGAGGGGAAGGGGACCCGGCTCATCGCGATCGAGGAGGTGCACGGCCTCGCGGGGTGCAACCGCGAGCACGGCGCGACGAAGTTCCTCTTCGCGCCGGAAAAGGCGGGACGCGAATTCGAGATCATCGATGAGAGCGCGCTCGTCTCGCTGCGGCCGTACCGCGAGCACCTGACGATCATCAGCAACACGGACGTGCGGAACGCCGAGGCGTTCACGCCGCCCGAGATCGGCGGGGACCACTTCCGCTCGAGCGCCGTGTTCCTCACGCAGGCCCATCCGAAGCAGACGCAGGGGTCGGACATCTTCTGCGGCACCTCGATGGACCAGATCTACGCGCAGCGCTTCGGGCAGGAAACGCCGATGCCGTCGATGCAGTTCTGTATCGAGAACCTCGATCAGGCGGGCGGCTGCACGTACAACTACTCGTGCGCGTACACCGACTCGCTGAGCTGGGCGTCGCCGACCGAACCGCTGCCCATGATCCGCGATCCGCGGGTCGCCTTCGACCTTCTGTTCGGCGCCGGAGGCACCGAGGCGGAGCGGGCGGCGCGGCGGGCCACGCGGCGCAGCATCCTCGACTGGATTTCGGGCGAGGTCTCCTCCGTTCAGCGTACGCTCGGCGCGGAGGACGCCCGCCGCATGGACCAGTACCTGACCAACGTGCGCGAACTGGAGCGCCGGATTCAGATGGTCGAGGGACGGAATTCGAGCGGCGAGGAGCGCGCCCTGCCCGAGGCGCCGGCCGGCGTTCCGGATTCGTTCACCGAGCACATGCAGATGCTGTTCGACATCCAGGTGCTCGCCCTCGAGACCGACATGACGCGCGTGATCTCCTTCAAGACGGGTCGCGACGCGCAGAACCGGGTCTTCCCCGACAGCGAGTCGGACCGGCCCTTCCACCCGGCCTCCCACCACGGGAACCGGGAGGAGGCGGTGCTGGAGTTCAACAGGATCAACCAGTTCCGCGTCGGCCAGCTCCCGTACCTCATCGACAAGCTCAAGAACACGATGCACGGCGAGGAGAGCCTGCTCGACCAGAGCGTGGTCCTGTGGGGTTCGCCGATGGCCGATGCGAACCTGCACAACCACCGGCGGGCGCCGCTCTTCCTGCTCGGACACGGAAACGGGATGCTGGAAGGCAACCTGCACATCAAGGCTCCGGACGGGACGCCGATGGCGAACGCCATGCTGTCCGTCCTGCACGGGCTCGGCGTGGACGACATGCACGAGTTCGGCGACAGTACCGGCCCGATGGCGCTCAACCAGGCCGACCCGGCCACGACGGACGCGGGGACCTGATCGTGCGACGGGGCAGGCTCCGGCACGGATTCGCGGTCCTCTGCGCGGCGGTCCTCGTTTCGGCGGGGACGCCCCATGCGCCGCCCGATTCGCCCGTCGCCGACGCCGCCATGCGCGGCGAAGTCGAGACGGTGCGGGAACTCCTGCGGCAGGGGCTCGACGTCAACGCGGCGCAGGGAGACGGGATGACCGCCCTGCACTGGGCGGCCGAGCGCGGCGACGCGGAGTTGACCGACATGCTCGTCTACGCCGGCGCCGACATCGCGGCCGTCACGCGCGTCGGGCAGTACACGCCGCTCCACCTGGCCGCGCGAAGGGGTGCGGCGGACATTCTCGGCAGCCTGATCGGGGCGGGGTCCGACGTGACGGCCCTGACGGAGCAGAGCGGCGCGACGCCGCTCCACCTGGCCGCCGCGGCCGGGAACCCCGAGGCCGTCTCCGTGCTGCTCGGGGCGGGCGCGGATCCCGACGCGCGCGAGGCGGAGTGGGGCCAGACGCCGCTCACGTTTGCGGCCGCCGGCAACCGGGCGGAGGCGATCCGGGCCCTGCTGGAGGGCGGCGCCGACCCCGACATCACGTCGCTCGTCATCGACCTGCTCGAGCAGGAGAAGCTCGACCGGCTGGCCCGGCAGCGTGAGACCCAGGTGCTCGAGGCCTTCACCGGAGAGGGGGATGAAGCTCGCGCCCCCACGCCCGGCGAACTGCAGGCCGCCGTCCGCGCGGGTCGCGCGGTGTATGCCGAGGGCTTGCCGGAGGAGGAGGAAGAAGAGGAAGAGGATCCGAACGATTTCCGTCGCCTCTTCCTGCCCCCCGTGGAGAAGATCGGTGGGCTGACGCCCCTCCTGCATGCCGTCCGGCAGGGGTACGTGGAATCGACCGTCGCTCTTCTCGACGGCGGCGCGGACATCGACCGGGTGAGCGCCGCGGACGGCACGAGCCCGCTCGTGATGGCGGCGATCAACGGCCAGTTCGACCTCGTACTGATGCTCCTCGAACGCGGAGCCGACCCGAACATCGCTTCCGAACTCAACGGGGTGTCGCCGCTGTGGGCGGTGATCAACGCCAGGTGGCAGCCGCGCACCCGCTTCCCGCAGCCGCAGGAGCGGTCGCTCCAGCGCGCGAATTACCTGGAGGTGGCACAGGCGCTCCTCGCCGCGGGCGCGGATCCCAACCACCGAATCACGCGGCATCCGTGGTACATGGTCTATACGGGCTGCGGCAACCGGAACTGCGGCCTCGTCGACACCAACGGCGCCACCGCCTTCTGGCGGGCCGCCTACGCGACGGACGTCGAGGCGATGAAGCTCCTCGTCGAGCACGGGGCCGACCCGAACATTCCGACCAAGGCGCCCCCCCGGCGCCAGCGTCTCTCCCCGGACGAGTTCCTGCGACAGCAGGCGCTGAACGCGCTGCGCGACTCCTCCTACGTCGAACTCCCGCAGGAGGAGCGCCTCAAGCTGCTCCAGGACATTCGGGACCAGTTGCCGGAGGAGGAGCAGAAGGAGTTCCCCGACAAGGAGCTCGACAATCTCACGGCGGACGTGAGGGCGAAGCTGATCGAGGCCGCCGAAGCGGCGGACCAGGCGCGGGCGAACGCGCCGGACGCCTCGGGGCTGCCGCCCGTGCCCCCCGGCGGGCCGGGCGTGATGCCGATCCACGCGGCCTCCGGCGTCGGATACGGCGAGGGGTTCGCGGGCAACGCGCACCGCCACACGCCCGAAGGCTGGATACCTGCCGTGAAGTACCTCGTCGAGGAACTCGGCGCGGACGTGAACGCCCGCGACCACAACGGCTACACGGCGCTGCACAACGCGGCGTCGCGCGGCGACAACGAGATGATCCTCTATCTCGTGGAAGTGGGGGGCGACGTCACGGTGGTCAGCCGCCGCGGCCAGACGACGGCCGACATGGCGAACGGCCCCGTGCAGCGCGTCTCGCCCTTCCCGGAGACCGTCGCGCTCCTCGAGGGCCTGGGCTCGCACAACAACAACAACTGCCTTACCTGCTGACCGACCGAGAACCACCCCAAACCATACAAAAACGGATACGGAGAACCATGGCCAAGTACATGTTCCGCACGAGCTACACGCAGTCCGGCCTCACGGGCCTGATCGCCGAGGGCGGCACCGGACGCCGCGAGGCGCTGCGCCAGACGGTCGAGAGCGTCGGCGGCACCCTCGAAGGCTTCTACTACGCCTTCGGTGACGACGATCTCATCCTGATCACCGATCTTCCCGACTCGACCGCCGCCACGACGCTCTCGCTGAACATCGCCGCGGCCGGGGCCCTGACGGTCTCCGTGACCGTGCTCATCGACCCCGCGACCGTCGACGCGGCCGTCGCCCAGGGCGTCTCCTACCGCCTCCCCGGAGCCTGACGCTCCACTTCGAAGACGGGGCCTGATCGCGGGCCCCGAACACAAGGCGCCTGACCGCGTTGCGCGGGGCCGTTGGCGCGGAGCAAGTTGGGGGCCCCTGTTCACCGATCCCCGAGCCTGCGAGCTGCGATGCGTATCGGCCCCGCTCCCGTTCTCGTTCTCTCCGTCGGCGTCCTCCTCGGCTGTGAACCCGGCGACGGCGCGCCCGGCATATCCGGCGAGCCGGGGCTGCTCGAGTCCGCCTCGGCCCGGCCCGTAGCGCCGCTCCTCGACGAAGAGCCGCCGCCCGCGTTCGGCGGCTATCCCGGCGTGCGGCACGGCGGCAACTACATGCACAACTACTACCTGCCGCCGGCGCCGGGGACGACGCCGTGGTTCCCCACCTGGTCACCCGACGGCGAGTCGATCGCGGTGGGGATGGCCGGCTCCGTCTGGGAAGTGGACGTGGAGACGGGCGACGCGACGGAACTCACGCGCGGGGGCACGTACCACTCGTCCCCGTCCTACTCGCCCGACGGCCGCTGGATCGCGTACACCGCCGACTACGGCGGCGAGCGGATCCAGCTCGAGATCCTCGACACGGAGACGGGCGAGACGCGGGCGCTCACGGACGACGATTTCGTGTACGCCGACCCCGTGTTCTCTCCCGACGGCACGCGCCTCGCCTACGTGTCGAGCGCGCCCAACGGGTTCTTCAACGTCTACATCCGGGAGGTGGCGGACGGCGACTGGGCGGGGCCCGAGATCGCGGTCACGAGCGACAACTCCTACGGGAACAACCGGCTCTACTTCGGGCCCATGGACATGTATATCTCGCCCGCGTGGATGCCGGACGGAGAGGAACTCCTCCTCGTCTCGAACCGCGACGTCCCGCTGGGCTCGGGCAACGTGATCCGGGTGCCGGCGCGCGCGGACGGGATCCTGGAGGCGCAGACGGTGCTGCGGGAGCAGACGCTGTACCGCACGCGGCCGGACGTGTCGCTGCACGGCCGGCGCTTCGTCTACTCGTCGACCGCGGGGGCGGCGGACCAGTTCAACAACCTGTACGTGCAGCCGACGACGGGCGGGGAGCCGTACAAGCTCACCTTCTTCGAGCACGACGCCTTCCACCCGCGCTGGTCGCCCGACGGCGAGACGATCGCCTACATCACGAACGAAGGTGGCCTCCCGCAACTCGAACTCATCGAGACCTACGGCGGCGGCCGGCGGCGGATCGAGATCGGGGAGCGCACCTACGCGGGGCCGACCGGCATGCTCTCGGTCACGGTGCGCACGGACGCGAGCGGACGGGACCCCGTTGCGGCGCGCGTCACCCTGCTGGGGCCGGACGGCAAGTACCACGCCCCGCCCGACGAGTACGCCCGCATCGGCCAGCGGGGGCGTTACCCGGCCTTCCACACGGACGGGACGTTCACGGTCGCGCTCCCGCCGGGCGAAGCGGACCTCACCATCGTGAAGGGCTTCGAGATCGAGCCGCAGCGCATGAAGGTGGCGATCGAGGCGGATGCCACGGTGGAACTCGAGGTCACGCTGCACCGGTTCGCGGACCTGTCGGCGGACGGGTGGCACAACGGCTCCACGCACGTCCACATGAACTACGCCGGGAACCTGCACAACACGCTCGAGAACCTGATGTTCATGTCCGCGGCGGAGGACCAGGACATCGTGAACGAGCAGGTGGCGAACAAGGACAACCGGATCCTCGACCACCAGTTCTTCGTGCCCGGCGGCGGCGAACACCCGGTGTCGGCGGAGACGGAGGACATGGTCGTCATCGTCGGGCAGGAGTACCGGCCGCCGTTCTACGGACACGTGTTCATGTTCGGGATGCGGGACCACCTCATCTCGCCCTTCACGACGGGATACGAGGGGACGGCGATCGAAAGCCTGTATCCGTCGAACACGGACATGATGCGGAAGGCGAAGGACCAGGGGGCGACGACGGGCTACGTCCACCCCTACTTCGGCGATGTGGACCCGCTCACGTTCGGGCTGATGGGCGGGAAGGGGTTCATGGTCGACGCCGTGCTCGGGACGAGCGACGCGCTCGAGTGGTCCACGGCGGAGCGGGCGGGGTTCTTCCCGCTCTACGCGCTGTGGAGCAACGACGTGCGGGTGTGCGCGACCGGCGGGGAGGACTCGATCAGCAACCTGCACGCCACGCCGCTGGTGGGCGCGATGCGGACCTACGTGCGCCCGCCGGACGGGCGCCTGACGGCCGAGGGCTGGTTCGAGGGCCTGCGCGGCGCCGCGGCGTTCGTGACCAACGGGCCGCTGGTCGAACTCACGGTAAACGGGGAGATCCCGGGTTCCGTCCTGGATCTCGGGGCCGGCGCCGCCAGCGTGAACGTCGACGCCAGCGTGCGGTCGATCGTGCCGCTCACGCGCGTCTGGCTCGTGCGCGACGGCGAGGACGTCCTCGACCTCGAACTCTCCGAGGACCGCATGTCGGCGTCCTACTCGGGTGACATCGCGATCGACGGAAGCGGCTGGATCCACCTGCGGGCGGAGGGCGAGCCCGAGGAGCGGTTCCCGCTCGACGCGGGCTATCCGCAGGGGTTCACGAACCCCGTCTGGTTCACGGTCGGAGGTGAGGCGATCCGCGACGCGGCGGGCGCCCAGTACGGCCTCGAATGGATCGACGAACTCGAACGCCAGGCGCGTGAGTGGCCCGGCTGGCGGTCGCAGTCGGAGCAGGACCACGTCTACGCCCAGTTCGATGAGGCCCGGGGCGTGTACCGGCGACTGCTGGCCGAAGCCGGCGGCGGGTGAGCGAGCGGAGCCCATATCGGACCGAACTCACGCCGCTCGAGTTTCTGCGGCGGAGTGCGTTCGTGTACCCGGACAAGGCGGCGGTCGTGCACGGCGGCCGGAGCTACTCCTACCGCGAGTTCGAGCTTCGCGTGCGGCGGCTGGGGGCGGGACTGCTCCGCGCCGGGCTCGAGCCGGGAGACCGGGTGGCGTTCCTGTCTCCGAACACGCCGCCCCTGCTCGAAGCGCACTACGGGGTGCCCGCCGCGCGCGGGGTGCTGGTCGCGATCAACACGCGGCTCGGGGCGGGCGAGATCGCCTACATCCTGGAGCACAGCGGAGCGCGGTACCTGTTCGTCGACCGGGCCCTCCAGAGCCTCGTCGACGAGGACGCGCTGCGCGGTGCCGGAGTGAAGGTGGTGCGGATCGACGACACCGGGGCGCCCAACGACCCCTACGAGGCGTTCCTCGCCGATGGCCTCGATTCCGGCTCGGCCGAACCGCCCCCGCTGCCGGCCGGCCCCGCGGACGAGGAAGCCCCGATCTCGATGAACTACACGTCGGGGACGACGGGCCGCCCCAAGGGCGTCGTCTACACGCACCGCGGCGCGTACCTGAACGCGATCGGGGAACTCATCGAGATGGAGATGACGCCGGGCGCCGTCTATCTCTGGACCCTCCCCATGTTCCACTGCAACGGGTGGTGCTTCACGTGGGCCGTGACCGCCGTCGGCGGCACGCACGTGTGCCTGCGGGAGGTCGATCCCGGCCGCATCTGGGCGCTCATCGAGTCGGAGGGCGTCACGCACTACTGCGGGGCGCCGACCGTGCAGATCATGCTCGTCAACGATCCGGCAGCCCGGCCGCTGGAGCACACGGTGCGGACGATGATCGCGGGGGCGCCGCCCTCGCCGACCCTGCTGGAGCAGTTGAAGGCGCTGAACTTCCACCCGATCCACGCCTACGGTCTCACGGAGACGTACGGCCCCACCGCCACCTGCGCCTGGCACGCGGACTGGGACGGGCGCCCGCCCGCCGAGCAGGCCCGGCTGCTCGCCCGCCAGGGCCAGGGGTTCGTCACCTCCGACCTCATGCGGGTCGTCGACGAGGAGGGCAGGGACGTGCCGCGCGACGGCGCGACGATGGGCGAGGTCGTGATGCGCGGGAACATCGTCATGAAGGGCTACTACGCGCAGCCCGAGGCCACCGACGAAGCCTTCCGCGGCGGCTGGTTCCACTCAGGCGACCTCGCCGTGTGGCACCCCGACGGCTACGTGGAACTCCGGGACCGGGCCAAGGACATCATCATCTCCGGCGGCGAGAACATCTCCACCATCGAGGTCGAGCAGACCGTCGCCCGCCACCCCGCGGTGCTGGAATGCGCCGTCATCGCCATCCCCCACGACGAATGGGGCGAACGCCCCAAGGCCTTCGTCACGCTGAAGCCGGAAGCCGACGCCACGGAGGGGGAGATCATCGACTTCTGCCGCGACCGCATCGCCCACTTCAAGTGCCCCGACGCGATCGAGTTCGGCCCCCTCCCCAAGACCTCCACCGGCAAGGTCCAGAAATACGTCCTCCGCGACCGCGAATGGACCGGCCGCGACAAGCGCATCAACTGACCGCCACCTGAAAGCCCGTCCAGCACCTGAAGACGTTCCCGCGGGAACGTCAGGGGTCAAGCAACCGGGCGCGGGGGAGGCTGGCCATCGCCTTGTCCAGGGTCAAGGTGTCCAGATCTGAACGCGCGTAGTCGTCGGCGATGAGCCGATCAAGCAGCCCCGCGCCGCCCGAGGCGTCCAGGAGCCTCATCACCGAGAGCCCGTTCAAAGGTGCGACCAGGCCGCTGCCCAGCACCTGGATCAGGGCGGAACGAGCGGCGGGCTTCTGCACGCCGAAGTGGTGCTGGAGGGCGACGTAGGCCTCGCCGATCACCTGATTGGAAGCCACCACGGTGGTGCCGTCGCCCACCAGCGTCGTCAGGTATCCCACCGTATGGGCAAACCGATCCCGGGGTCGGCCCGTGAGCAGGCGCACAAGGACGGAGGTGTCAATCCCGTAGCGAAGGATCATGTCGCTCGGAGCGGAAGGCGTGAACGTCAAAGGGCGCGATGTCGGGGTCGATTTGCTCCTTCAGCGGGGCCAAACGCGACAGATCGATCTTGTGTGGTCGTATGACGAAGCCGTGGGGCCCCTCCAGCAGTTCGAGACGATCGCCGGGTCGGACGCCCATGGCGTCCAGGACATGCGCCGGAAATGTGACTTGCCGCTTCGCCGTTACCTTGACGAGCATGGGTTTTCCTCCTCGCGTGGACTCCATTACCTTACGATAAATCTTATTTTCGTAAGGTAGCACGGTCAAGCGCCCCGGGCTCGCTTGACGACCGTTGCCTTGAGGAAAGATCATCTCGGGGTCCGCGACCATGTGACCTCAGCCCCGTCGAGCGCCCGCCATGTTCACGCCGGCTCGGAAAAAGCTCCTTCTGGCCGTGCTGGTGCTCTCCTTTGGAGTCCAGACGGGGCTGGTGTATTCGGACGTGCGCAGCGAGCCGCTGTCGAAGGCGGCGCGCGAGGGGCGTGCGCTCTGGCAGGCGTATGCCTGTCAAACCTGTCACCAGTTCTACGGTCAGGGGGGATTCCTCGGGCCGGATCTGACGAACGCCGCGAGCCGGGTTGATTCGACCCGGCTCGTTTCGTTGTTGACGGTGGGGAGCGGGCAGATGCCGCCGCTCGGGTTCAGCGACGGGGAGTCGGCGGCGATGGCGGCCTTCCTGCGCGAGATGGACCGGCCGGAGATCGGCCGCGGGGAGCTGCGGATGGGGACGCCGGGGGAGGGCGCGGGGGCGCAGGCGGCGTTCGAGCGGGCGATCGAGGCGGCGCTCGGGGCCGGGGCGCCCCGTGGCGCGGGATCGGGTGACGGGACGGATCGGGATCTGGCCGCGGTCGCCGCCGGGTTCGAGGCCTACCGCATCCGGCCGTGCAGCGCCTGCCACTTTCCGTTCCGCGACTCGCCCGTGGGGGCGCCGGACCTGTCGCTCGTCGCCGGGTCGCTCGCACCCGACTCGCTCGACCGGGTTCTGGCCGAGGGCCGTCCCCTGCTGGGCATGCCGCCACCGGTGCCGCCGCTCGACGACGCCGACCGGCCGGCGCTCACCGCGTTCCTCGAGTTCCTGGCGACCAACCGCGAGCAACTGGAGGCCGCGACGGAAGCGCTCGCCGCGGGCCGACGCCTCGACTGGGGCGCGCTGCCGTGGTGGGAGTACCCGTGAAGCCCTTCGCGGCCGGCCACCCCGCGCACCAGTTCGCCGTGCTGACCTTCATCCGCGGCGGGCTCATCGCGGTCGCGATCACGCTCGTGGGCGGCATCCTCGCCGCGTTCTACTCCGTGCCGTCGCTCGCGCCGTGGTTCCAGCAGATCGGCCTCGACCTGCGCCAACTGCGCCCGATCCACACGGTGTTCGCCTCGGCGTGGGTCTTCCTCGGCGGCGTCGCCGTCGTGTACCGTTTCCTCCAGGACGAGGGTCCGCCGACGATGGGCGACCGCTGGCGCCTCCGGGTCCAGGTTCTGACCTGGGCGGCCGCCGGCCTCGGGATCCTGATCACGCTCGGCCTCGGCATCGGATCGGGCCGCGAGTACGTCGGCTTCCACCCCTTCTTCTCCCTCCTCATCCTCGCGGGCTGGATCTGCTACGCGTGGAACTTCTTCCGCCTCGCCGGAAAACGGTTCTGGGAACGGCCGGTCTACGTGACGATGTGGGGCGTGGGGCTGCTCTTCTTCATCGTCACCTTCGTGGAACAGCATATGTGGCTGATCCCGGGGATCTTCGGAGATCCCGTGCAGGACATGCGGATCCAGTGGAAGGCGACGGGCACCCTCGTCGGCAGCTTCAACCTCTTCGTCTACGGCTCGGTGATCTACCTGGGCGAGCGGATCTCGGGGGATTCCTCCTACGGGCGCTCGACGACCGCGTACATGCTGTTCGCGGTGGGACTGCTCAACTCGTTCACGAACTTCGCGCACCACACCTATCATCTTCCGGGGCGGGAGTCGGTGAAGTGGATCGCCTTCGTCGTGAGCATGATGGAGATCATCGTGCTCGCGCGGGCCATGTTCGACCTGTGGCGGGCGCTCAGGACGCCGAGCGACCCCGCGTTCTGCGCGGCGCGCGGCTCGTTCGCGGCGGCGAAATGGTGGACGTGCGGGATCCTGTTCGGCGCGATCCTCATCTCCTTCCCGCCCTTGAACGCGGTGATTCACGGGACGTACGTCGTCACGGGACACGCGATGGGGGCGATGATCGGTATCGACACGATGATCCTGCTCGGGGCGGCGATCTGGATCCTGAGCGAGCACTTGCAGACCCGCGAGGGAGAGGACGCCTGGGACACGCTCCACACGCCGGCCATGCGCTGGAGTCTCATCGGGCTGAACTTCTCGGTGGCGGCGCTCGTGCTCTGGCTGCACGTGGTGGGGACGGCGGTCGGCGTGACGCGGGCGGTGCACGCGCCCGGCGAGACCTACGTGCCGCCGGACTGGGTGTCTGCCTGGAGCGGGATCGGGTTCGCGGTCTTCGGCACGCTGTCGCTGGTCTTCTTCGCGTGGCTCCTCGCGCAGCTCCTGCCGCCCGCTTTCCGGTACTTCCGGGTGTCGGAGGAACGGGCATGACGGGCGCGAGCGGGCCGCTGTGGACGCCGGATCCCGACTTCGCGGCGACGACGAACATGGCGCGCTTCACGCGCTACGCGAACGAGGCGTGCGGGGCGGGTGCCGATTCCCCGGAGGCGCTGTGGCGCTGGTCGATCCGCGAGCCGGAGGCGTTCTGGAACGCGGTGTGGGACTTCTGCGGCGTCATCGGGGAGCGCGGCGAGCGCGTGGTCGTCGACTTCGACCGTCTGCCGGGGGCGCGCTGGTATCCGGACGCGCGGCTGAACTACGCGGAGAACCTGCTGCGCCGCCGCGACGACGGACCGGCGCTCCTCTTCCGGGCCGAGGACCGCGTGCGCCGCGACCTCTCCTGGGCCGAGCTGTACGACACGACCTCACGCTTCGCCCAGGCGCTGGACGCGCTCGGAATCGAGCCGGGCGACCGGGTGGCCGGCTACGTGCCCAACATGCCGGAGTCCATCGTGTACATGCTCGCCTCGGCGAGCCTCGGGGCGACGATCTCCACCGCCTCGCCCGACTTCGGCGTGCAGGGCGTGCTCGACCGCTTCGGGCAGATCGAACCGCGCGTCCTCCTCGCGGCCGACGGCTACTTCTGGCAGGGGAAGCGGTACTCGAGCCTCGACCGCCTGCCGGAGATCGTGCGGCGCCTCCCGTCGGTGGAGCGCGTGGTCATCGTCCCCCACACGGATCCGGACCCGGACATCTCCGCGATCCCGGGCGCGGTCCTGTTCGACGACTTCGTCGGCCCGTGGAGCCCGCGGGAGATCGAATTCCGGCGGCTCCCGTTCGACCATCCCCTCTACATCCTCTTCTCCTCGGGCACGACCGGCGTCCCGAAGTGCATCGTGCACGCGGCGGGCGGCATCCTCCTCACCCACCTGAAGGAGCACCGGCTGCACGCGGACATCCGGCCGGGCGACCGCGCCTTCTACTACACGACCTGCGGGTGGATGATGTGGAACTGGCTCTCGTCGGCGCTGGCGAGCGAGGCGACGGCGGTCCTGTACGACGGATCGCCCTTCCATCCCGGTCCGCACGTCCTGTTCGACTACGCGGACGAAGTGCGCATGACCCAGCTCGGCGTGTCCGCGAAGTTCATCGACGCGCTCGGGAAGGAGGGCCTCCGGCCGCGGGAGACGCACGATCTCTCCTCGGTGCGGACGATGCTCTCCACGGGGTCTCCCCTCGTCCCGGAGGGGTTCGACTACGTGTACCGGGACGTGAAGCCCGACGTCCACCTCGCCTCGATTTCGGGCGGGACGGATCTGTGCGCGGGGTTCGTGGTCGGGCACCCGCTCCTCCCCGTGTGGCGGGGCGAGATCCAGGCGCCGTCGCTGGGCATGGACGTGGATGTGTGGGATGAAGAGGGGCGGTCGATGCCGGCGGGGAAGGGGGAACTCGTCTGCAAGTCGCCCTTCCCGTCGGTGCCGACGGGGTTCTGGGGAGACGACGACGGGAGCCGCTTCCACGCGGCGTACTTCGACATGTATCCCAACGTGTGGCGGCACGGCGACTGGATGGAGTGGACGGAACACGGCGGCGCGGTGATCTACGGCCGCTCCGACGCGACGCTGAACGCGGGCGGCGTGCGGATCGGGACGGCGGAGATCTACCGGCTCGTGGACCGGATGCCGGAGATTCTGGAATCCATCGTCATCGGGCAGCCGTGGGAGAACGACACGCGCGTCGTCCTCTTCGTGCGGCTCGCGGAGGGCCGGAGCCTGGACGAGGACCTGGAGGCGCGGATCCGGGGGGAGATCCGGCAGAACGCCTCGCCCCGGCACGTCCCGGCGCGGATACTGCAGGTGACGGACATCCCTCGCACGAAGAGCGCCAAGATCTCGGAACTCGCCGTGCGCGCCGTGGTACTGGGAGAGTCCGTCAAGAACGTCGAGGCCCTCGCCAACCCCGAGGCCCTGGAAGACTACCGCAACCGCCCGGAACTCCGCGCGTAGCAGGGCGACGCGGCCGGCGGATCAACGCGGCCTGTCCGCCCAGGGGTTGACCACTTCGATGCCCGTGTTCCGGAAGTCCCGCTCGTTCCGCGTGACCAGGGTGAGGCCGTGACGCGCCGCCGCGCCCGCCAGCATCGCGTCCGGCAGGTGGTCGTCGAGCGGTTCGCCTCGCCGCCTCTTCGACTCCATGATGCGGGCGCAGGCTTGGGCGTCGCTGAGGGTCCAGTCGAGGATCCGTTCGCGGAAGAGATCATCCAGAAGGCCCTGGAACCGCTCGGCCAGACGTTCCCGCCGCCGGCCGGCGTCCATGCGGCCGATTCCGTTGAGGATCTCCCACACCGTGACGGACGCCAGACCGACTCCCTGGGCCCAGATCCCGTCGAGGAACCCGGCCACTCGCGCGTCGGGAGCCGGACGCATCATCTCGGAGACCACGTTCGTATCGATGAGCCAGCGGAGGGGCTGCCTCACGCCTCGCCCCCGCCCTCATCCTCGAACACGAACGGCCTGTATCCGTGGCGAGAAGGCTCGGGCAGCTCCACCCCGTACTCCGATCCGAAGTACCTCTCGAAGACTTGCGAGGGTCTCGTCTCGCCGGCGGCGTTCTCCCGCTTCTCGCGAATCAGGCGGCGAACGAACTCCTCCATTGAGATGCCGGTGTAGCGGGCCTCCCGGCGGAGCCAGGCCTTGTCGCCCGGATCGATGTCCCGGACGGTAATCGTGTTCCCCATACGCTCCACTCCTCGAAACAAGCTGTCGGCGACGAGGAAGTTAGTGCTAGCATGCAGTGCTTGCAAGCTTCCGCGCGTGTCCGAATCCCGCGTCGAGCGCCGTGTTGCGGGCCGCGGTCGATCCAAAGCCGGGGGAGCCGTGCTACCTTGTTCGCATGACACTTTCGACTTTGGGTTTATCGGCTTTCTCCGTTCGGGGGAGGGTCTCGATGGTGCTCATCCTCGGACTTCTCGCTGCGTGGGCGTGCGGCGAGTCGGGGCTGGGGCCGGATGTCCCGGAGAACAACGTGGTTCTCGCGGGGAGCGGCGACTGGGGGGACGATCATTACGTCGCGAACTCGGCCTCGGTGGACGGACACGGGTTGACCGTCGAAGTCTCGTACGCGGGCGGTTGCCGGAGGCACATCTTCACCCTGGTGATCTCGGAATCGTTCATGGAGTCGGACCGGGTGCAGCTTGCGGCGGAACTCGTCCATGAGGCGAACGGCGATGCCTGCGAGCGCTGGGTGACCGACACCCGCGTCTTCGACCTCGACCTGGTCAGAACGCGCTACCAGCAGTTCTACGGACCCGGACCCGGCACGGTCGTGCTGCGAGTCGAGGGTCTGCCCGGGGAGAGCCTCGTGTACGAGTTCGCCGGATAGCATGGCCGTCCGATGGCGGTGCGGATGAGACCGGAGCTTCCGGGGCCGCGCTCTGCGCGGGGCGTCGCGCTCGCGGCGGCCGGGGTGGTGGGCGGATTTCTCGCGGCGGGAGGGTGTGTGGCGCAGGAGACGGCGGATTCGGCGGGGGGCGGAATCACGGCGGTCGAGGGGCTCGCGCTGGGGCACTTCACACTGGAGGAGCGGCCCACCGGCTGTACGGTCGTGCTCGCCGAGGACGGCGCCGTGGCGGGCGTCGACGTGCGGGGCGGGGCGCCGGGGACGCGGGAGATCGCCCTCCTCGATCCGGTGAACAGCGTGCAGGAAGCCCACGCCATCGTGCTCTCGGGCGGGAGCGCGTTCGGGCTCGACGCGGCATCGGGCGTGGTCCGGTATCTCGAGGAGCGCGGGATCGGGTACCGGGCCGGGGATCACGTGGTCCCCATCGTGGCGGCCGCGATCCTGTTCGATCTCGGCATCGGCGGCGGATCCCCTCGTCCCGGCCCGGAGTGCGGCTACGAGGCAGCCCGCGCGGCGAGCGCGGATCCGCCGGCCGAGGGCAGCATCGGCGCGGGGGCCGGAGCGACGGTCGGGAAGCTCCGCGGCCGCGGCCGCGCGATGAAGGGCGGGATCGGCACCGCCTCGATCACCCTCGAGGACGGCCTCACCGTGGCCGCGGTCGTCGCGGTCAATGCGGTCGGCGACGTGATCGATCCGGCCACCGGGGAGATCGTGGCCGGCGTCCGCACGGAGGACGGGACGGGCTTTGCGGACGCCCGCGCGCTGCTGCGGGAGGGCGAGGTGCGGCCTGCGGACGACGCGCCGGGCGACGACGCCTCCGTCGAGAACACGACCATCGGCGTGGTGGCGACGAACGCGCGTCTCTCGAAGGCCGAGATCACGAAGGTCGCGCAGATGGCGCACGACGGACTCGCCCGGGCCATCTACCCGGCCCACACCCCGAGCGACGGCGACACCCTGTTCGGCCTCGCCACCGGCACGCACGAGGACGACGCCGGCCTGTCGCGGATCGGCGCGCTCGCCGCGGACATGGTCGCCGAAGCGATCCTGCGCGCCGTCCGCACCGCCACCGGCCTCCCCGGCCTCCCCTCCGTGTCCGACCTGACGGACACCGGCAACTGATTGAACGCGGCCTGGTGAGCGCGCCGCTGGCGACGACGTGAGCACCGGCCTGTGGGTGCTTCTGGCGTATGCTGCGGGGCTCGTGGCGCTGGGGGCGTGGATCGGGCGCCGAGTCGCCGCCGCGGGGAGCTTCTTCGTGGCGGACCGCAAGCTTGGGCCGGTGCTGCTCTTCGCCACCGTGCTGGCCGCCAACCTCGGGGCGGGCACGACGGTGGGCGCGGCGGGACTCGGCTACCGGGACGGGCTCAGCGCGTGGTGGTGGGTCGGCTCGGCCGGCATCGGGACGATCCTGCTCGCCCTCTGGGTCGGGCCGCGCATCTGGAGGGTGGCCGCGCGCCACGGGCTCCTCACCATGGGCGACTACCTGGACCTTCGGTACGGCCGCTCCGTGCGGCTGCTGATCGCCGTCCTGCTCTGGTTCGCCACCCTCACCATCGTGTCCGGGCAGCTCATCGCCATGGCCGAGATCGTCGCGGTCGTCGCCGGCACCCCGCGCTGGATCGGCGCGCTCCTGGGCGGGATCGTCGTCATCGTCTACTTCAGCGCCGGCGGCCTCGTGGCGTCGGCCTGGGTCAACCTGGTGCAACTCGTCGTGCTGCTCGCCGGGTTCGCGGTCGCGATCCCGTGGGCGCTTTCCGACATCGGCGGCTGGGCCGCCATCGAAGCGACCGCCGCGCGCACATCGCCGGATTACCTGAATCTGTGGCAGGGTGGGGGGTCCGGCTGGGTCTACATCGCTCTCCTCGCGCCCGCCTTCATCATCTCGCCGGGGCTGGTGCAGAAGGTCTACGGAGCGACGGGTCCCCGGGCGATCCGGATCGGGCTCCTCGCGGCCGGCGTCGGGCTCGTCCTGTTCGCCTTCGCGCCTACGCTGCTCGGCATGATCGCCCGCGTGTACGATCCCGCGCTCGCGAGCCGCGAGCAGGCGCTCCCCATGCTCCTCGCCACCGCGCTGCCGCCCGCGCTGGGGCTCCTCGGCCTCGCCGCCGTGTTCTCCGCCGAAGTGAGTTCGGCCGACGCCGGACTGTTCATGCTCTCGACCTCCCTCTCGAAGGATCTCTACAAGGGATTCCTGAGACCCGAGGCGACGAGCCGGCAGGTGCTGCGGGTGGCGCGAGGCGCCGCCATCGCGGGGGGGACGCTGGGCGTGCTGCTCGCCCTCTGGCTCGAGAGCGTGATCGCCTCGCTCACCATCTTCTACTCGATCCTGAGCGTGAGCCTCTTCGTCCCGGTAGCCGCCGGACTGCACTCGCGGCGCGCCGGCGTGCCCGAAGCGCTGGCCGCCATCGGCGCCGGCCTCGCCGCGCTGGGCGCCGTGCACATCTTCGCCCCCGCCGACGCGCCGGCCCTGCTCGACCGCACGCTCATCGGCCTCATCGTCTCCGCCGCCGCCTTCGCCCTCGTCGCCGCAGTGCGAGGACACCGGCGAAGCGTGTGATTTCGTCCTTGCAAATCCGGCATCGCGTTCCGGATTTGCAAGGTTACGTCAGGCTCGTCGCCCGCTGGAAATCGCGTGAGGGCGGGGCTAACCTCCCGGCCAGATCACGGAAGAAAGGGCGGGCCATGCCTCCAACGGTGGGCGGACAGAGCGTGATCGGCGGAAGACGCGTCGCGCGCGCGGCGCTGGCCGGGTTCATCGTCGCGCTCGGCGCGGCGGGTTGTGGGGGTGAGGGGCAGCGGACGCTCTCGATCGCGACGGGGAACACGAACGGGCTCTACTATCCGCTCGGGGGCGGGCTCGCCTCCATCTGGTCGCGGCATGTGGACGGCGTGAACATGAAGGCCGAGACGACCGCCGGCTCCGTGACGAACCTCATCCAGGTCGCCAAGGGGGAAAGCGAGGTCGGCTTCACGCAGGCGGACGCCCTCGCCGCGGCGCTGGCCGGCCGAGGGCGCTTCCCGGAGCCCATGCGGCTCGCCTCCCTCGGGAAGCTCTATCCCAACGTGGTGCACCTCGTGACGACCCGGAGCACGGGGATCGAATCCGTGCAGGATCTCCGCGGGCGCCGCGTGTCCGTCGGCCCACCGGGATCCGGGAACGCGGTCACCGCCTGGAACGTGCTCGAGGCGATGGGGATCGGCGAGTCCGACTTCACCGTCCGGCAGCTCAACTACGCGCAGATGTCTAACGGGCTCAAGGATGGGACGCTGGATGCCGGATTCATCGCCGGCGGCCTGGGGATGCCCGCCGTGGTCGAGATCGGCGTCTCCCGGGACATGGTTCTCGTCCCCTTCTCGGAGGACGAGATCGCGACGATCATCCGGTCCGAGCCCGCCTACAGCGGCTTCCGCGTGCCACCCGGCGTCTACCGCGGCGTCGACGAGCCGGTGCTCACGCCGACGCTCTGGAACCTGATCGTCGTCCACCGCGCGATGGAGGAGGGACTCGCGTACGATCTCACGCGCACGATGCTGGAGCGGCGCGAAGATCTCGAGAACATCTCCGGCGTGGCGAGCTTCATCACGCCGCCCTCGGCGCGCGACGTGGGCGACTTCCCGCTCCACCCCGGCGCCCGCCGCTACTTCGACGAAGTTCTGGAACCCACGGCGCGTTGACGACCCGGCGGCCGCCGTGGCGGCGCATCCTCTTCGCCCTCCCGGTGGGGCTCTCCCTCTTCCAGCTCTGGCAGAGCACGACCGGCACGCTCTCGGCCACGCTCGGAAGGCCCATCCACCTCGCCTGGGTCGTCGTCCTCACCTTCCTCGCCAAGCCCTCGTGGACGGGGGAGGGCCCCGCGCCGCGCTGGAGCCTGTGGCTCGACGCGGGCCTGGCGCTCGTCGCCCTCTACTGCGGGTGGGTCATCGTCGGCTTCGACTACCGCGGGGTCGACCACATCCTGTACGGGCTCACGACGCACGACCTGATTGCGGGCCTGGTGTTCGTCATCCTCCTCTTCGAAGCGACGCGCCGGGCCGTGGGCTGGGTGATGGTCGCCGTGGGCCTCGTCTTCCTCCTCTACGCGGGGTTCGGGGACCTGCTGCCCGACGTGATCGCGAATCGGGGCTTCACGCTCGAGCGCATCCTGCGCTTCCAGATCTTCACGGGGGCGGGGCTGTTCGGGACGCCGCTGGGGATCGCGGCGGGGACCGTGTTCATCTTCGTCCTCTTCGGCGCGTTCCTCGAGGTGACGGGGGCGGGGCGCTTCTTCATCGACCTCGCCTTCGCCGCCGCGGGCCGGTTCCGGGGCGGGCCGGCCAAGGCGAGCGTCATCGCCTCCGCGGCCATGGGGTCGATTTCCGGCTCGGCGATCGCGAACACGGTGACGACGGGCGCGCTCACGATCCCGATGATGAAGAAGCTCGGCTATCGCCCAGAGCAGGCGGGAGGGATCGAGGCGGCCGCGTCCACCGGCGGCCAGATCATGCCGCCGATCATGGGCGCCGGCGCGTTCATCATGGCGGACTTCACGAACACGCCGTACCGGGAGATCGTAGCGCTCTCCATCGCGCCCGCGATCCTCTACTTCGGGTGCACGCTCCTCTTCGTCCACCTCATGGCCCTGAAACTGGGACTGCGGGGGATGAAGAACCCGCCGCCGGTGCGGCGCACGCTGCGCGAGGGCGTCCACTTCCTGCTTCCGCTCGGGCTCGTCGTCGCGCTCCTCCTGCTCAACTACTCGCCCCCGCTCGTGGGCGCGGTGGGGTGCCTCGCGGTCGTCGTCACGGGGATGGCGCGCAAGCGGACGCGGGTCGGCTGGCGCACGATCCTGGAGGGGCTGCGGACGGGCGCGGTGCTGGCGCTGCCGATCTCGCTCGCCTGCGCGACGGCCGGGATCGTCGTGGGCGTGATCGGCCAGACCGGGATCGGCCTCCAGTTTACCGAGTCCGTCGTGCAGGCGGCGGGCGGGCTGCTCTGGCTCGCGCTCATCTTCATCGCGATCGCCGCGCTCGTCCTCGGGATGGGACTGCCCGTGACGGCGGCCTACATCGTGATCTCCGTCATGGCGGCGCCGGCGCTCGAAGGGCTGGGGCTCTCCCTCCTCGTCGCCCACATGATCATCTTCTGGCTCTCGCAGACATCGAACGTCACGCCGCCCATCGCGCTCGCGGCCTTCGCGGGGGCGGGGGTGGCGGGTTCCGCGCCCATGCGGACGGCGACCCAGGCCGTGAAGCTCTCCCTCGGCTTCTTCATCGTGCCCGCGATGATGGCCTACTCGGCGCTGATCCTCGTGGACGGCACCGCCGTGACGGCCTTCATCTTCGCCATCGTCTGCACGGTGGCGCTGGTGTCGGCCGTCGCATATGCGATCGAGGGTTTCGCGGTGGCCGCGTGTAGCGTCGCCGAACGCGCGCTGTTCGCGCTCGCGGGCGCCCTCATCCTGGTCCCGAACGACCCGGTGCGGATCGCCGGCGTGTTGTTGGGGACCGCCGTGTTCGCCATACACGTCCGGAACACGCGGATGGCGCGAGGTGCTACGTAGGGGCTGGCGTCAGTCCCCGCGCGCCTCCGCGGCGGCGCGGCGCATCGCCTTTTTGCGCTCGATCGGGTCGAGCCTGCGCTTGCGGAGGCGGATCGCGTCGGGCGTGACCTCGATCAACTCGTCGTCGTTGATGAACTCGAGGGCGAGTTCCAGCGTCAGTTCGCGGGGCGGCTCCAGCCGGACGTTCTCGTCCGCGGCGGCGGCGCGCATGTTCGTGAGCTTCTTGCCCTTCGACACGTTGACTTCGAGGTCGCCGGAGCGGACGTGCTCGCCCACGATCATCCCGCTGTAGACCTCGACGCCCGGGCCGATCAGCATCTCGGCCCGCTCCTGCAGGTTGAAGAGGGCGAAGGAGACCGACGTTCCCGGGCGGTCCGCAACGAGCACCCCGCGGCGCCGGTGTTCCAGGTGTCCGGCCCGGGGGCCGTACTCGAGGAAGCGGTGGTGCAACTGGCCCTCGCCGCGCGTGTCCGTGAGGAACTCGGAGCGGTATCCGAACAGGCCGCGCGACGGGAGCTTGAAGTCGAGGCGCACCGGGCCCTGATCCGTCGGCCGCATCGAGAGGAGTTCGGCCCGCCGGCTCCCCATCTTCTCCATCACCACGCCGACCATCCCGGACGGGACCTCGATCACGGCCTCCTCGTACGGCTCGAGGATCTCCCCATCGGGCCCCTCGCGCAGGATGACGCGGGGGCGCGAGACGGAAAACTCGTACCCTTCCCGCCGCATCGTCTCCATAAGAATGGTGAGGTGGAGTTCCCCGCGGCCCGAGACGGAGAAGGTGTCCGGCGACTCCGTCGGCTCCACGCGAAGGGCGACGTTCCGCTCCAGTTCCCGGAAGAGGCGCTGGCGCAGTTGCCGGGTCGTGACGTACTTGCCCGTCCGCCCGGCGAAGGGGGCGTCGTTGACCCGGAAGTCCACCGAGAGCGTGGGCCGCTCGACGGCGATCCCCCGGAGACGGTCCCTGCGGTCGGGGTCCGTGATCGTCTGGCCGATCTCCACGCCTTCGAGTCCCGCCAGCGCCACGATGTCGCCGGCGCTCGCGCGGGGCGTTTCGACCCGCTTCAGCCCGTCGAAGCCGTAGATCTTGAGCACCCGGGCCGGGAGCGCCTCGTCCGCGGGCACGGCCCCGGGCTCTCCGAGCGGAAGGAGCACGACCCCGTCCCCCTCGGCCACCGCGCCCCGCTCGATGCGGCCGATCGCGATCCGCCCCACGTAGCTCGAGTGATCCAGCGTCGAGGCGAGCATCTGGAACGGTCCCTCGGGGTCGCCGGCGGGGGAGGGAACCGCCGCCACGATCGTCTCGAACAACGGCTCCAGGTCTCCGCCGCGCGCCTCGCTGTCCGGCGATGCCCAGCCCTCGCGCGCGCTCGCGTAGAGGAACGGGGCGTCGAGCTGGGCTTCGGTGGCGTCCAGTTCAAGGAACAGTTCCAGCACATCGTCGTGCACTTCGTCGGCGCGCTGGTCGGGCCGGTCCACCTTGTTGATCACGACCACGGGCGCGAGCCCCAGCGCGAGGGCCTTGCGCGTGACGAAGCGCGTCTGCGGCATGGGCCCCTCGGCCGCGTCCACGAGGAGGAGCACGCCGTCCACCATGCGGAGGATGCGCTCGACCTCGCCGCCGAAGTCTGCGTGGCCCGGCGTGTCGACGATGTTGATCCTCGTCTCGCCCCAGCGCACGGCGGTGTTCTTCGACAGGATCGTGATGCCGCGCTCGCGCTCCAGCGGGTTGGAGTCCATGACGCGTTCCTCGACCCGCTCGTGCGACTGGAAGGCGCCCGCCTGCCGCAGCATGTGGTCGACGAGCGTCGTCTTCCCGTGATCGACGTGGGCGATGATCGCAATGTTCCTGATCTTCCCGGGCGGGGACGCCAAGCAGGCCTCGACTTCCGCGTACTCGCGGTTGGGGGAAACGGCGGGGAAACGGGGGATATTCTACCGTCGCCGGCGCCCAACGACAAAAGCTCTGCGCGGCGGCGAAGGCGTGTGCATGGGGGCGAGGGCGACACTAGGTTGCCGCGGCGATTCTGGCAGGGCCGGAGGTGCGAGCTGAGAACAAAAAAGTGGATGGCGGTGGCCGGACTGTCGGTCGTCTTCGTGTGGGTCTCGATCTGGTTGCGATTCCGGGAGTCCGGGCCTCCGCCGCCGCCCCCCGAACCTGCCGATCTCCGCCTGTGGGATTTCCTGGGTTGCCGGCACCTCCAGTTCGATATCTGGCTCGCGGATGAGGGTGGCGAGCCTCCCGAGGCCGATCCGCCGGTCGTACGGTCGCTCATGCTGTTCGCCGACTCCGTCGACGCGTACGGGAGGGAGATGACCGCCTACAAGGCCGTCCCTCTCGCGGGAGACGGAGACCTCTCCGGCATGGAGACGCGCTGGTTCACGCGGGCCGACACGCTCTGGGTCGTGTGGTCGAGTCCGGAGGTGCGGGGCGCGGTGGCGCTGCGCCGCAGTCGCGGGGACATGGTCGGACGGGCGGTGGCGCGTCTACGAGGGCAGGCGGCCGCCGCATCTCCGGCGGGTGATGCCTCGGTTCAGGCCCGGGCGACGTCCTGGGCGGTGAACTGCCACTCGCTGCGTCCCAACCGGATCGGCCCCGTCGACCGCTAGCCCGCTGCACGCCGGCCCCGCCGTACGGCCAGGTCCTGGCTAGCGGCTTCAGAGGAAGGAGGGATCGAAGCCGTCGGAGGCTTCTTCATCCTCCTCGCGGACGAGGGTGAGGATCGCGCCCTGCGGCGCGACGAGGTACTGAGTGCCCTCGAAGGTGATCTCCACCGCGGCTTTCCGGAAGAAGAGGGCGTAGTCTCCCGGCCGTGCCTGCATCGGGAGATAGCGGGCCTCGGTGGCGCCGATCTTCCAGGGCTCGTCCCCGAGTTCGGCGGGCGGACCGACCGGCGTCCCCGGGCCGACGGCCACGACCGTCCCGGCCTGGACGGCCTGCTTGTCGATCGCGGTGGGTGGGAGGTAGAGGCCGACGTTCGTGCGGTCCTCGCCCTCCAGCGGTTCGATGAGCACGCGGTCGCCGACGACGATGAGTTTCTTCTCGCTCATGCGGCAGGATAGGGAACGGGGGTGGCCCCGGACAGGCTCATCGGCCGGTCCGCGAGCGTTCGCCGGCGATGAAGCTGTCCACGCTCTCCGGGACGAGGAGGTTGTCGGCGATGCGGGCGATCTCCTCCGCCTCCCGCCACCGCGCCTCCAGTTCCTTCAGTTCTCCCTCCAGCGCCTCTCGCTCCGCCTGCTCGTGCGTCGCCATCTCGATGGCCAGCCGCATGTCCACCTTCAGGCCCGCGAGGGTTCCGGGAAGCGGCTTCATGAGATTCTCGACCTTCTTCGGGGGAAGATCCGCCTTTCCCGAGCCGGAGAAGTCGCTCATGGCGCGGCGAGCCGCCCCCGGCAGGAAAGCCTCCGGATGGCCGGCCTCCTCGATCCGCTCGACCGCGGCGCGGATCGCCTTCCGGGCCCCGCCACTCCGGTTGGCGTGGGCCATCAGCTGGCCCGCGAGGCCGATCGCTTCGCTCCCGTGCACGATCATCGTATGCCGGCGGTTCTTGCGCTTGCGGGTCTTCCCCCACTTGTCCCAACCCGGGATGTGATCCACGCGGAGGTCCCACCCCGACGCGTCGGGGCTGGGTACCAGGCGAGACGTGTAGAGGTGCTTCCGTTGTATTCGGATGGGATCGCCGTGCTCGTCCCTGAGACGGAGAAGGACGCGATCGCGATACCAGGCTTGAGCCCCCTGAAAGAGCCCCGGGAAGATGCCGCCCATCGCGAACCCGGCGATCGTGCCGCCGACTACGACCGCGCCCGCCGCCGTCCCGACGGCCCCGGTGACGAGCACGGCCCGCCGGCGCCGCCGGCCGAACTGGTCGCCGTAGCGCCAGGCGGCGAACTCCTGGCGGACGGGGTCGCCGACGCGGACGAGTTCGAGGCCCTCCTTCAGCTTCGCGAGGCCGATGTTGTCGGAGGCGACCCGCATGCGGGTGGTCTCGAAGGCGCGCTCGCAGGCCTCGATCGCCTCCCAGCGCGTCTCCAGCGGCGAGAGGTTCCAGCGTTCGCAGCGCCGGCACACGACCCATAGCCGTCCCTTGGCGCCGTCGAAGGCGAGACGGCGGCCGACCGGGAACTCCTCGATGGCCTCGTTCCGGTCGAGGTCGCCGTGGCAGAAGATGCACGTCGTGTACATCAGGCGTTCTTCGTCGCGTTTGCGGGTTCGACGTCGGGCCGCGCGAGGTCGCCGCCGGGACGGGCACGCTCATCCTCGATGAAGTCCTCGACGCTGTCCGGAACGAAAAGGTTGTCGGCGATCCGGGCGATCTCCTCCGCCTCCCGCCACCGCGCCTCCAGTTCCTTCAGCTCCCCCTCGAGCGCCTCGCGCTCGGCCTCCTCGTGCGTCGCCATCTCGATCGCCAGCCGCAGACCGGGGGTCAGACCCGCGAGGGAACCGGGCAGGGGCTTCCGGAGCTTCTCCAGCTCCCTGGCGGCAACTTCCTCCCGGCGGCGGTCGCCGAGAGAGGGAGAACCGCGCGTAACAAGGCCGGAACGCCGGATGGCGCGCTGCGCCAGCTCCGCGGCTTCCGGTAGAAACGCCTCCGGATGTCCGGCACGCTCGATGCGGCGCACGGCCCCGCGAATCTCATCCTTCTTGCCCCCGCGGCGGTTGGCCTGCGCCATCAGTTGCCCGGCGAGCCCGAGCGCCTCGCGGCCGTGCACGATCATCGTCTTCCGCCTGCTCCCTCCCTCCCGGCCGGGAAGGTGATCGACGCGCAGCCCCCAGCCGCGTCCCCCTTCATCCGGCACGAGACAGGATGTGTAAAGGTGTTTTCGCTGGATCCGAACCGGCGTGCCGCGCGGATCCCGGGTTCGCAGGATGACCCGATTGCGGTACCACCTCTGCGACATCCTGGTCCCGATCCACAGTCCGCCCAGGGAGACGAAGCCGCCCGCCCAGAGGGCCCCGACGGCGGCCGCCCCGGCCCCGGTGACGAGCATGGCCCGCTTGCGGCGCCGTCCGAACTGGTCGCCGTAGCGCCACGCGGCGAACTCCTGACGCAGCGGATCTCCGACGCGGACGAGTTCGAGCCCCTCCTTCAGCTTCGCGAGCCCGATGTTGTCGGACGCGACGCGCATGCGGGTGGTCTCGAAGGCGCGTTCGCACGCTTCGATCGCCTCCCAGCGCGTCTCCAGCGGCGACAGGTTCCAGCGCTCGCAACGCCGGCACACGACCCAGAGCCGTCCCCTGGCGCCGTCGAAGGCCAGACGGCGGCCGACGGGGAACTCCTCGATCGCCTCGTTCCGCTTGAGGTCGGCGTGGCAGAAGATGCAGGTCGTATACATGCGCCTCCAATGTCGTGGACTGTTCCGGCCGTGGATACCCGCGACGGCCGCCGCTTCATCGCCTCCCGTGACACCCGCCGCCGCGCGTGGCGCGCCCTCCCCGAGGCTCCTCCGTATACAGATTTGCGATATAAAGATGATCTTTATATCATGTTTCGACGGCGCCGGGGCGAGCTTGGCGCCGAGCTGAACGTGGACGGTCGAAACGAGGTGCCGCTTGCAGGCCACTCTCTCGAAGCGAATCAACGAGCTGCTCGTGCTCGCGGTCCTAGAGCGGGGTCCCGCGCACGGCTACCAGATCGCGCTCTCCGTGGAGGAACGGACGGGGGGCGCCTTTTCGTTTCAGCACGGGACGCTCTACCCGATCCTGCACCGGCTCGAGACCGACGGACACGTGCGCGGCAAGTGGGACGGGAAGGGCCGGCGGCGGAAGACGTACGAACTCACGGACGACGGCCGCGCCGAACTCGCGGCGGGGGCGGCGCAACTGGAACGGCAGTTTCGGGTGCTGCTGGAACTCTTCGCAGGGACCCATGCGGCCTGAACACCCGCTGGCCGATGTCGAACGGAGCCTCGCGGTGCCGCCGCGACGCCGCCTCGACCTGCTGGAGGAAGTCGATGCCGACACCGAGGCGCTGCAGGCGGAACTGGAGCGTCGCGGCTACGGACCGGCGCAGGCACGCCGCGCGGCCCTCCGCCAGACCGTGCCGGGCACGGAGACGCTCGCGCAACTCGAAGCGCAACATGCGCCGCCGCTGAGCCGCTGGGCGCGGCGTACGGGGTGGATCGACCGGGCGGAACGTCTCGGCATCGTCGTGGCCACGGGTCTGGCCGGGGCGGTCGCGTTCACGACGATCCTCCGGTCCGGCCCGCTCGGCTCCGCAGCCGTACTGGCCTGGCTTCAGGTCATCGTGGTTGCCCTGCTCGCCGCGAACTGGACCCGGGCCGCCAAGCATCTCTGGGTCGCCGGCGACCTGCGGCCGGATCTGCGACGCCAGCTATGGGAACGGCAGATCGGGCTCGTCGTCCTCGCCGTCGCCCTCGGGGCGCTGGGCGCCGCCTGGGAGGGATACAGCGCGTACGAAGCACTCGCGGCCGAAGACTTTGCCGTGCCGGCCATCGGGGACGCGGTCCGCCGCGTCGTCTCCTGCGCCGCCCTCGGGTTCGGAGCCGCCATCTTCGGGCTCTTCGGCTGGCTCGCGATCACCCCGCGTCTGATCAGCGATGAGACGATCGAGCGCCGCATCTCGACGTTCTTCGCCGGTTCACGGCTCGCACCGACCTCACCGACCCGGAGGTAAGGATGTCCTTCTTCGACTCACTCGGACTCATTCAGTATCCGATCTGGCTTGTCCTGGCGCTCATGCTGGTGCAGATCGTACGGGCCACGATCGACCTGTTCCGCCCCGGATCCCCGACCGTAGTCCTGCGTATCCACTCCATCCTGATTCTGGGCGGCCTCGCGGCGTGCCTCGGCGTCCTCGGGTCGCTGATCGGCGTCTGGATGGTGGCAGACGTCATCTCGCAAGTGAACGAGGTGAGTGCGAGCCTGACATGGAGCGGGATCCAGGTGACACTGGGGTCGTCCGTCGTCGGCTTCCTGATCCTCGGCGTGGCGTCGATCGCCTGGCTCGCCCTGCAATACGCGAGCGGCCGGCGGGATGCGGCGTGACGCGCTGATGCGGTTCCCAGGGCTCTTCACCGCCGGTTTCGTCCTCGCGATCGGCGCCTGCGCGCCGGGGCCGGAGGAAGGCCTCGGGGGCATGTCGCGGCGCGACTCGGCGGGGGTGGCGATTTCCGACAACGAATCCGCCGACGCGCCGTTCGCGGGCGGGGCGGTGCACATCGCGGACCTCATGACGCCGGACAGCGCGCTCACGGCGCTCCCCTGGGGGGTGGTCGCGGATCCGACGGCCGAGCGGGTCTACGTGGCGGACGTGACGGGCGCGCGGGTCGCCGTGTTCGACGGCGCGGGGGCGTTCGTGGAGGAGTTGGGGCGGGCGGGAGAGGGTCCGGGCGAGTTTCGGGGCGTGTCCGCGCTGGCGCTCACGCCGGAGGGGACGCTCGTGGCGCTGGATGCGAGGCGGGGGGTGCTCAGCCGCTGGTCCCGCGACGGAGGGTTCGCGGGCGAGGAGCGGCTCCCCGCGAACTACTGGGGACCCGGGTTCGCGGTCGGCGAGGGCGAGGCGGCGGACTGGTTCGCGACCGTGGGTTCGGCCACGGCGGACATGTCGATGGACCAGACGCTGGCGGTTCACACGCCGGGCGGAGCGGAGCCGGTCCACGTGGTGCGGCGGGAACTGTCGCTGATGGAACTGCCGTGCGCCTCCATGCCCGCTCCGAAGGTGTTCGCGCCGGACGCGGTGTGGGCGAGCCGCGGCGACACGCTCTGGTTCGTGAACGGGGACGGGTTCCGGATCGACGGCTACGCGCGCGGAGAGGTCTTCGCCAGCGTGCGGCGGGCGGCGGCCCCGGCAATCCCGGTCACGCGGGAGATGGCGATGGCGTCGCTCTCGTTCGGCCCGGGCCCGTACGGGAGCCTCATGCGGCAGTGCGGGGTGACGGCCGGGGAAGTGGTCGACGCCACCGGATACGAGGAGGTGCTGTCTCCCATCGTCGGCTTCATGCCCGATCCGGCGGGCGGGCTGTGGGTGTCGCGGCGGACGCGCGGTCTCCTCCCCGAGGTCATCGATGTGGTCGGAGCCGGGGGCGGATACCTGGGGACGCTCGACATCGCCGCCATTCCCGTCGGATTCGTGTCGTCTTCGCGGCTGGTCGCGGTGCGGCCGGTAATGGAGACGGGGGAGATCCGAGTGTCGCTGTATGAAATCGGGACTGAACGCGGCGGCCGGCGGATCGGGCGCGCGCGATGGCCGCGGGCTCGCCGGGGGGAGCCCGCCCCCTCGGATCGGGTCGGTACTGCGCGGCGGGTCCACACAATCGTCCTCCGCCGCTGCGGAGGCCCCGCCCCGCCGTCCCCCGGAGCCCAACCCGGCGGGCCTGCGCGAGTTCAGCGACTGCGATCTCTGTCCGGTCATGGTGGAACTGCCGCCGGGCGGGTTCGTGATGGGGCGGGCCGAGGGCGAGGACCGGCGCCTGGGGCTCGACCGGGAGCCGGACCGGCCGGAGTTCAGCCGGGAGCGGGAGCGTCCCCGCGTGCGGATCGAGTTCGAGCACCGGTTCGCCATCGGCAAGTACGAGGTGACGTTCGACGAGTGGGACCGCTGCGTGGCGGCGGGGGGATGCGACTACCGGCCCGAGGACAGGGGGTGGGGGCGGGGCGACCGTCCCGTGATCCACGTCTCCTATCTCGACGCGGAGATGTACCTCGCCTGGCTGGCGGAGGAGACCGGCCGCCCGTACCGGCTGCCGAGCAGCGCCGAGTGGGAATACGCCGCCCGCGCCGGGACGACGACCGCCCGCTGGTGGGGAGACGAGGTCGGGAGCGGGCACGCGGTATGCGACGAGTGCGGGCTCGAGTGGGAGGTGGGGTCCACCGCACCCACGGGATCGCTGCCGCCGAACCCGTGGGGACTCCACGACATGCTCGGCAACGTGTCCGAACTCGCGGCCGACTGCTGGACGTCCACCTACGAGGAGGTTCCGGCCGACGGCTCACCCGTCCGCGAAGCGTCCCGTCACTGGAGCGAGGGCCGTTGCCTGCGCCCCACCTGGCGGGGCGGCGCCTTCAGCTACTTCCGCTGGACCGTGCGCGCGGCGTGGCGCAGCGGCGGCAGCATTCTCGCCACCGCCGAAGAGCGCCACGCCCACCCCCAGGTCGGCGGCGGGACAGGCTTCCGCGTCGCCCTCACCCTCGACGCGGCACCGCCGGGCGCCGCCCGCTAACCACTCTCTGCGACTCCCGCACCCGGCCCTGTTGCCCCGGCCCCGCGGCCCGTTCTAGACTGAATCCCCCCGGCCGACGGGCGGCCGGATGAGTCCCGTTCCGGGAGCTCCGTCGGCGCTCCCGCCGGCACAGGATCAGGAGTGGCCGCATGAAGCGCATCTCCATGACCGTGAACGGGGTTCGGCACGAGGCGGACGTCGAACCCCGCACCCTCCTCGTTCATTTCATCCGCGAACAACTCGAACTGACCGGCACCAACGTGGGCTGCGACACGTCCTCGTGCGGCGCCTGCACGATTCTGATGAACGGTCAGTCGGTGAAGTCGTGTACCGTGCTCGCCGTCCAGGCGGATGGCGCGGACGTCGCGACCGTCGAGGGGCTCGCGTCGAACGGCGACTGGCACCCGGTCCAGAAGGCGTTCCACGAGAACCACGGCCTGCAGTGCGGGTTCTGCACGCCGGGCATGATGATGGCCGCGGTGGGATACCTGGATGAGAACCCCGCGCCCACGGAAGACGAAGTCCGGCTCGCGCTGGAGGGCAACCTCTGCCGGTGCACCGGCTACCACAACATCGTCAAGGCGGTGCTCGCGGCCGCCGACGACATGGGCTCTTAGGGGAGGGGAGAGAGAACATGGCGACGGCTGAGAAATACGTTGGCGGCGGGGTCCCGAGGAAAGAGGATCCCAAGCTTCTCACGGGGCAGGGGACGTTCCTGGAAGGCCTCACGCTGCCCGGCATGCTACACGCGGCGCTCGTGCGCAGCCCGCACGGGTCGGCGCGCATCAACTCGGTGGACGTCTCCGCGGCCGCGGCCGCGGAGGGCGTGGTGGCCGCGTACAGCGGGGCCGACCTGGCCGACGAATGGGCCGCGGGGCTGCCCATGGCGTGGCCCGTGACCGACGACATTCGGATCCCCGACCACTGGCCGGTGGCGCAGGACGTGGCGCGCTACGTGGGCGACGCGGTGGCGGTGGTGGTCGCGACGAGCCGCAACGCGGCGCTCGACGCGGCGGAACTGGTCGAGGTCGACTACGAGGTGCTGGAAGCGGTCGTGGACGTGGAGGCGGCGCTGGCCGACGATGCGCCACGCGTGCACGAATCGTTCGACGACAACAAGAGCTACACCTGGGCGCTGACGAACGGCGACGTGGACGCGGCGTTCGCGAAGGCGGACGTCGTGGTCAGCGAGCGCTACACGCAGCCCCGGCTGATCCCGAACGCGATGGAGCCGCGCGCCGTCGTCGCGCAGTCCGTCCCCTCGACGGGCGACTTCACCGTGTGGTCGACGACGCAGATCCCGCACGTGGCGAAAGTCCTGTTCGCGCTCACCCTCGGCATCCCCGAAGGCCAGATCCGGGTCATCGCGCCCTCCGACGTGGGCGGCGGTTTCGGCTCGAAGCTCAACGTCTATGCGGAGGAAGCGCTCTGCATCGCCCTCGCGCGCCGGCTCGGAAAGCCGGTCAAGTGGGTCGCGGGCCGAAGCGAGGGATACCTGGCCACGATCCACGGCCGGGACCAGGTCCAGAAGATCGAGATCGCGGCGACCTCCGATGGCGACATCCTGGGATACCGCGTGAACATCGCGGCGGCCATGGGCGCCTACCTGCAGCTCGTGGCGCCGGGCGTTCCGCTCCTGGGCGCCTTCCTCTACTGCGGCTGCTACGGCGGAGAGGCGTACCACTTCGAGTGCACGGGCGTGTTCACGAACACGACCCCGACGGACGCGTACCGGGGCGCGGGCCGGCCCGAGGCCACCTACGCCATCGAGCGGGCGATCGACGCGCTCGCGCGCGAGGTCGGCGTGGACGCGGCGGAGATCCGGCGCCGCAACTTCCTCCCGGCCGGCGACATGGTGCAGAGCCCGGGCGGGCTCGCCTTCGACTCGGCCGACTACGAGCCCGCGCTCGACCGCGCGCTGGAACTGCTGGACTACGACGGGTTCCGGAGCGACCAGGCGGAGCGCAGGGAAGGAGGGGGCGGCAAGCAGATCGGCGTCGGGTTCTCCTCCTACGTGGAGATCTGCGGGCTCGCGCCCTCGCAGGTGCTGGCTTCGCTGAAGTACGCAGCCGGCGGCTGGGACGCGGCGACGGTGCGCATGCTGCCGACCGGAAAGGCGGAAGTCGTGACGGGCAGCTCGCCGCACGGACAGGGGCACGTGACCTCCTGGTCCCAGATCGCGGCGGACGCGCTCGGGATTCCGTACGAGGACGTCACGGTCCTCCACGGGGACACGCACGTGGCGCCGCACGGGATGAACACCTACGGGAGCCGCAGCCTCGCGGTGGCGGGGGTCGCCGTGCACAACGCGTGCGACCGTGTGGTCGACAAGGCGAGGGGGCTCGCGGCGCACCTGCTCGAGGTGGCGCCCGAGGACCTCGAGTACGAGGCGGGGACCTTCTCGGTGAAGGGGGTGCCCGACCGGACGAAGTCGATGCCGGAACTCGCCTTCGCGGCGTGGACGGCCCACAGCCTGCCGGAGGACTCGGAGCCCGGGCTCGAGGCGAGCTGCGTGTACGATCCGCCGAACTTCACCTTCCCCTTCGGCACGCACGTGGCCGTCGTCGAGGTGGATACGGAGACGGGCGCCGTGGACCTCGTCCGCTACATCGCGGTGGACGACTGCGGGCCCGTGATCAACCCCGTCATCGTGGACGGCCAGGTGCACGGCGGCGTGGCGCAGGGGATCGCGGCCGCGCTGTACGAGGAAGCGACGTACGCGGAGGACGGGACGCTCGAGACCTCGTCGATGGTCAACTACCTCGTGCCGTCCGCGGCGGAGTTCCCGTCCTTCGAGACGGATCGAACGGTGACGCCGAGCACCTCGAACCCCATGGGGGTGAAGGGGATCGGCGAGGCGGGGACGATCGGGTCGGCGCCGGCGGTGATCAACGCGATCGTGGACGCGCTCTCGCACCTCGGCGTGACGGACGTCCCGATGCCGGCGAGTCCGGAGCGGGTCTGGCGAGCGATTCAGGCGGCCCAGGGAGGTGAGGCATGATTCCCGCGTCTTTCGACTACGAGCGCGCTTCGTCTCTCGATGAGGCGCTGAATATGCTCGCCGCGGGCGGCGAGGACGCGCGGCCGCTGGCCGGCGGACATTCGCTGCTTCCGCTCATGCGGTTGCGCCTCGCGCGGCCCTCGCTGCTCGTCGATATCGGCGGCCTGGACGAACTGCGCGGCGTGCACGCGGATGGCGACTCGGTCGTCATCGGCGCGCTGACGACGCATCACGAGGTGGCCGGCGCGTCCGAACTCACGGGGGGCAGCGGCCTCCTCGCGAAGGTGGCGGAGGGGATCGGCGATCCCCAGGTGCGGCACCGCGGCACGCTCGGCGGCTCCGTCGCGCACGCGGATCCGGCCTCCGACCTGCCGGCTGCGCTGCTCGCGCTCGACGCCGAAGTCACCCTCGCGGGGCGCGGCGGCACGCGCTCGGTGGCGGCGGCGGACTTCTTCGTCGGTCCATTCATGTCGGCCGCGGCGGATGGCGAGATCGTGACCGGCGTCCGGGTGCCGACGCGCGAGGGCTGGGGCAGCGCCTACCGGAAGTTCCAGCGCCGCGCGCAGGACTGGGCGATCGTCGGCGTGGCCGCGGTCGTGAACTGGACCGAGTCCGGCATCGCGGGCGCCGCGATCGGGCTCACGAACATGGGCGGCACGCCGCTCCGGGCGCCCGGGGTCGAGGCGGCCCTGGCCGGCACGTCCGAGAAGGCGCAGATCCTCGCGGCGGCGTCGAAGGTGTCGGAACTCGAGACGCCCCCGGCGGATGAGAACGCGAGTTCGGAGTACCGCGTCCACCTCGCCCAGGTGCTGATCGCGCGCGCCGTGGCCGAAGCGGCCGGCTGTCCGGGGATGCAAGGAGGCTAGCGGCAAGTCAACGGAGCCAGGGACCTGCCGGCCTCACTGAAACCGCGTAGCCGTCCAGCCGCTGTAATGAAGTGAAATAGCAAGGTAAGTCCGTCCGTACGCTGGGTCATCGCGCGCCGCAGGGCCGCCACGCATCCCCCCTCCCGAAACGCTCCTCCGGCAAGGAGAAGCGCTTCCCGATTGCGGGCTCCGTGCGGAACGGATGTGTGCATATTGTATGTATATCGCAGCGGTTTACTGCCAAAACGAATGGTGAATAGATAATAATGTATTGTTTATACCTGGAAATCCGAGGCCGGGTCCTCTTGTCCGTGACGGGCTCGGCTTGCGCAAAGACTGCGACACCAAAGACGGTCCGGCGACTTGCGGCAGGAAACGGGGGCTGGCATCCTTGTCTCGCGCGACACATAATAGACTGGTGGCCTCTTGCCCCATCTTCACCTTTGGAGGATGCCTTGGAAGATCAGGAAGGCCTCAAGTCGACGGATATTCGAGTCCGCGACGTTCCGCGCCGGTCGTTTCTCGAAACGGCGCTGTACCTGGTCGGGGCAGTGGGCCTGCTGGGTGCATGCGGCGAGACATCGACATCCGATACGGGAGATCAGGATGGCGATCCGGTTGACCTGGATCCCACCGATTCTATCGACACCGATGGTGACCCCGTGGATTCCGACTGACGGGGCACGGTGCCGTTTGCGACTCTGAGGTTCGTCCGACCGAGTCGGCCCCGCCCGCGTTCTCCCTGTGACAGCTACTCCAGATGAACCCGCTGATCACCCACCGGCAGACCGACCTCCAACCCATTCCCTTCGATACCGCGAACCCGCTCGCGTGGATTCTCGGTTTCGACCCCGCGGAAGTATCGTTCCTCGAGAAAGTCATGAGTGCGCGGGTGCTACATTGTCGGGACCTGCGAGAAGATCGATTCCGGAGTCTGTTGTCCCTCGAAAGTCTTGACACCGTGCTCGGCACTTTCGGACTGAGGGCGCCCCAGATTCGCATCGTTCGCCTTGATTCGGACATCGTACAGTCGGACTATTGTCGCGATGCTCTTGTGGACCCCGCGAAGGTCGCACGGCTGTTCGCAGACGGGGCCACAGTCATCTTCGAGGCTCTGCACGATCGACACGAGCCGCTCGGTCGGCTCTGCGGCGCCTTGACGGCGCACTCCGGAGCCAGAACTCAGACCAACATCTACCTGACTCCGCCACGGGCGCAGGGTTTCAAGCCCCACTGGGACACTCATGATGTGTTCGTGCTTCAAGTGGAAGGGTCGAAGCGGTGGCGCCTCTATGACGGTGGGAGGCTCGCGCCGCTGAGGTCGGAACGGTTTGATCCGGCGATTCACGAACCGGGGCCGGTCCTGGCCGAGTTTACGCTGTCGGCCGGAGATGTGCTGTACGTTCCTCGCGGAATTATGCACGCGGCAGAGTCGCTGGAAGATACGTCCCTCCACATCACGCTCGGAATGATTGCCTATACATGGGCTGAATTCGCCACGCACTGCTTCGCGGAGCTCGTCGAACGGTCACCTCGCTGGCGCGAGAATCTTCCCTACGGCTTTGCGGCGGGCGAGACAGACGGGTTCCAGGGGATTGGGGAAGAGCTTTCGGGGCGGCTCTCAGCGGTCGGCAACGCGTTGGATCCGGCGACCGTGCTTTCCGCGAAACTTGACGATCTCCGGAGCGGGATGGCCCGCCACGGTACGGACTATCTGTCGCAGGCCGCGGGGGCGGAGTTCCTGACTCCGGATGACACCGTTCAAGCCCGTCCGCATGTACATGGCAGAATTGAAATACGCGACGAGAGGGTCGTTCTCGTCGCTGGCGGCAGGGAGCTGGACTTCCCGAAGGGAGCCGAACGGACCGTGCGCCAGGCGATGTCGGGGACGCCACTTAACGTTGCAGGCTTCGTGGACGATCTCGAGTGGCCCGGTCGCAAGGCCGTGCTGGAGACGCTGATCCGCGAGGGTTGTTGCTCCGTTATGCCCACGACAACGGCGTAAGTCAGCGCCCCCCCGCAGGGCCCGGCGGGCGGGGCGCCACGGCGGCGCCCTCCCAGTCGGGGTCGGCGGCCCCGATCCAGGTGCGGGTGGCAGCGTCGTACTGCAGGCCGTGGATGCGCCCGAACGCGCCCTGCCGCGGCGTGGGCGTGATCTCGAATCCCATCTCCCGGAATTCCTCCATCGAGGTCCCGGACCAGCCGTCCTCGGGGCCCGCTTCCACGGAGAAGCCCGCGAGCCCGTCCGGGCCCATGTCGGGATGCACGCGGGGGGCCGCGAGCGCGGCGGGTAGCGCGAGGCCATCATCGATGACCCGGGTCACGGCCTGGACGACCGCCGAGATGATCCGGATGCCGCCGGCCGCGCCGAGGACGAGGAACGGCTCGCCGTCGTCGAGGACCATGAAGGGCGTGATGCCGGACCGCGCGCGCTCGCCCGGTTCGCTGATCCCGAGGTAGCCGCCCAGGGTCACGGCGTAGAGGAACCCGAGTCCGGGGGTGGCGACCTTCGCTCCCATGCCGGGGCCGATGGTCTGGGTGAGCGCGATGGCCATGCCGTTTCCGTCGGCGGCAGAGAGATGCGTCGTGTGGCCGTCTTCCGGCGGCAGTCCCAGCGCCTGAGCGCTGGCGGCGGACCATGAACCTGCCGGCCCTGATGCGGCCCCCGACGCGGCCCAGGATTCCGCGCCGGATTCGATGGCCGCCTCCACGGGCACCCGCACCTGCTCGGCGAGCTGACGGGCGAACGCCTTCGACGTCACGCGCACGGCGGAGGAGTCCGAACTCGGCCGTCGGTATTCCGTCATGGCGATGGCGAGGGACTGGGCGATGACGGAGGCCCACGCCTCGTCGCTCATGCCGTCGGGATCGAAGACCTCGGCGATCTGGAGGGCGAGGATCGCGATCGCGCCGGAGGCCGGGATGTCGGAACCGACGATCTCGAACCCGCGGTAGGATCCGCGCACGATGCGCGAGTCCTCCGCTTCGTAGGCCGCCAGCGCCTCGCGGGTCAGGAAGCCGCCGTTCGCCGCCATGTCGTCGGCGATGCGGCCGGCGATCTCCCCGCGGTAGAAGGCGTCGCCGCCGCCGAGGGAAATCGTCCTCAGCGTGGCGGCCATGTCCGACTGCACGAGCCGGTCGCCGGGGCGGTAGGGCGACCCGTCCGCCTTCAGGTAGTAGCGCCGGGCGCCTTCGGACTCCGCCACCTGGTCGCGCGATCCCGCCTGGCGGCGCGCTTCGCCGGGCAGCAGCCGGAACCCGTGCGCCGCGTAATCGATCGCCGGGGCCATGATCGTGGTCAGGGGGAGCGATCCGTATTCCTCGTGCAGGCGCATGAGGCCCGCGACCGAGCCGGGCACGCCGACGGTCGGATAGCCGTAGGCGGCGCGGGGCGCCGTGGCCGGATCGTATCCCAGCGGGACCGATGTCGTCCCGTCGATGCCCGCGACCCCGCCGTCGGGCGTCCGAATGAGGATCTGGTTGCGCCCCCCGATGCTGTTCATGCTCGGTTCGACCACGGAGATCGCGAACGCGGCGGCGACGGCCGCATCCGCGGCGTTCCCCCCGAGTTCCAGCATCCGGGCGCCCGCGGCGGCGGCCAGCGGCTGCGCCGCGACGACGACCCCGTCCGCCGAGCGCGCGACCTGCGGCGCGCTCTGCGCGCCCAACCCGAGCGGAACCGCCGCGAACGCGAGTAGCGCGAGAACGGTCGTGCCGTACATCCGGATGCCTGGCTTCATCGATCCTCCGTCGGTGTTGCGGTCCCCGGCAGCCCGTGGCCAATGCCCTGCCGGAGTCGGGCGGCGATGCATCCCGCCGCGGGAAACTTGCGCCCGGTACGAGCCGTGACTAGGGTGCGACCCGTCTTGACAAGACTGTTAAACGATTTGGATAACGCGAGGATCGCGATGGTGCCGCAAGCTCCGGCCGCGACCCGGCCGCCGGATACCGAGACCCGACCGCCGGATACCGAACAGAGGATCTTCGACGCCGCGCTGACCGTGTTCGCCCGCAAGGGACGGGACGGCGCCCGATTGCAGGAGATCGCGGATCACGCCGGGATCAATCGCGCGCTGCTGCACTACTACTTCCGCACCAAGGAACAGCTCTACGAGGCCGTGTTCGAGCACGGGTGCCGGCAGTTCATGGCCGGGCTCAGCCAGTCGCTGCGGGCGGAGGAGGGGGTCGAGGACAGTCTGCGCGCCTTCGTGTACGGCTACATCGACTACATCTACGAGCACCAGGACATGGCCCGCCTCATGCTGAACGAGTGCCTGTGCGGCGGCGGCGTCCTGGAGCGGCACCTCACCGCCGCGATCGAGGCCCGCGAGGAGGTGCCGGGGCTCCTGCTCGAGGACCGGCTGCGCGCGGCCCTCGGCGCGGGCGAGATCCGCGAGGTCGACCTCCGGCACACGCTGCTCACGATCGTGTCCGCCTGCCTGTTTCCGTTCGTCGCGCTCCCGACGGTGCGCCTCTTCCACTCCCGGGCCGTGGAGGACTTCGATCGCTTCCTGGAGGAACGGAAGGCGCACATCGTCGACCTCCTGCTGGCGGGCCTGCGGCCGGCCGAGGAAGTCGTTCGGACGGAGGCGCTCGCGTGAGCGCCGCGACGGCGGTTTCCGGGGTCGGCGCGCGCGGTTGGCTGCGAGCGGGCGGATTTCTCCTGCTCGCGGCGGCAGGCGCGTGTTCGTTCGCGCCGGGCCCCCGGCTCCCGGCCCCGGTCGCCCAACTCCCCGCGGCGTACGATGCGGAAGCTCCTCCCGCCGAAGCGGCGCCCGAGCCCCGCGACTGGTGGCGTGCGTTCGACGACGCGACGCTGGACCACCTGATCGAGACGGCGCTCGTCGCCAACCTCGACCTGCACGAAGCCGTGGCGCGGCTCGAGGAACTGCGGCACCGGTACCGGATCGCGCGGGCGCCGCTCTTCCCGGCGCTGACGCTCGACGCGAACGGCAACCGGTCCAGCACTCCCGCCAACACGGGCCTGGGGTCGCAGTTCGGGGGCGACGATGGCGGCGAGAGCCCGATCCCGGGGCTCAGCTTCGATTTTCCCGACCGGTTCGAGTTCACGACATACTCGGCCTCGCTCGGCTTCGCGTACGAACTCGATTTCTGGGGCCGGCTGCGCAACGAATCCGGGGCGGCGGTCCGCGACTTCCTGGCTTCCCGGGCGGACGCGGAGACCGTACGGCTCACGGTCATCGCGTCCACCATCTCGACGTATCTCGAGGTCGTCTCGGCGCGGGCGCAGCTCGCCATCGCCGAGGACAACGTCGACCTGCTGCGGGAGCGCGCCGAACTCACCCGGGAGCGGTATCAGGCCGGCGTCACGAACACCTTCGAACTCTACGCGATCCGGCAGCAGTACCGGACGGCCGAGTCGAACCTGCCGGGCCTGCGCACGGCCGTGGACGATGCGGAAGGACGCCTGGCCCTCCTCGTGGGACGATACGCGGGGATGATCGAAGATCTTCTGCCGCCGGCACTCGAGCCGGCGGTCGATACGACCCCGATTCCCGGCGGGCTGCCGGTGTCGCTGCTCGAGGACCGGCCCGACGTCATGGCCGCGTTCGAGCGCGTCGAGGCGGCGCGCCGCAGGGTGGGGGCGCGCCGGGCCGAACTGCTCCCGACGATCTCCCTGAACGGGGCCGGGGGCCGCCAGGCGGGCGAAATCGGAGATCTGCGGTTCATCGACCAGTGGTTCACGAACCTGATCGGCGGCCTCGTCGCGCCGATCTTCCAGGGCGGCCGCCTGCGGGCCAACGTCGGGGCGGCCTGGGCGCAGTACGACCAGGCGCTGATCGCCTACGCGCGCACGGTGCTGGACGCCTACCGGGAGGTGCGGACGAGCCTGCGGCAGTTCGAGAACGAGCGGGAGCGGTACGCGCAGGTCATGGAACAGGTCGCCGACGCCCGCGCCTCGCTGGAGAACCAGTTGGAGCGGTACCAGAGCGGGGTGGGGGATTACGTCGAGTACCTGGACGCGAGGGTCAACCTGAACGGCGCCGAAACCACCCGGGTGCTCGCGGAACGCGGCATCGGAGAGGCGCGGCTCGCCGTGCACCGCGCCCTGGGCGGCGCGTGGGTGGCGGAGGATGTCGAGGACATCGAAGCGAATGAAGACGCGGGGGGCGCGCCGTCGCTCCCCGATCGGAGATAGGGCGGAACGATGGAAGACGTGACGCGGCAGACGCCGCACGAGGCCGGGGACACGGGGCGCCCGGGGACACGGGGGCGCCCGTTGCCCCGCCCACGTTCATGAAGCGGCTGGTACAGGGGGCGATCGTCATCGGCGTGGGAGTGTTCGGCTTCGCGCTGCTGTTCGGCATGCGCGCCGAACCGGCGGAGGTGGAGCCGCCGCGCGTGATCCCCACGGTCAGCACGGTGCCCGCCCGCGTGACGCAGGGCGCGATCAAGGTGCGGGGCGGCGGCACCGTCCGTCCCAGCGCGGAGGTCACGATCGCGTCGCAGGTCGGTGGGCGTGTGATCTGGACCTCGGCCGCGCTCGTGAGCGGCGGGCGCTTCGTCGAGAACGAGCCGCTGCTGCGCGTGGACCCGGCGGACTACGAGAACGCCGTCGAGGCCGCGGAGGCGGATGTCGCCCAGCGCGAGGTGGCGTTGCTGGAAGCCGAGGAGAACGCGCGGCTGGCGCTCGACGAATGGAGGCGCCTCGCCGCCCGCGAGAACCTCGACCCGACGCCGCCCAACGCCCTCGTCACGCGGCAGCCCCAGCTCGATGCGGCCGCCGCGGCCCTCCGGAGCGCCAGGGCCAGGCTGGAAGACGCGCGCCTGGCGCTGGAGCGGACCTGGATCCGGGCTCCGTTCAACGGAATCGTGCGCGAGGAGACGGTCGATCCCGGGCAGTTCGTCGCGGCCGGCCAGGCCGTCGGCCGTCTGTACGCGACGGACGCGGTGGAGATCGTCGTGCCGCTGAGCGACAACGAGGCCGCGCTGATCGAGCGCCTGTGGAACGCGCGGGCCGGCGATGCCGCGACCCGCATCCCGGTCGAGATCGTGTCCGAGTACGGCGGGGTCGAGTACGCGTGGTCGGGATACGTGGACCGGGCGGAGGCGGCGCTCGACGAGCAGACGCGGACGGTCGACGTCGTCGTCACCGTACCCGAGCCGTTCACGGCCCCGGAGGACGAGCCACGCCGCCCGCCGCTCCTGCTCGGCAGCTACGCGACGGTGGACATCGAAGGCACGAGCTTCGAGGAATACGCCGTCGTCCCGGCCGCCGCCGTCCGCGACGGCGATGTCCTGTGGACGGTGGCGGACGACACCCTGCTCGTCATGACCCCGGTCGAGCCGATCCAGGAGGTGGACGATGAAGCCGTGGTGCTCGGGCCCATCCCGGACGGCACCCCGGTCATCGTTTCGATGCTCCTCTTCGTCACCGAGGGCATGACGGTGCGGCCGGTTCAGCTCCTGGAGAGCGCGGAGCCGTGGGAGCGCGGCGCCAACGGCGATGAGCGGGAAGGAGACGGCTCATGAGGCGGGCGATCGGGTGGATGGCCAAGCATGGAGTCGCCGCGAACCTGCTGATGGTGCTGATCATCCTGGCGGGGTTCGTGAGCCTCGTCAGTCTGCCGCAGGAGACGTTCCCCGAGATCTCCCTCGACACGATCCAGGTGCAGGTCCAGTACCCCGGCGCGTCGCCCGACGAGGTCGAGCAGGCGATCGTGCGGCGGGTCGAGGAGCGGATCACCGGCATCCAGGGCGTCGACCGCGTCACGGGCGCCGCTTCGGAGGGCGTCGGCATCGTGCTCGCCGAACTGTCGCTGGGCACGGACGAGTCGAAGACGCTGGACGAGATCAAGTCCGCCATCGACCGGATCACGAGCTTCCCCGTCGATGCGGAGGAGCCGGAGGTGGTCGCGCTGTCGGCGCAAGGCCGCGTCATGGAGATCGCGATCTTCGGCGACGTTCCCGAGCGGACGCTCAAGGAGATCGCGAACCGCGTCAAGGATGACCTCACCTCGCTGCCGATGATCTCCCTCGTCCGCGTCTCCGGCGTCCGCCAATACGAGATCTCGATCGAGGTGTCGAAGGCGGCCCTGCGCGCCCACGGTCTGACGCTCGACGAGGTGGCCGCGGCGGTGCGGCGCGGCAGCCTCGACCTTCCCGGCGGGAGCGTCGAGACGGACCGCGAGGAGATCCTCGTTCACATCCGGGGCCAGAACTACACGCGGGCGGACTTCGCGGACCTCGTCGTGCGGGCGAATGTCGACGGGTCGATGCTCCGCCTGTCCGACGTCGCCGACATCCGGGACGGCTTCGAGGACGTCGACCTCATCAACGCCTACAACGGGCAGCCGACGGCCTTCGTGCAGGTCCTGCGGACCGGGGACGAGCGCGTCCTGGAGATCTCCGACGAAGTCGAGCGCTACCTCGAAGAGGAGTTGGCGATCTCGCTCCCGCGGGGCGTCGACTACAGCATCTGGCGCAGCGAAGCCTCGTACCTGCAGAGCCGCATCGACCTCCTCATCAAGAACGGCCGGCTGGGTCTGATCCTGGTCCTCATCGCGCTCGCCCTCTTCCTCGACCTGCGCCTCGCGTTCTGGACCGCCGTCGGGATCTTCCTCTCCTTCGCCGGCGTGTTCGCGGTGATGGCGTGGTTCGGGATCTCCATCAACATGATGACGCTGTTCGGCTTCATCCTCGCGATCGGGATCGTGGTGGACGACGCGATCGTGGTGGGGGAGAACATCTTCGCTGAACGAGAGAAGGGCACGGCCGCGTTGCGGGCGGCGATCAGGGGCACGAGACGCGTCTCCGTGCCCGTGATCTTCGCCGTGTTCACGACCGTGGCGGCGTTCACCCCGCTGCTCTTCGTGCCGGGCAGCCTCGGGAAGTTCCTCTACGTGATCCCCGCGATCGTGATCTCCGTGCTGCTGCTCTCGCTCGTCGAGGTCCTGTTCATCCTCCCGTATCACCTCTCGCACCTCCCGGCGCCGGGTGCGAGCCGCGGGAAGGGAGGCTGGCTGGGGCCCGTCTACCGCCTGCAGGCGCTCGTCCAGACGAACCTGCAGCGCTTCATCGACGGCCCGCTGGAGCGCTCCGTGCGGTTCGCGGTGCGGCGTCCGGGGCTGACCGTGCTCGGGGCGGTCTCCTCCCTGATGATCGTGGGGGGGCTGGTGGCGGGACGGCATCTCCGGTTCAGCCTTCTGCCCGTGATCGAGGGCGAAGAGGTCGTGGCCTACATCGAGATGGCCGAAGGCACGACGAGCGAGCGCACGGCGGAAGTCGCGAGCTACGTGGAGGGGCAGGGATACGCGGCGATCGCGGAACTGGAAGCGCAGTTGCCGGACGACGAGCCGCCCCTGGTCGAAGCGGTCTTCACGAGCATCGGACAGCGCCCCTCGCAGGCCGGAGGCCCCGGGATGAGCGCCGAGGCGAGCTTCGTCCGGTCGAACATCGCCGAGGTGAGCCTGCGGCTGACCGACCCGGAGATCCGGGACCTGCCGGCCATCGAGGTGGAGCGGGCCTGGCGGGAACGCGTCGGGCCGGTCGCCGGCGCGCGGGAACTCACGTTCAGTTCCATCCTCATCGACCTGGGGTCGCCGGTGCAGGTGGAACTCTCCCACCCGGATACGGCGATGCTGAACGCGGCGGTGCCGGAGTTTACGAACCGCCTGGTGCGCATCGCGGGCGTGGCGGAGGTCCGCGACGACCGGGGCCGGGGCAAGCGCGAGCTGGAGCTGGAACTCAAGCCCGCCGCCCGGACGCTCGGGATCACGCTCGACGACCTGGCGCGCCAGGTGCGCGGGGCGTTCTTCGGGAACGAGGTCTACCGCCTCCAGCGGGGCCGCGACGAGGTGCGCGTCTACGTCCGGCTCCCGGAATCGGAGCGGAACACGCTCGCCGACCTCCAGGACTACCGGATCCGGACGCCGACGGGCGGCGAGGCGCCGCTGTCTGAGGTCGCGGACGTGTCCTTCGGGGTTGCCTCGTCGACGATCAACCGGATCGATGGGCGCCGCATCGTGACGGTCACGGCGGATGTGGACGCGGCCGTGATCACGGGACAGGAGGTCAACACGGAGATCACCTCGGCGATCCTGCCGGAACTGCAGGCCCGGTATCCGGGCCTTCGCTACGGGTTCGGCGGAGAGCAGCGCCAGCAGACGCTGGCGTTCGAGGGGATCGCCCGCGGTTTCCTGCTCGCCCTGCTCGCGATCTACGCGCTCCTCGCCATCCCCTTCCGCTCGTACCTGCAGCCGCTCGTCGTCATGGCCTCGATTCCGCTGGGGCTCGTGGGCGCCGCGATCGGGCACCTGATCATGGGACTCGACCTCGGCATGCTCTCCATGTTCGGGCTCGTGGGCCTGTCGGGCGTGGTCGTGAACGACTCGCTCGTCCTCATCGACTTCATCAACGAACGGTACCGGGCGGGGCTTCCCATGTCCGAGGCCATCGTGCAGGGAGCGAAGGTCCGCTTCCGCCCCATCATGCTGACCTCCGTGACCACCTTCCTCGGGGTCTCGCCGATCATCCTCGAGCGCAGCACGCAGGCGCAGTTCCTCTCGCCCATGGCGGTGAGCCTCGGGTTCGGGATCCTGTTCGCCACCTTCATCATCATGCTCGCCGTGCCGGCCCTGGCGATGATGAACTACACGTTCACGGTGCGGGCGAAGCGGGCCTTCGTGCGCTGGCGGCGGAAGCCCCGACTGGGCCTGGCCGCGGGAGGGTTCGAGCGCTGAACGATCTCTCGGGCGCCTGGCTGGCGTCGCTCGAGTCCGAAGCCATAGAAATCCTCCGGGAGGGCCTCGCGGCGGCGTCGCGGCCCGTGATGCTGTATTCGATCGGGAAGGATTCCTCGGTGCTCCTGCACCTTGCCCGGAAGGCCTTCCGGCCGGCAGCGCCGCCCTTCCCGCTGCTTCACATCGACACGACGTGGAAGTTCCGGGAGATGATCGCGTTCCGGGACCGGGCGGCGGCGGCCGCGGGCGTGGAACTCCGCGTTCACACGAACGAGGACGGGCTGCGCGAGGGCATCAATCCGTTCGATCACGGATCGGAACGCTACACCGACATCATGAAGACGGTCGCGCTGCGGCAGGCGCTCGACGAGGGCGAATACGACATCATCTTCGTCGGGGCGCGGCGGGACGAGGAGAAGTCGCGCGCCAAGGAACGCGTGTTCTCGTTGCGCGACGCGGCCCACCAGTGGGACCCGAAGGCGCAGCGCCCGGAGCCGTGGAACCTGTACAACACGCGTCTGGGACCCGGAGAATCCCTGCGCGTGTCGCCGCTTTCCAACTGGACCGAAGCGGACGTCTGGCGATACATCCGCGCGGAGGAGATCCCGATCGTCCCGCTCTACTACGCCGCCGAACGTCCCGTCGTCGAGCGGGACGGACGGTGGATCATGGTCGACGACGACCGGATGCCGCTGCTCCCGGGTGAGGAGCCGCGGCCACGGCGCATCCGCTTCCGGACACTGGGCTGCTACCCGCTGACCGCCGCCGTCGAGAGCGACGCGGATACGCTCGACGCGGTCATCGCCGAGACGCTCGCGACGGATCGCTCCGAACGGGCGGGACGCCTCATCGACCATGACCGCGACGGCTCGATGGAACTCAAGAAGAAACAGGGCTACTTCTGATGCCGCCGTCCCTGCCGCCGACCCTGCGCTTCGTGCTCTGCGGCAGCGTCGACGACGGCAAGAGCACCGTCATCGGCCGGCTCCTGTACGATTGCCGCCAGGTCTTCTCGGACGAACTGAGGCGCGTGGAGCAGGACTCGGCCCGCTACGGCACGCAGGGGAAGGCGACCGACTTCGCCCTGCTCGTCGACGGACTGCGCGACGAGCGCGAACAGGGCATCACGATCGACGTCGCGTACCGCAGCTTCGAGACGCCGCGCCGCCGGTTCATCGTGGCCGACGCGCCGGGCCACGAGCAGTACACCCGCAACATGGCGACGGGCGCCTCGACCGCCGACCTGGCCGTCGTCCTGGTGGACGCGCGCCGGGGGGTGCTTCCCCAGACGGCGCGGCACACGCGGATCGCGGCCATGTTCGGCGTCCGCCACGCGGTCCTCGCCGTGAACAAGATGGATCTCGTCGAATGGGACCGGGACGTCTTCGAATCGATCCGCGCCTCCTGGCGCGCGATCGCCGACGAGATCGGCCTCGCCGCGGTCGAGGCGATTCCGGTCTCGGCGCTGACCGGGGCCAACCTCACCCGAAACGGCACGTCGGCGTCGTGGTACGACGGCCCGACGCTCCTCGCCCATCTCGAGACCGTGGATGTCGAGGGGGGCCGCGCCGACCGGCCGTTTCGGATGCCGGTCCAGTACGTGAACCGGCCGCACTCCGACTTTCGGGGATACTGCGGGCGCGTGGCCGCCGGCGCGGTGGCGGTCGGCGATGCCGTCCGCATTTCGCCCGCCGGAACCGGGAGCCGCGTGGCGTCGATCGCGGTCGGCGACGATGCCCGCGACCGCGCCGCCCGCGGCGACTCGGTCACGGTGACGCTCACCCCCGACGTCGACGTCACGCGGGGCGATGTCGTCGTGAGCGCCGACGAACCCGTCGAGGTGGCGGACCAGTTCCAGGCGCGCCTCGTCTGGATGCACGACGAGCCGCTCGCCGTGGGCCGCCGGTACGCGATGAAGCTCCACTCACGGGAAGTGGGCGCCGCCGTCACCCGGATCCGGCACCGGCTGGACGTGTCGAACGGCCACGAACTGGCCGCTTCCGTGCTGCGCCTGAACGATCTCGGCACGGTGAACCTCGCGACCGACCGCCCGGTGCCCTTCGCGCCCTTCGACCAGTCGCGCGAACTGGGCGGCTTCATCCTGATCGATCTCGCCACGAACGCGACGGTGGCCGCCGGCACGATCGTCTTCCCGCTCATGCGGGCGGCGAACGTGAAATGGCAGCATCTGGACGTATCGAAGGATGTCCGCTCGCGGCTCAAGCTCCAGCGCGCCCAGTGCGTGTGGCTGACCGGGATGTCCGCTTCGGGGAAGTCCACCATCGCCAACCTGCTCGACCGGCGTCTGACCGCGGAGGGACGGCATACGTATCTGCTGGACGGCGACAACGTGCGCCACGGCCTGTGCCGGGACCTCGGCTTCACCGAGGCCGATCGGGTGGAGAACATCCGGCGGGTGGCGGAGGTCGCCCGCCTCATGGTCGACGCGGGTCTGATCGTCATCGTCGCCTTCATCAGCCCCTTCCGGTCGGAACGCGACTACGCCCGCAGCCTGTTCGCCCCCGGCGACTTCGTGGAGGTCTTCGTGGACGCGTCGCTCGAGGCGTGCGCGGAGCGCGACCCGAAGGGCCTCTACGCCAAGGCGCTCAGGGGAGAGATCAGGAATTTCACGGGCGTCGACAGTCCCTACGAACCGCCTGAGCACGCCGATCTCCACCTGGACACCGAACGACTCTCTCCCGAAGAATGTGTGGACCGGCTGACGGAGAGACTCGACCGCGAGTTTCCGGCTCCACCTTCCCCCGTGACGGAGGATCGCTGATGGCGAACGGACCCGGCTCGGACGTCGCGAAGCTGCGATTCGCCGCGGACGAGCATCCGCCGCGCGCGGTGAGCCTCGTGGTCGGCGCGCAGACGGCGGTCCTCGTCTGCCTGCCCCTGGTGGTGGTCACGACGATCGTCGCGCGCGTCGCGGACCAGAGCGCCGAATACCTCCGCTGGGCGATCTTCGCGAGCATGGTGATCGGCGGCCTGCTCACGATCGTCCAGGCGAAGCGCTTCGCCGGCCTCGGCGGGGGAACGCTGACCGTCATGGGCGCCTCGGGGGCTTCGATCGGGGTCGGCGCGCTCGCGCTCGTGGCGGGCGGCCCGGCGCTGCTGGGGGTGCTGGTCCTCGCCGCGGGGCTGTGCCAACTCGCGCTGGCGGCCCGCCTGGCGCTGCTCCGGCGCATCATCACGCCGGTCGTGTCGGGCACGCTGACGGCGCTCGTGGCGGTGACGATCATGCCGCTGGCGTTCGCCATGCTCACGCGGGTGCCGGAGAACGCGCCGCCGGCCGCGGCCCCCACCGTCGCCGCGGTCACCATGCTGTGCGTCGTCGGCCTCCTGCTCCGGGGCAAGCGGTGGGTGCGCGCGTGGAACGCCGTCATCGGGATCGCCGCGGGCTGCGTAACCGCAGCCCTGTTCGGGATCCTCGACTTCGGACGCGTGGCGGAGGCCCGCTGGATCGGGATCCCGACTCCCCCGGCCACCGGCCTGGACCTGAGCTTCGACGCGAGTTTCTGGCTCCTCCTGCCCGGGTTCCTCTTCGTGTCCTTCGTGATCACGATCCGGCAGGTGACCGACAACGTCCGCATGCAGCACCTCTCCCGGCGCGAGCCGCGGGCGGTCGATTTCCGCCGGGTCCAGGGCTCCGTCGCCGCGTGCGGGGCGGGCACGCTCCTGTCGGGTTTCGCCGGCGTGCTGCCGCCGTGGCCCTACGTCGCCGGGATCGCTCTCGCGAGCGGCATTGGCGTCGCCGCCCGGAGGGTCGGCGTCGTCATCGGGGCCGGTTTCATCGCTCTCGCCTTCGTCCCGAAGATCACGGCCGTCATCCTGGCGATCCCGGCGCCGGTGCTCGGCGCCTACATCACCGTCGTGTTCGGCCTCATCTTCGTGCAGGGCATGCGGATCCTCTTCCAGGAGGGGATCGACCGGCAGTATTCGCTGATCGCGGGCCTGGCGTTCTGGATCGGGGCGGGGATCCAGTTCCAGGCGATCTTCCCCGCCTACCTCGCCACGCCCATGGGCCGCATGCTGGCGAACGGTCTCACCGTGGGCGGGCTGTCCATCCTGCTGCTGAACCTGTTCCTGGACGTGACCGGACCCCGCCGCCACAGGCTCGAACTGGGGTTGCGCCCGGAGAACCTCCCGGAACTCGACAGGTTCCTCCGGGACTTCGCGGCCAGGTACAAGTGGAGCGGCAAGGCCACGGACCGCCTGCGGGCGGCCGCCGAAGAGGCGCTCCTGAGCCTCCTGCGCCAGGAAGAGGACGAACACGCCCCCGCCCCCGGAGGGCGCCGGCTGCGCGTCGTGGCCCGGAACCTCCGCTTCGGCGCCGGGCTGGAGTTCACCGCGGCGACGCACGAGGGCAACCTGGAGAACCAGATGGCCCTGCTCGGCGACCGCCCCGACCCGACGAGCGAGCGGGATCTGTCGCTGGCGCTGCTGCGGCATCACGCCTCTTCCGTCAAGCATCACCAGTACCACAACGCCGATGTCCTGACCGTGCACGTGAACCGCGCCTGGTCCGCGGGGGAGAGGGGAGTGACGTGAATGCGGTTGACTATTTTTGCCGACGGACATTCATTCTGTGGCAGGATCAGCAACCCCAGAAATCCATTCCACGAGGATGAACCGGATGAGCGAGCCACGCGAGGCCCCCGCCATGAGGAACGCGGTTGATTACGCGGTCGTCGGAGACAACATCCTGGACATCGCCGACTTCGCGATCGAGAAGTACGAGTTCACGAGCGGCAAGGCGCTGTCCGATGAAGCGAAAGAGGAGGCCGTGGAGCGGGTCCGCGACGCGCTGTGGGAGATGGTGAAGGCGCTCCGGAATCAGCGGAAGAAATGGCGCAAGATGCTGTTCGACGCTGCCGACGAGGCCGTGCGAGGGGCTGTCGAGGGTTCCTGATTCGCGCGGACTGACCCGCGCATCGCGCGAGCCTCCGGTTTCGCATGCCTAACGCGCTGCTGCTCTATCCCAGGCACCCGCCGACATACTGGGGCCACAACTACGCCCTGGATATCATGGGAATCAGGGCGGCCTTTCCTCCTTTAGGCTTGCTAACCGTCGCCGCGATGTTCCCATCGCGGTACAACCTGCGCGTGGTCGACCTCAACGTGACTTCGCTCGAGGACGCCGACCTGGAGTGGGCGGACCTGGCCTTCACGTCGAGCATGATCCCGCAACGCCCCTCGCTGGAGCAGGTCGTGGAGCGCTGCAACCGCGCGCAGGTTCCCGTCATCGCCGGCGGTCCGCATCCCACTACGTTTCATGAGGAGATGGAGGGCGTCGATCATTTCGTGCTCGATGAGGTCGAGGAGACTTTCCCGGACTTCCTTCGCGACCTGGAGAACGGCGCCGCAAAGGCCATCTATCGCGCCCCGCGGAGGCCGGATGTGACCCTCGCTCCGCTTCCCCGTTTCGACCTCATCGACCTGAACGACTACTACTCGATGTGTCTGCAGTTCTCGCGGGGATGCCCCTTCGACTGCGAGTTCTGTGACATCACGAAGCTGTACGGCCGCGTGTCCCGAACGAAATCCCCGGAACAAATGGTGGCCGAGTTCGAGCTTCTGTATGCATTGGGATGGCGGGGCCCTCTCTTTCTCGTCGACGACAACTTCATCGGCAACAAGCGCGAGGTCTCCAGGCTCCTCCCCGCGATCGCCGAATGGCAAAAGGAGCGCGACCACCCCTTTCCCTGTTCACGGAAGCGAGCGTCAATCTCGTCCGGATGAACGACTTGATGGATGTCATGATCGAGGCCGGTTTCGACTCCGTCTTCCTGGGCATTGAGACGCCCAACCCGAAGGCGCTCAAGAAGATGAAGAAACCGCAGAACATCGACACGCGCGATGACGACTACCTGTTCAAGGCTGTGCGCAAGATTCAGGGGAAGGGCATGCAGGTTCTGGGCGGCTTCATCCTCGGGCTCGACGACGACGATGACAACGCGTTCGATGCCCAGATCGATTTCATTCAGGAAACCGGGATTCCGATGGCGCTGATCGGGCTGCTGACCGCGCTCAAGGGCACGAACCTCTGGACCCGGCTGGAGCGCGAGAATCGATTGTTGGACAAACCCGTCGCAATCGACGACACCTCCCTGAACTTCAAGCCGCAAATGGATCCCGCGACGCTGGTGGAGGGGTATCTCCGGGTCATCGGGACCATCTACGATTCGACGCTGGAGAACTACTTCGACCGCTGCCTTACTCTGCTGGACCACCTCAATCCCGTACCGCACCTCCACAAGCCGGTGGCCGGGCACATCCTCTATGCGGGCATCATGGGAATCCGCCGGCGCCTCACGCCGGAACAGCTCCCGCCGTTTTCGCGCTACATCGCCAAAGTCTCCAGGACCACCCTCGATTGCTGCCGCTGGCCATCAGTCTGGCCGCCACGGGCCATCACTGCGAGAAGTTCACGCGCCAGCAGACCGTTCTCCGCGGCTTCAAGGACTACCTGAAGTCGGAGTCGGCATCGTTCCATGAAGCCGGATCGGATCCCGGTTCGGCCGCGGGTCCGGAGGACGTCTCAGACGGAAGGCCCTGCAACGCGCAGAGGCGCGCCGGAACGCCATCCCCGCTGAGTTCCGGTTTGCCGGAGACGGTGTCCGCGAGGCTCTGGCGGACTTCGAGTTCGCGTTGACTTCGGAGCCGCAACCCGCCGGGCCGGCGAACGTCAGGCTGCCCGTCCTGGGAGCCACTGGCGCGCGCCGCCGAGCGGAGGCCATGTGACTTCGATCGCAGGGACATCCGGCGATCCCATCGCCATCGTCGGCTATGCCTACCGGATGCCCGGCGGCATCCGCACGGACGAAGATTTCTGGCGGCTCCTCAGCGAACGCGAGGTCGTCCAGGAGTTCGTCACGGAGCGCTACGGCCGGGGCTACCAGCCGATCGGCCGGTTCTCGGGTCCGGGTCGTTTCGGCAGTCCGTACGAAGGGCTGCTCCGGGACGACCTGGAGCAGCGGATGGATCCGGGCCTGTTCGGGGTCTCCCACCATGAAATGGCCTACATGGATCCGCAGATCCGGATGCTGCTGGGCTGCGCGTGGGAGAGCTGCGAACACGCCGGCTGGAGCCTGAACGCCCTCCGCAACAGCCGCACGGGCGTCTTCATCGGAGCCCAGGTCGCCTCCACCGCGAACTGGCGCGCCCTGTTCGGGACCAACGAGTTCTCCATCCTGAGCATCGACGCCTCGATGCTGGCGAACCGGATCTCCTACCATCTCAACCTCATGGGGCCGTCGATCGCGACCTCCACCGCCTGCTCGGCGTCGCTGACCGCGCTTCACACGGCGGTGAACGCGATGCGTCAGGGCGATTGCGAGCAGGCTCTGGTGGGCGCCGCCACCTACCTGGGGTCCGCCCGCTGCAGCGCCTCCTTCAACGCCCTCGGCGTCATCAGTCCCGACGGCAGCTGTCATTCCTTCGACGCGGACGCCAACGGCTACATGCGGTCCGAAGGTGCGTTCGTGTTCGCCGTCAAGCCGCTGGAGGCGGCCGAGCGGGACGGAGACCACATCTTCGCGGCGATCGAAGCCACGGCGGTCAACACGGCCGGGACCGCCGATGATGCCGCCGGACTCGCCCAGGGGCGCTACATCACGGCGCCGACGCGCCATTCACAGGTCGAACTGATGCGCGAGGCCTGCGGGCGTGCGGGACTGCGGCCGGAGGACTTCGACTACGTGGAGGCGCACGCGACCGGCACGGTCGTGGGCGACCGCATCGAAGGAAACGCCATTGCCGAGGCGTTCGGCGGCGTCGAGCGCGAGGTGCCGCTCCGCGTGGCCAGCGTGAAGAGCAACGTGGGGCACCTCGAGGCGGCGGCGTTCAGTTGTGCGCTGCTGAAGGTCATCCTCATGATGCGGCGGCGGACGTTCGCCCCCATCTCGAAGAACTACCTGATTCCGAATCCGGAGATCGATTTCGACCGCGGTCCGCTGGAGGTGCAGACCGCCTGCGAGCCGTTCCCCGACCGCCCGGTCGTGGTCGGGATCAACTCCTTCGGGTTCGGCGGTGCGAACGGACACTGCGTCGTGCGGGAGTACCGGCCGGACCCATCCAGGGCGTGGTCGGTGCCGCTGGCGTCCGACGCCGGCTACATGATCCCTCTCTCGGCGCGGACGCCGAAGGCCCTGGAGGAGAGCGCGCGACGCCTGCGGGCGTTTCTCGACGGGCGGGAGACCGACCTCTACACGCTGGCCGGAAACCTGGGCCGGCGCCGCGCCCAGTTCCCGGTGCGCACGGCGTTCGCCGTCCGCACCGGCTCGGAGCTGGTCGAGGCACTGGACGCCTTCGCGGAAGACCCCTCCCCGGTCTCCACGGTGGAAGCGGGCGAGCGTCGGGTGGCCATGGTGTTCTCGGGACAGGGCACGCAGTGGGCCGGGTGCGGGCGCGACCTCTACGACGCGGACCCCGTCTTCCGGCGGGTCGTCGACGCCATCGAGGAGGAGTGGCGGAAGCACTCGGACGTGTCGCTGCGCGACGCCTGTTTCTCGGCGAGCCAGGAGGAGTTGAACGAGGTTCAGCTCGCCCAGCCGGCCATCTTCATGATCCAGTGCGCCCTGGTGGAGCTGCTGGCGACATGGGGTGTCCATCCGGAGTGCGTCGTCGGACACAGTTCGGGCGAGGTCGCCGCGGCGTACGCGAGCGGGGCGCTTTCCCTCGCCGAGGCGACGCGGCTCGTCTACCACCGCGCCACGCTGCAGCAGCGGGTGGCCGGCTCCGGCCGGATGCTGGCGGTCGGCCTCGACCGGCCGGGCGTGGAGGACCTGCTGGAAAACCACCGGCCCGCCGAGGTGGAGATCGCCTGCGAGAACTCGCCCGCCAACACCGTCATCTGCGGGAAGGAAGCCGCGTTGCGGCCCGTGATGGCCGAACTCGACCGGCGCGGCCTGCAGAACCGGCTGATCCCCGGGAACATCGCATTCCATTCCACCGCCATGGATCCGCTGCGGGACGACGCGCTGCAGGCGTTCGCCTTCCTGAACGAATGCGACTTCGACGGCGACGTGCCCATGGTGTCCTCCGTCACCGGGGAGACGGTGGAGCGTCTGGACAACGCCTACTGGTGGTCCAACATCCGGAACCCCGTCCTCTTCGGCGCGGCGATGGAGACCGTGAGGCGGGAATGCCGACCCGACGTGGTCCTGGAGATCGCCCCGCACGGCGCGCTGCAGCCCCTGATCCGGCAGTGTCTGGAAGCGGCCGGCCCGGCCGTGGCCTGTCTCCCCACACTGATGAAGGATGAGGATGCGTGCCTGGGCTTTCAGGAGGCCCTGGGGAACCTGTACCGGGCCGGCGTCACGCTGGATTTCGCCTCGCAGTATCCGCGTCCGGAACCCATCGCTCATCTCCTTCCCGGCCATCCCAGGGAAGAGACTACGACCAGCGACGACCTGGTCGACGACGAGATTTTCGTCCGGCGCGGCGAGTACTCCCACGGCCCACTCGTCGGACACCGTGTGGCCTGCGACCACATCCTGTTCGAGGCGCGGCTCTCCGAGAAGGACTTCCCCTGGATGACGGACCACCGCGTCCATCGGGCCCCGATCATTCCGGCCGCCGGATACATCGAACTCCTGCTGCAGGCGTTCTCCGGGGACCCCATCAACATCGAGGAGATCGAGTTCCTGCAGCACACGCCGGTGAGCCCGACGCCGGTGCGGCTGCAGACGGCCCTGTTCCCCGTGCCCGACGCTCCCGGCCAGTTCACGTTCACCATCTCCACCCGATCCTTCGAGGACGATGAGGCGGGGACGCTGCACTGCCGCGGAAGGGTGCGGCGCGTGGATGAGGACCATGCCGTCAACGCGTTCCCGACGCTGGACGGTGTCCTCGCTTCCGACTTCGATCCCTCGCCCCTCGCGACGGGAGAGGAGTTCTACGACCAGATTGAAGCGGTCGTCGGGGATGCGTTCGAGTTCGGCCCCGAGTTCCGCAGCGTCCAGCGGATCGAGATGGACTCGGGTTCGACGGACGTGCTGTTCGAAATCGAGGTCGACGAGGAACTGTGGGCGTCCGGCCGCGAGGAGGGATATCTCCTCTATCCCCCGCTCACCGACGGCGGACTGCAGATCTTTCTGCGCTACCTGATGCGCCTGCCCGACTTCTTCTCCATGCCGCAGCGGGCGTGCGACATTACCTTCGTGCGCCCCCCGACGGGGCCGCGCATCACCTGTTTTCTCGTCGATACGGGCGACTGGTTCGACGTGGACGAACGGGGCCAGTACAACAAGCCTCTCGGCGAGCTGTACATCGGGCGGCTCAGCCTCTACGACACCGATACGGGGCAGCTGCTCGCGCACATCGGAGAGTACCACTCCTTCAACAGCAATCCGCGCTGGAGCGACGTCCCCGACAGCAAGCACCTCATCCGCTGGCAGCCGAAGTTCGTGCCTCCGGCGCCCCGGATCGGAGACGCGATCCGGGACGGAGACATCGACCCCGCCGCCCTCATCGCCGGCCTCGAACAGGGTGCGGCAGGCAGCCCGTACGCCTGTCATGTCATCGAGATCGCTGGCCGCCGGGAGGCGGAGCGGACCATGCTCGACCGATGCCTGGAGCATCTCTCCGGCCCCGACGCGCAGAGCGAGTACTGGATGCTGGGCGACGACGAAGAGGCCACGCGCGCACTCTACGACGCCTTCAATCACCGCGATGCCGCGATTCGGTTCGCCTCGCTGGACGCCACGGCGGAGGGCGCGCTTCGAGACGGACATGGCGACAGGTCTTCTACGGCCCGGTGCGGCCGAAATCGTCCTTCTGCACCGTGACGCGGGCGAAGATGGAGCGACCGGGGATCGTTGGGCCGAAGCGTGGGCGCTTCTCGAGCGGCTGGCCGTACCCGGGGGACTCGCGCTCGTCTCGCATGCCGAGAGCGACATCATCGAGCCGGGGAACGGCTGGACCACGCTTCATGCCGGCCCCCGCACGACCCTCCTGCAGGCTGGGCAGGAGGGTTTCGCTCCGACCGGCGCGACCGCGGCTTCGACCGGCGCCGCCGGTCCCCGCTGGGTGATTGGCGAACCCGGCAGCCTGGCCACGGAGTGGATTGCGCAACTCGAGTCGGCCCAGGCGTATCGCGTCCCCTGGAGCGCCCTCGACGCCGGCGATTTTGCAGCGCTGGAAGAGTGGCCGTGGGGCGCGGACCTCGAGGCGATCGATTTCTTCGTCGGGGCGGACCCGGATGATCCGACGGGCGAGCGAGCGGTGTGGCGCCTCGTCGCCTTCCTCCAGGCCCTCGCGCCCTTCCGGCTGGAGAGCGCGACCCGGAGTTGTCGCCTGAACGTCGTGACGCAGGGCGCCGTTTGCGGCGTGGAGGCGCCGCGAGGGAGCGCGTTGTGGGGAGCCGTGCGCAGCCTGGCGCTCGAGCTTCTCGCCGAGGACACAAAGATCGACTTCCGTCTCGTCGATCTGGGCGCGGCCGGGGACCTCCAGGCGCTGGCCGGGATCGACGCGTGCGACCCGCGCGAGCGGGAGCTGGCGATCAGGGACGGACGCCTGTGGGTGCCGCGCGTCGTGAGCGTTCGGGACCGCTGGCCGCTCGTGCCCGCGGAAGCGGATCCCCCGTACCGACTCCGTCTCGACAACCCCGGCCAGGTGAGCGGTCTGCAGGTGGCGGCCACGGCCTTGCCCCCGCTCGGACCCTCCGACGTCGAGATCGAGATGGCCGCGGCGGCGCTGAACTTTCGCGATGTCATGGTTACACTGGGGCTCCTGCCCGCGATGGCTTACGAGCGCTCGGCGCTGGGTCGCGAGGTCGGCATCGAGGGGAGCGGCGTCGTGCGCCGCGCCGGCCCGGACGTGAAGCGTCTGAGCCCCGGAGACGAGGTGGCCGTCACGACGGGCGGCTGCATCGCCAACCGAATCGTCGTGAACGAGCACCTGGCCTTCCTCAAGCCGCCCGGACTGAGCATGGAGGAGGCCGCGGCCTCCCTCTCCGTGACCGTGACCGCGTACTACGCGCTCATCCACCTGGCCCGTCTCAAGGAGGGACAGCGGGTCCTCATCCACTCCGCGATGGGTGGTGTCGGGCAGGCGGCGATCGCGCTGGCGCACCACGTCGGGGCGGAGGTCTACGCGACCGCCGGCAACCGGAGCAAGCGCGAGCAGTTGCTCGAGATGGGCGTGCGCGGGGCGTTCGATTCGCACAGCCACGACTGGTACGACGACCTGATGGAGGCGACGGGGGGCGAAGGCGTCGATGTCGTGCTGAATTCGCTCGCGGGCCACCACATCGCCCTCTGCCTCAAGGCCCTCAGGCCCTCGGGGTGGCACTGCGAGATCGGGAAGGTCGACATCTTCACGGACAACTCGCTCGGCATGCGGGTCTTCCGCAAGAACCTCCGCTTCGCCGCAATCGACGTCGACCGGCTGATGCTCGACGATCCGGTGCTGTCGCACATGCTATCGCAGGCCTGTCTGGACCTCATGAACGAGGGTGCGGTGCCGCCACCGCGACTCACCGCCTACGAGTACGGCGACTACGCCAGGGCCCTCCGCCTGATGACGACGGGCGGGCACCAGGGGAAACTGGTCCTGAAAGCGCCGTCCGACCCGGCGAATCGGGGGTTCCCGATCGCGGACACGCGCCCCTTCCTCGATCCCGAGGCCACCTACCTGGTCACGGGCGGGCTGGGCGGTTTCGGGCTGCGCCTGGTGCCTTACCTGATCGCGGCGGGGGCCCGGCACGTCACCCTGATGGACCGCGATCCGGAGCGTCGACGGAGCGTCGAGTGGCTCCGCCAGACGACCACGCTGTCGAAGATGACCGGCGATTACGAAATCGAGATCGTTTCGGGCGACGTGCGCGACGCGGAGGATGTGCGCCGCTGCATCGCCGGGGTGCGACGGCCGCTCAAGGGCGTTTTCCACCTTGCCGGAACGCTGGAGGACCGCTCGTTCCTCGACACCTCTCCCGACTCCCTGGAGAACGTGTTCGCGCCCAAGGCGCGCGGCGCTTTGAACCTGCACGATGCCACGACCGACTGCGCCCTCGACTACTTCGTCCTCTTCTCGTCCATCGCCTCGACGTTCGGGAACGTGGGGCAGGTCAACTACAGCAGCGCGAGCGCCTTTCTGGACGGGCTGGCGGCCTGGCGTCGCCAGCAGGGGCTGCCGGGGTTCTCGTACAACCTCGGCCCCGTCACGGAGGTCGGGATGGCGGCGCGCAGCCTCCACGTGATGCGGATGATGCGCGCGGCGGGAATGACGACGGTGAGCGCGAATTTCGCGATCGCCAATCTCGACTACGCCCTGCGCGCGATGGCGCCCGGCACGACGGAGCGCGGCACGACAGGGCACGACCATCTGGTCACCGCGCTGTTCTCCAACCCTGCGTGGACCGTCGATTCCCCGGACTACATGCGCAACGGGCGCCTGCTGAACAACCAGGCGGCGTTCGAGGTGAACGTGCGCGGCGAACTGACCCTGGAGAGCGTTGTCGCGCAGATCTCCGCCAAGGTGGCCGAGCTCTGCGGGCACGAAGAGGGCGATGTCGCCGAGCCGCTGTCGAGCTTCGGGCTGACGTCGATTTCGGTCGCCGAACTGGGAGCATTTATCCAGACACAGTACAACCATCAGGTCAGCGCCCTGGAGCTCATGACCACCGCGACGGCTCTGTCCCTGGCAGAGACGATCGTCGAAGGAGCCGCCTCGGACGACGAAGCCGTCACGGTGGCCGAGGATGACGGTTCGGCCGCCGCGGCCGAGCAATTCGGACAGCGGACAACGCGCCGGAGCTCGCCGTTTGCGAACAGACTCGAGGACCACTTCCCAAAGGATGAACCCGCCCCGCTTCACGGCTTCGACGGATCCGCGCGACGAGTGATTTCGTCGACGGTGCCGAACGCCGGTTCTGTCGCGGGTGACTGATTCCGCCATGGCCACCGCATCCGCGACAAGGCACCCGGTGCCACCACTGGGAGGGACCCTGCCGCCTGATTGCCAGCGCGATCTCACCACCCTGCGCCGATCCGTTCGCGCCGCGCTAGCCGAGGCAACCCCGGCTCCCGCGGTTTCGCCCGCCGACTTTTGCAATGTCCTGGTCACCGGCGCAACCGGATTCGTCGGTCGTTTCCTCGTGCAAGACCTGCTCGCTCACAAGTCCGAAGTGACGGTCCATTGCGTCGTGCGAGCCGAATCGGCGGAACGCGGCTTCGAGCGACTGCGCGCCAACATGGAACACGCGGAGACCTGGGACGATGCGTTCACGTCGAGAATCCGCGTTTACGCCGGTGATGTCTCGCAGTCCCGCTTCGGGCTCTCGCACGACGACTTCGACCGGCTGTGCCGGGAAATCGACGCTGTCTACCACCTTGCGGCCAACCCGAACCTGATCGCGTCCTACCGGTCTCTCCGCCAGGTAAACGCTCTCGGAGTGCGCGAGGTCCTCCGGCTGTGTCTGAGTGTCCGCCTCAAGCACCTGTTTCACGTATCGACGATGGGTGTGTTCCCCGAGTACGTGCACTCCTTTGCCGGCGAATACAGCGACTGCTACATCGGTGACCATGCGCAGCCCGACCTGGGTCGAATGAAGAGGGTGATGCCGCTCGGGTTGCTCGGGTATACCTGGAGCAAGCTTGTGGCGGAACAGGCCGTCCTGTTCGCGCATCAGGCGGGCCTGCCGGTGGCCGTCTTCCGTTTCGGGCAAACCACCATGGCCTCCACCGGTTACGCCCAGTCGGACACCCCTCCACAGCTTGTCTTCGCGGCGGCGGTCCAGGTCGGAATGATTCCGCAGGGGTTCACCATGCGGGCCACCGACGATCCGGCGGATACGCTGACGCGCATGTGCACCGACATTTCCATGAATGCGAATCGGCGCTTCACTATCTACAACTGCTGCAACAACGCGCCGTCGTACCGGGCCATGCAGCTCGCGGAGTTCGGCCTCGATTATCCCGAGGTTCCCTACACCGTTTTCAAGCGCGCCTGTCAGGCGCACGGGGACGCGTCTCCGATGGCCCGCAGCTGGCCCCTGTTCGATCACTTCGCCCCCTATTGGTTTCGGGGCTCCGAAACGGCCCAGACGCTGCCGGTCTCCGACCGGGCCATTCGAGAGGACTGTCCTGGTGACATCAACTGGCCGGGTCCTCTCACCAGGTATGTCCGCTACAACCGCTGGGTGAGAGACCATGAGGAAGAATGGCCGCAGGCGATTCCGCAGCTGGGAGTCAGCCTGGACAGCGTGCTGAACCAGGCCCGGCGATACGCCAGGGACAACGGCGTGTCCTTCGACACCACCTACCCCGAGTGGATGCTGGAGGGATTGGCCCGTCTCGTCGAGGGCTTCAACGCTCCCGAAGCCGGCCTGCTGGCAAAGCGCATCGGGCATTGCACGTTCGACCTGTGCCGAATTCTGCGCAACAACGCCGAACTGGCCGGAGAGCGCACGCGGCTGCCGGAGATCGGGCGGCAGCCAATCGAACAGCCAGTGTTCATCGTGGGCATCAACAGGACGGGCACGACCTTCCTGCACCGTCTATTGGCCCGGGACCGGCGGTTCTGGGCCTTGCGGGCCTACGAATACGTCGAGCCCGTCATTCCGGACGGCGGCTACGCAGCGGTCGTCGGCACTCCCCGGGATCCCCGCCGTATCAAGGCGGCGGACGTATTCGAAGCGGGGGGTATCGTAGATACTCTCGCGGGCCTTCACCATGTTGGCCTCGACGAACCGGAAGAGGATATCCCGATCCTCAGGTTGTCGCTCAAGACATGGGTGTTCGCGACTCGATATCGGCTTCCCAGGTACGTGCGGTGGCTCGAGGAGAGCGGCACCCGCGAGGCCTACCACGTGCATCGCCGCACCATGCAGCACTACAACTATCAGCGAAGGGCCTGTCACCCGGGCAGCCAGGGCCAATGGATCTTCAAGATGCCGACCCATCTAATGGAACTGGGCGCCCTGCTTGAGGCATATCCCGACGCCCTGTTCATTCAGACGCATCGCGAACCCGTCGAATTCATGGGGTCCTGGTGCAGTCTGGTGGAGCGCTTCCGGTCGGAAATCAGCGAGCCGCGCCCCCGCAAGGAGCTCGGTACCGAACAACTGAGAGCGATGAGTCGCATGCTTGACCGAGCGGTTGAGTTTCGGCGGTCGCACCCCGAACTGGAGCACCGCTGGCACGATGTGAGCTTCCTGGATCTGGTCCGCGACCCCATCGCAGTTGTGGTCGGCATCTATCGTCGGTTCGGCTGGTCGATGGAGTCCGAGTCGATTGAGGCGATGAAAGCCTGGTTCTGGAAGCAGGACGAGCAACGGCGCGTAGAGCAGCGGCACAAGTACGATATCGCGGACCACGGCCTGACGCGCGAAATGATCGACGAGGCGTTCGCGCGCTATCGCGATTTCCTGTCGGGCAGCGGCCACCGGGCTTCGCTTTTGTGACACCCCGCCGCCGGTGGCCACCGCACGGGCCGGTGCTCGTCACGGGTGCGAACGGCTACGTCGCATCGTGGCTTGTGAAGCGGCTTCTGGAACAGGGCTTCGACGTCCACGGGACCGTGCGCGATCCCCGGGATCCCGTAAAAACCGGTCACCTGCGGGCGATGGCCCGGGACCTTCCCGGAACGCTGTCCCTGTTCCGCGCCGACCTCCTCGATCCTGGAGGGTTCGACCGGGCGATGGCGGGCTGCCCTCTCGTCTTCCACACAGCCTCCCCGCTCATCGTGCGCGACGTCGACGATCCGGTGCGCGATCTCATCGAACCCGCGACACGCGGCACGCGCCACGTACTGGAGGCCGCCGACCGGACACCCGCGGTCCGGCGCGTGGTGCTGACTTCCAGCATCGTGGCGATCTACGGAGACGCGGCCGACCTCGAGCAGATCGAGGCGGACCGGTTCGACGAGAGCCACTGGAACACCACGAGCCACGAAGGCCACCAGCCCTACTCCTACTCCAAGACTCTGTCGGAGCGGCTGGCCTGGAAAATGGCGGAGGAACAGGCGCGGTGGGACCTGGTGGTCGTGAATCCCGGGCTGGTTCTCGGACCCGGCCTCAGCCGAAATACAAACGCCGAGGGGGTCCTGATCATGCGCGATCTGGGGAACGGCGCCCATCGCGTCGGCGCTCCCGAACTGGAGTTCGCCATCGTCGATGTCCGGGACGTCGCGGAGGGTCACCTGCAGGCGGGTCTCATCCCCGAGGCGGAGGGACGCTACATCCTGGTCGGCGAGACGCGCAGCCTGATCGAAATCGCCGGGATCCTGCGGGAGCGCTTCGGCGACGGCTTCCCCTCTGCCCCGGCGCACGGTGCCCAATCCGATGGCCATCGGGTACGCGCCCCTGGGGGGGATCCCCCGCGCCGTGGCGAAGCGCAACGTGGGGTATCCCCTGAGGTTCGAGAACGCGCGCGCCAGGACCGTGCTCGGCATGACCTTCCGTCCCGTCGAGGAGACCATTGCGAGTCACTTTCAACAACTGCTGAACGACGGTCTCGTCTCCGCGCCCCGGGACGACCGCCGGGACCGAACGCGGGCGTCACGCTGACGTCAGTCGCCGACCCACACCGTCTTCACGTTCACGAACTCGCGGATCGCGTGGGGGCCGAGTTCGCGCCCGTAGCCCGAGCGTTTGACGCCGCCGAAGGGGACGCGGGGATCTGAAGCGGACATCCCGTTGATGAAGACGCCGCCGGCCTCCAGGTCGCGGACGGCGCGGGCCCGTTCCTCGGCATCGTTCGTCCAGATGGCGGAGCAGAGGCCGAACTCCGTGGCGTTGGCGCGCTCGATGGCCTCGTCCATGTCGGCGACCGGGAACACGCTGGCCACCGGGCCGAAGATCTCGTCATCCGTGGCCGGGGATCCGTCCGGGACGTCGGTGAGCACGGTGGGTTCGTAGAACCATCCGGGCCGGTCGGGGACGCGCCCGCCCGTGGCCACGCGGGCGCCGGCGGCCACGGTGGCCTCCACCTGCTCCGCGACGTGATCCCTCAGGTCGCGGCGGGCCAGCGGTCCGATTTCGACCTCGGACTCCCTCGGGTCGCCGACCTGAAGCGCCGCCACGCGTTCGACGAGCCGCGCGGTGAACTCGTCGACGATCGAACGCTGGACCAGCATCCGCTTGGCGGCGATGCACGACTGGCCGTTGTTCCACATGCGGGCATCGACGGCGGTCGCGACGGCCCGGTCGAGGTCCGCGCTCTCCATGACGATGAAGGGATCGCTGCCGCCGAGTTCGAGCACCGTCGTCTTGATACGGCGTCCCGCCTCGGCCGCGAGCGCGGAGCCGGCCGCGACGGAGCCCGTGAGCGAGGCGGCCTGCACGGTCGGGTCGTCGAGCACGCCCGGGATGTCCTCGACCTCGACGAAGACGTTCTGGAATACGCCCTCCGGGAATCCGGCGCGCGAGAACAGTCCCTCGAGCGCGACCGCGCACTGCGGCACGTTGGGCGAGTGCTTGAGCAGGAAGGCGTTGCCCGCCAGCACCGTCGGCACGGCGGAGCGCATGGCCTGCCAGAACGGGAAGTTCCACGGCATGATCCCGAGCACCGCGCCCAGGGGATGGTACTCGACCCAGCAGTGCGTGCCGGTGGACTCGAAGCGCTCGGGCGCCAGGTGGGCGGGCCCGTGCTCGGCGTAGTACCGGCACACCCAGGCGCATTTCTCCGCCTCGGCGACCGCGCTGGCGAGCGGCTTGCCCATCTCGCGCGTCATCAGCAGGCCATAGGCCGCCTTGCCCCGCTCGACGAGTTCCGCCAGCACGAGGAGGCGTTCGGCCCTCTCGGCCACCGGCACCCGCCGCCACACCTCGAACCCCGCGCGGGCCCGTTCCAGCGCCTCGCCGATCCCGTCCGCATCGAGGGCCGGGAACGACGCGAGCCGTTCTTCCGTGGTCGGGTCTATGCTCTCGAAAGGCATCTCGTTCTCTCTCACGAGACGTTACCATTGGCACGGCCTGACAAGCGAAATCGTCCGGTTTCGGCGCGCGACCCGCAAGCCCCGGCCGGACCTGCCCCGGAGCCGTACATGACCGAAGCCGACGCTGTGGCCGATGCCACGACCGACACCGCCGCCGCCGCGGACGCGTTCGAGGCGGATCTCGCCCGGGACCTGCTTGCCGCCCGCGACCGGCGCGAAACGGTCCGGCCGCCGACGCAGCGCACCGGGGAGTTCGGTCTCGACCGGGCCTATCGCGTCGGGGCCGCGCTGGACCGCAGCCTTCAGGAACAGGGATACGGTCTGCTGGGCTGCAAGGTCGGGTTCACGAACCGGGAGATCTGGCCGCGATTCGGGCTCGACGAGCCGATCCTCGCCCCCATCTACGCGCGCACGCTGCGCCTGGCGAGACCGGAGGCAGAGGTCTCCCTGGCGAAGTTCCGCGCCCCGATGATTGAAGTGGAGGTCGTCTTCGGCATCGAGCCCGAAGGTGACGCTCCCAACGGTGACGCTCCCGGCGCCGGCCGGCCGAGCTGGGTCTCGCTCGGATTCGAGATCGTCGACTGTCACTATCCGGACTGGCATCTCACGCCGGCGGATTCGGTGGCCGACTTCGGGCTGCACGGCGCGCTCATCGTCGGCCGGCCGGTCAACCGGGAGGTGCCGGACTTCGACGAACGGGTGGCCCGCCTCGACCGGCTCGAGGTGCGGCTCCTGCGTAACGAGACACTCGTGGCGCGCGGCCGGGGAAGCGATGTCCTCGGGCATCCGCTCGAGGCGCTGGAGGTCGTGCCGCGGCTGTGGCCTCGCTTCTCCGATGCCGGGATCCCGGAACACGGCCTGGTCGTGAGCACGGGGACGATGACCCCGCTCGAGCCGCTTTCCCCCGGCGAGACGTGGCGGGTGGAGGCGAAGGGCATGGACCTCCCGGGCCTCACGATGGTGCTGACGGACTGACGGGCCGACGGACCGACCGATGGAACGGGCTTGCCCGGTCCGGCGCGACGGTGGAACATAGGCCTGCCGGCAGCGCCATGTGACCGGAGACCGCCGGCCCGCGCGAGCGCGAGGCCGCGACCGCACCGACCCTCTCACGGGGAGCAGGCATGCCAGACTCCGCCGCGAACGGCGGCAGCCCGACCGGCCGCTGGGCAAAGGTCATCGACCACACCCGCTGTATCGGCTGCCACGCCTGCACGACGGCCTGCAAGTCGGAGAACGAGGTCCCCCTCGGCGTCACGCGCACCTACGTGAAGTACGCCGACGTGGGGACCTTCCCGGCCGCGCGACGCGCCTTCCAGGTCACGCGCTGCAACCAGTGCGACGACGCGCCGTGCACGACCGCGTGCCCCACCCGGGCCATGTTCCGCCGCCCCGACGGGATCGTGGACTTCGACAAGTCGATCTGCATCGGCTGCAAGGCGTGCATCGCCGCCTGCCCCTATGACGCGATCTTCATCAACCCCGACGACCACTCCGCGGAGAAGTGCAACTTCTGCGCGCACCGCATCGACATGGGGCTGGAGCCGGCCTGCGTCACGGTGTGCCCGACGGAGGCGATCATCGTCGGCGACCTCGACGACCCGGAATCGAAGGTCTCGCAGTACGTCGGGCGCGACCCGGTGAGCGTCCGGCGGCCGGAGAAGGAGACCCATCCGAAGCTGTTCTACAAGGGGGCGCACCAGGCGACGCTCGATCCGCTGGCCGCGGTCCGTCCCGGGGGTGGACTGTACATGTGGAGCGAGCAGCCCGAGGGCCCGCACGAGGTCGGCTCGGGCCAGCCGCACGCAATGGGCACGGACGGGCGGCACGGCCCGAACTCCTCGGCCGCCGCAATCCTCTCCTACGACGTGTCGCACACCGCGCCGTGGGATTGGCGGGTGAGCCTGTACACGCTCACCAAGGGGGTCTCCGCCGGCGTGTACCTCGCCGCGCTCCTCCTCTGCCTGCTGGGCGGGCTCGCGTGGCAGGGCGGGACCTGGCTCACCCTCACGCCGCTCCTCGGTCTCGCCGCGCTCGCGCTCACCGGCGGGCTGCTGATCTGGGACCTGGAGCACCCGAAGCGCTTCCTCCTCATCTTCACGAGACCCCACATGAAGAGTTGGCTCGTGCGGGGGGCGTTCGTGATCGCGGGCTACGGCGCGGCGCTGACCGCGCACCTCGCGGCGGGGCTGGTCGGCGGCGCCGGCGCCGCGGAGTGGACGCGCTGGCTGGCGTGGGCGGGGGCGCCCCTGGCCGGCATGACCGCGGTCTACACGGCCTACCTGTTCGCGCAGGCCCGGGCGCGCGACCTCTGGCAGAATCCGCTCCTGCCGCCGCACTTCCTCGTACAGGCGGTGCTGGCGGGCGGCGCGGCCCTGATGCTCTTCCCGTCGCTCGGCGGCTCCGCCGCGCTGGGCCGGCTCGTGGGGCTCACGGCCGCCGCGCACCTGCTGCTCGTGCTCGCCGAACTCACGCTCACGCACGCGACGGCCCACGCCGCCCTCGCCGCCCGGAACATGGTGCGCGGCCGCTACGCCCCGTGGTTCTGGAGCGGCATCCTGCTCGTGACGCTCGCGGCCGCCCTCACGGTGAGCCCGCTCGCCGGCGCCTGGGTCGCCCCGCTCATCGGCATCGCCGCCCTCGCGGGACTCCTCGCGCACGAGCACGCGTACGTGCAGGCCGGCCAGTCCGTGCCGCTCGCATGAGCGATCCGGGCGGCCCGGGCCGCAACGGTTCCGGCGCGGGGGGCAACGGCTCCGGGCCGGACGCCGCCTCGCGGCGGCTCCACGAACTCAGCGAGCGCGTGAGCGCGGCGCGCTCCGAGACCGAGGGTCGCGGCGAAACCTTCTATCCCGGCCCCAGCCGCAACCAACTCGCCGCCTTTCCCCCGCGGGAACGCTGGGACGACTGGGTCGAACTCGACTCGAAGGCGTGGCCGAAGCGGCGCGAACGGCGCTACATGCTCGTCCCCACGACCTGCTTCAACTGCGAGTCCGCGTGCGGACTCCTGGCCTACGTCGACCGCGACACGCTGCAGGTGCAAAAGTTCGAGGGGAACCCCGAGCATCCCGGCTCCCGGGGCCGGAACTGCGCCAAGGGCCCGGCCACGCTGAACCAGATCGTCGACCCCGACCGCGTCCTGTACCCGCTCAAGCGCGCCGGCGAGCGCGGGGAGGGGAAGTGGGTGCGCGTCTCCTGGGAGGAGGCGCTCAACGACATCTCGGCGCGGATCCGCAAGGCGATCGACGAGGGGCGCCAGCGCGAGGTCATGTACCACGTGGGGCGCCCGGGCGAGGACGGGTTCACGGAGCGGCTGCTCGCCGCGTGGGGCGTCGACGGCCACAACTCGCACACGAACATCTGCTCCTCGAGCGCGCGCGCCGGCTACCAGTTCTGGCTCGGCATGGACCGCCCCAGCCCCGACCACGCCCGCGCGGACGTCATCCTCCTCGTGAGTTCGCACCTCGAGGCGGGGCACTACTTCAACCCCCACGCCCAGCGCATCCTGGACGGGGTCAAGAAGGGGGCGCGGCTCATCGTGTTCGATACGCGTCTCTCGAACACGGCGACGCACGCCGACCACTGGCTTCCCACCCAGCCCGGCTCCGAGGCCGCCGTCCTCCTCGCGATCGCGAACCACCTGATCACGACCGGGGCCTGGAACCGCGACTTCGTGCGGCGCTGGTTCAACTGGGAGGAGTACCTCGCCGCCGAGAAACCGGATCTCCCGCGCACCTTCGAGTCGTTCGAGGCCGCTCTCCGCGAGCTGTACGAGGCGTGCACCTTCGAGTGGGCGGCGGAGGAGTCCGGCGTGGATGCGGCGCAGATCCGCGAGGTCGCCGAACTCGTGGCCCGGGCCGGTTCGCGCCTCTCCACGCACAACTGGCGGAGCGCCGCTTCGGGCAACGAAGGCGGCTGGCAGGTGGCGCGGACGCTCTTCTTTCTCAACGCCCTCACGGGTTCCGTGGCGACCCCCGGCGGCACCTATCCGAGCACGTGGAACAAGTTCATCCCCAAGCCGATCCGCATGCCCCGGCACCCGGAGCACTGGAACGAACTCACCTGGCCCGACGAGTTTCCGCTGGCGATGTACGAGGTGTCCTTCCTCCTCCCGCACCTCCTCAGGGAGGGACGCGGCAAGCTCGACGTCTACTTCACGCGCGTGTACAACCCGGTGTGGACGAACCCGGACGGCTTCGCGTGGATCGAGGCCCTGACGGATGAGGAGAAGGTCGGCCTCCACGTCGCGCTCACGCCGACCTGGAACGAGTCCGCCTACTTCGCGGACTACGTCCTTCCCATGGGACACGGGCCCGAGCGGCACGACCTCCACTCCTACGAGACCCACGACGGCCAGTGGATCGGCTTCCGGCAGCCCGTGCTGCGCTCCGCCCGGGAGCGTCTCGGCGAGCGCGTGGCGGACACGCGCCACACGAACCCCGGCGAAGTCTGGGAGGAGAACGAGTTCTGGCTCGAGCTCTCCTGGCGCATCGACCCGGACGGCCGCCTCGGGATCCGCGAGTTCGTGGAGTCGAAGGAGAAGCCCGGGCAGCGCCTGACGGTGGACGAGTACTACGCCTGGATGTTCGAGCACTCCGTGCCCGGCCTGCCCGAGGCGGCGGCGGCGCAGGGGCTCTCGCCGCTGGACTACATGCGCCGCTACGGCGCCTTCGAGGTGGCGCGCGACATCGGCCCGCTGCACGAGCGGCCCGTCCCGCCCGAGGAACTCGACGACGCGCGGGAAGACGAGTTCGGCCGCGTCTACACGCGGGCCCCGGGCCCCGCCGCGGTGAACCTCGCGCCCATGGGCGCGCCCGACCCGGATCCGGAGGGGCGGCGCCCGGTGGGCGTTCGCGTGGACGACACGATCCGCCGCGGATTCCCGACCCCGAGCGGCAAGCTGGAGTTCTACTCGCCCACGCTCGTCCGCTGGGGCTGGCCCGAGTACGCCGTCCCCGCCTACATCCGGAGCCACGTGCATCCGGCCGCGATGGAGCCGGACCAGATGTGCCTCATCTCCACCTTCCGGCTCCCGGTGCAGATCCACACGCGTTCGGCCAACTCCAAGTGGCTGGATGAGATCGCCCACACGAACCCGCTCTGGCTCCACCCGTCCGACGCGGCGCGGAAGGGGGTGAGGACGGGCGATCTCGTGCGGGTCGAAACCGAGATCGGCTACTTCGTCCTCAAGGCGTGGGTGACGGAGGGGATCAAGCCGGGCGTCGTCGCGTGCAGCCACCACATGGGGCGCTGGAAGCTGGCGGACGCCGCGGGCTCGGGCCCGGATGCGGGCGAGCCGGGGACGGCCGGCCGCGGCGAGCGGGAGAACATGGCCGGCCAGCGGCAACTCATGGCCACGGTCTCCCTCACGGGGAAGGACGGCGACTGGAAGCTGTCACGCCGGCAGGGAGCCGCGCCGTACGAGACCGACGATCCGGACACGTCGCGGATCTGGTGGACGGATGTGGGCGTCCACCAGAACCTCACCTTCCCGGTGCACCCGGACCCGGTGTCCGGGATGCACTGCTGGCACCAGGCGGTGCGCGTGGTGAAGGCGTCGCGGCGCGACCGCCACGGGGATATTCACGTCGACACGGAGCGGTCGCACGAGGTGTACCGGAGCTGGCTCGCGAAGACGCGCGGGGCCGTCCGGCACTCTCCCGACGGGACGCGCCGGCCGCACTGGCTCATTCGCCCGCTCCGTCCCGTGCGCACGGCGTACGACCTCCCGGAACCGCACGGCTCGAAGCCGCCGGACGCGGGCGCGCACGCACCCGACGAGGCGCAACTTGACAGCAAATCGAGCCCCCCATCTACTTCGTAGCGTGAAAGCGAACAGTGCCGCACGCGCCGCTGGCGCGGGATCCTGAGCCGGCCATGGAGCTGTTTCGCGCCCTGGGCGCGCTTCTCGATGGCCCGTGCGGGGAGAATCGGCTCATCGGCCACCTCCTCGAACTGGGCCCGGTGCCGGACGAGCCCACCCACAACGACCTCTTCCTCTTCCAGCTCTATCCGTACGCCTCCGCCTTCCTGGGCACGGACGGCCGCATGGGCGGCGAGGCGCGCGACCGCGTCGCCGGCTTCTGGCGCGCGCTCGGCACGACGCCCCCGGAAGACCCGGACCACCTTCGGGCCCTGTTGGGCGGCTACGCCTGGCTCGTGGAAGCCCAGCAGCGGGGGAACGGAAAGTCCGCACAGGCCTGTCGCGACGCGCGGCACGCCTTCCTCTGGGAGCACCTGCTCTCGTGGGTCCTCCCCTTCCTCACGAAGCTGCGGCAGATCGCGCCCCCGTTCTACCGGGAGTGGGCCGACACGCTCGAGGCCCTCCTCTTCGGCGAGTCGGCCCGCCTGGGGCCGCCGACGCGACGTCCGCTCGCGCTCCGCGAGGCGAAACCGGTGCCCGACCCGCGCCGGACCGACGGGGACAGCTTCTTCAACGCCCTCCTGAGCCCGGTCCGCAGCGGACTCGTCCTCACGCGGGCGGACCTCGCGAGAGCCGCGCGCGACCTCGGTTTCGGTCTCCGCGTGGGCGAACGCGCCTACATCCTCCGGTCCATGATGTCGCAGGGGCCGCGCGCGACCCTGGACTGGCTCGCGTGCGAGGCGGGGGACTGGGCGCATCTTCACGACCGCGGCGGGACGACGGCGCCGGAGGTCGCGGATTTCTGGACGCACCGCGTGACCGCAACGGGTCGCCTCCTCAGCGATCTCAGCGCCGATATCGGCGCCGACCTCGACTCCGAACTCGGCGCCGACGTACAGAATGGCTGACGCCGGCGGGAGCCCGCCCCTTCATCCGGGGCGTTTCCGCGCCATCTTCCTTCTCCTCCTCGTCGTCGGGATCAGCCTCCTCTTCCTCCAGATGATCCGGACGTTCCTCACGGCGCTCTTCCTGGGGGCGATCCTCAGCGGCCTCATGTATCCGGCCTACCGCACCCTCTGCCGCTGGTTCGGCGGAAGGGAGGGGCTGGCCTCCTTCGCCGCGGTCGGACTGTTCGTGGTCCTCCTCATCGGACCGGTCACGGCGTTCCTCGGCATCGTCGCGAACCAGGCCGTGCAAGTCACGCAAACGGCGGGCCCCTGGATCGAGAACATGCAGGCCCAGCTGCGGCAGCCGGGCGGGCTCGACGAGCTGCTCGACCGGATTCCCTGGCTGGATTCGCTGCGGCCGTACCAGGAGCAACTCCTCCAGAGGCTGGGCGAGGTCGCGGGGTCCGTCGGCGGTTTCGTGGTCGACTGGCTCGCCGGCGTCACGACGGCCACCGTGCGGGTCGTCTTCCTCCTGCTGCTGATGCTGTACGCCATGTTCTTCTTCCTGAAGGACGGCCGCGGCGTGCTGCACAAGGTCCTCTACTACCTTCCGCTCTCCGACGAAGACGAGCGGCGCATGCTCGACCGCTTCGTCTCCGTGACGCGGGCGATGGTGAAGGGGACGTTTCTCATCGGCATCGTGCAGGGCGCGCTGGCCGGGCTCGCCTTCTGGGTGGTGGGGATTCCGTCCGCCGCCTTCTGGGGCACGGTCATGGCGGTCCTCTCGATCGTCCCGGGGATCGGGTCCGCGCTCGTGTGGCTGCCCGCCGCGATCTACCTCCTCGCCGCGGACCAGGTCGTCGGCGGCATCGGGCTGATCCTGTGGTGCGGCCTGGTGGTGGGGACGCTGGACAACCTCATGCGCCCGTGGCTCGTCGGACGCGACACCCGGATGCCGGACCTGATGATCCTGCTCGGCACCCTCGGCGGGCTCATCGCCTTCGGCATGGCCGGCGTGCTCATCGGCCCGATCGTCGCGGCGCTCTTCATCACCGTGTGGGAACTCTACGGCGAGTCCTTCCGGGAGGTGCTGCCGGCCACGGCGTTCGACGCGTCGGCGCCCGCGGAGGCCGCCGCCGCGGAGCCGGAGCCGGATGCCGACGCGGCGCCCGAGCCGGAAGCCGCGGCCGAAGCCTCCACGCCCGAGGAGTAGCCCGATCCGCCGAACGGCATGAGCGGGAGCCCGCTCGACCGGCTGCGCGAGAGCGGCGCGGCGCTCTCCCGCGTCACGGAACGCTGGGTGCCGGACGCGTGGGTGATCCTCATGTCTCTCACCGTGGTCGCGCTGCTCCTCGCGATCACGGGCGGCGGCGCCTCGATCCCGGAGGCGGGGCTGGCGTGGGGCGCCGGCGTGTGGACGCTGCTGGAACTGGCGATGCAGTTCTCGATCATCATGGTGGCGGCCCACGCGTGTGCCTCGTCCCCCCCGATGTACCGGATGCTCGACCGCCTCGCCGGCCTCCCGAACCCCGAACGCCCCGTGCAGGCGGTGGCCCTCGCCGCCGGATTCTCGATGGCGGCCGGCTATCTCAACTGGGCGTTCGGGCTCGTCGGGTCGGCGCTCTTCGTCCCGTTCATCCTCAAGCGCAACCCGCGGGCCGACGTGCGCCTCGTCATCGCCGCGGCGTACATGGGCATCGGGACCGTGTGGCAGAGCGGCCTCTCCAGTTCCGCCCCGCTCATCATGGCCACGCCCGGCAACCCCCTGCTCGAGCCCGGCGCGGGCGCGCCCGTCGTGGACCGGCTCTATCCGGTCACGGAGACCCTCTTTCATCCCTTCAACCTCGGGTACGCCGCCGTCATGCTGCTCGTCGGTCTCGTGGCCGCGATGGCGCTCCACCCGCACCGCGACGCCGTCACCCTCACCGAGGCGGAGGTCGACGAGATCCTCCCCGCGCCCCCGCCGCCTGCGCGCGCGGGCACGACGCCGGCCGAGCGCCTCGACCGCTTCCGCGGCTGGACGCTGCTCGCCGCCGTCCTGCTCGCGTATCCCCTCATCCACTCGATCGTCACCCGCGGTTTCGGCGCGAGCTGGACGATCAACGCGTACAACACCGTCTTCCTCTCCGTGGCGCTCCTCCTCCACGGCCGGCCGACGTCGTTTCTGAGGGCCTGCCGCCACGGAGTGGCCTCGGCGTGGGGGATCATCCTTCAGTTCCCCTTCTACGCCGGCATCTTCGGCGTCATCCAGAACACGAACCTGGGAAGCTGGCTCGGCGAGCAGTTCGCCGCGGTCGCCACGACCCGGCTCTACCCCCTCGTGGTCTACGTCTATTCAGGGATCATGAGCATGTTCATCCCGTCGGCGGGATCCAAGTGGATGATCGAGGCGCCGTACGTGATCCCCGCCGGCGAGGCCCTCGACGTCTCCGTCATGACCGTGCTCCTCGCCTACGCGTACGGAGACTCCGCCTTCAACCTCATCCACCCGTTCTGGGCGCTCCCCATCCTCGCCGTGACCCGCCGGCGCTTCGGGGAGATCCTCGGCTACGCCTTCCTCCTCTGGCTGGCGACGATCCTGCTCGGAGTCGTGACCATGCTCGTGATCCCGATCCGCTGGTGACGCTCATGAAGCCCGTAACGCCCGTGACGCTCGTGACCCCATGAAGACCCTGCTCATCCTCCGGCACGCGAAGTCCTCCTGGGACCATCCCGGCCTCCGCGACCACGACCGCCCGCTGAACCCCCGCGGCCTCCGCGACGCCCCGCGCATGGGACGCTTCCTCGCGGAACGGGATCTGGTGCCCGGCCGCATCGTGAGTTCGACCGCCGTCCGCGCCCGCACCACGGCGGAACTCGCGGCGGCGGAGTTCGGTGTGGATGTGGAGATCGAGACGACGTACGACCTCTACGGCGCCTCTCCCGACGGCTACGTCGAGGTCGCGGAGGCGATGGGGGGAACGGCGGAGCGCCTCATGCTCGTCGGGCACAACCCCGGCATCACCTCCCTCGTCTGGCACCTGACGGGCGAGGGCGAGTACATGCCGACCGCCGCGCTCGCCGCGGTTGAACTGGACATCGACGACTGGTCCGAACTCGGCGCGGCCCGCCGCGGCCGCCTGATCGGCTGCTGGCGCCCCAAGGCGCTCCCGCCCGGCTGACGCCCCGCCGGGTGGAGACGTTCCCGCGGGAACGTGTGACGGCCGTCAGCGTCCGTCCGGCGGGATCGTGATCGAGAGGGTGTAGACGAGGTCGTCGAGGGGGGAGTCGTCGCCGCCCCCGGAGTTCGCGGCGAGGTGGAGCACGATCGGCGCCTCCGTCGCGGGCGCGCGCCATTCGAACGTCCACTCCGCGACGCCGTCCGTCGGCGTGGAGCCGGCGCGGGTGTGCTGGACGTATTCGGTGCCGTTCTCCCCTCGCACGACGGTGACCCGGTCGTCGAGCGGCCGGATCTCGCCGGCCCCGGCGCCGCGCCGCTCCCCGTCCGCGAAGCGGAACGAACCCTGGAAGCCGGCGGCGAGCATGTCGAAGCTCTCGAACCGGATCGTCACCGGGTGGCGCTGGCCGGGACGGTAGCCGCCGTCGAGGCCGACCACCTGCAGCGCGGCCCCCGGTTGGTTGAGCGGCGCGCCGAAGTGACAGGTGGCGCACGTCGGCTCCCCGAAGCCCCCCGTGTGGCCAGGAGGCGGCCCCTCGATGTGCGGTGGCGCGTGCGCGACCCCGGCCATCGCGAGGAGGCCCGCGGCGCAGAGCGCGGCCGCGGGCCCCGGGAGGGACATCAGCGCGAGCGCGGCGACACCACCGCCCGGCCGACCGTGTTCACGTCCGCCCCGAACCAGATCGAGTCCGTGGCCGGATCGTAGTACATGTGCCGGATCGTGCCGCCCCCGCTCGGTACGTCGAGCGTGCCCACGAACTCCTCCGCGTCCGTGTCGAAGCCCACGAACCGGTTCGGCTGGATCCCCGTCTCGACGAGCCACACGACATCGTACTGGTCGATGGCCACCCCGTACGGCCGCGACTCCTCGCCCGCCGGCAGGTCGTATTCCCGCTGGAATCCGCCGCCCTCCTCGACGAGACCGATCTTCCCGCGGCTGTAGTCCACGTACCAGATCCGGTCCTTCGAGTCGATGACCAGGCGGCGCGGCCGCGCGCCCTCGGGCAGGTCGTAGCCGATGAGTTCGAACGAGGACGGCTCCACCATCCCGATCAGGTTCGTGTTGAAGTGCGCGATCCAGGGCCGGTTCTCCGAGTCCAGCTTGACCCCGTACGGGCGGCTCGAGCCCATGCCGCCGCGCGTCTCCACCTCGGGCGCCTCCACCAGCCGCACCTCCCTCGACTCCTTGTCGAGGAAGCCGACCAGGTTCCCGCCCTGCACGGAGAACCAGATGTCCCCGTTGTCGTCCCAGATCAGCGTGTGCGGATCCCGCGCGCGCTCGTCCGGCATCATGATCTTGTCGATCTCGCCGGTGGCCGGATCGATGATCCCGATGTGGTTCGCCCGGTTGCCGGCGTAGTAGACCAACCCGTCATCGTCGACGATCAGGTTGTGGGGCCCCGTGCCGTCGTCCATGTCGTAGCGCGTGAACTCGCCCGTGGCGGGGTCCAGCACGGCGGCGTAGTGCGCGGCCTGTCCCACGAACCAGACGCGGCCGTCCGGTCCGACGAACGGGTCGCGCGGACGGCTGTCGGGGTAGGGCACCGTCCATTCCTCGATGGTGAGCACGTCGGTCGACGCGGTGTGGTCCTGCGCCGCCACGCCGGCGGAGCCAATGAACGTCGTCGCCGCGAACCCCGCTGCCGCCAGCGTCGCGGCCCGAATTCGATGGATCATTGCCGTACCTCCTCGATCGCTGATCCTGCTGCATGCCTCGCCGCCCGCACCTTGGGCGTCAGATAGATATTGGCGGTCAGGCGGCCCAACAGAAACCCGGTGAAGGCGGCGGTCGCGCCGACCCAGCCCAGCCCCCAGCCGACCGCGACGAACACGATGGCCACGGCCGTGATCTCCGCGGCGGTCCCGACGATGATCGGACCCGTCGTCCGGTGCCGGATCAGCGTGCCCCGCTGCAGCGAGAGTATGACGCCGAGGAAGGGGACCGGAGTAAGCACCCGCGCCGCCGGAATCGCGAAGGAGGCGAGTTCGGGCGTGAGGCCGGACACATGGACGAACCAGAGTTGGGAGAGCGGGGTGAACGCGAGGAGCGCGAGGATGCCGGAGAGCGTCGCGCCGAGTCCGATCGCAAAGCGGCGGATCTCCTCGTAGCCCTCGTTCCGCCGGCCCAGAAGCGCGATGACCGCATCCTGGAAGCTGAGACCCACGGAGCGGAAGATGAACCCGAGCGAGTGCACGACCGGGAACACGGCGAGCGACTCGACCGGCGACGCGGCGCGGCCCATGAAGAAGGTCAGCATCGGCTGGATCGCGATCCCGATGAGCGACGTGAGCATCAGCGGCAGGTAGAAACGTCCGATTTCACCGAAGCGCAGTTCGCCGCCGCCGGTCCCCGCGCCCGAGGCCGGATCGGCGGTCGAGACGCCGACGCGGCCGATCTCGGCGATGTCGTGGGGGTCCGACGAGACCGTCACGGGGTCGACCGCGTCCGCCCCCCGGCCCGCCGGGACGAGCAGGGCGCGGATGGCGTCCCGGGCCATCCAGCGCGCCACCGCCGCCTCCATCACCACGCCGAACGAAAGCGCGGAGGCCCCGACGGCGGCGCCGGGGAGGTCCGTGGCGATGGCGAGCGTGAGCGCGGCGACCGACATCGAGACGAGCCGCACGACCGTCCCGCCCGCCACGAGCCGCGTGCGCCCGGACCGGATGAGTACGCCCTGCCAGAACCGCCGGTAGCCGATGGCCGCCGGCCAGGGCAGGAAGCACCACAGCGCCCCGTACGTCAGGCGCGCCAGATCCTCCGGCAGTCCGAGCACTCCCAGCATGAGCCCGCGGTGCACCGGCGGCACGAGCACGGCGAGGAGCATCAGCGTGGAGAAGGCGTTCAGCCCGTGCGCGAACGTCCGCAGCCGCCGGTAGGAGACGGCGTCCTCCACCAGAGCCGTCGAGGCGCTCAGCAGCATGATGACCGGCGCCTCCATCAGCACCGCCAGCGCGATCGCCACACCGTAGGCCGCCAGCCCCAGCGTGGGATCCGGCAGCCGCGCCACGACCGCCGCCAGGTAGGGCCCCTCGACCGCCATCATCAACCACGTGGCGGCCAGCGGAGCCCAGAAGGCGAAGATCCGGCGCGAGGAAAGGTCCGGGCCGGCGGTCAGCGGAAGAGACCTTCCAGGCGCTCCAGCGACCACGTCCACCCGAGGCGGTGCCCCTCCGCGGCCTCGGCAGCCGCGAAGCCCTCATGCGCGACGACGACCTCGGTCGACGCTCCGTCGGCCACGAACTCGACCGTGACGATCGTCTCGCCGACCGCGGATTCCGGCTCCTCCCAGTCCCACGTATACACGATCCGGTTCGGGGGATCGATCTCGCGGTACACTCCGAAAGCCGTATGGAGCGTCCCCGCTTCCGCCTCGATGAGAAGGCGGTACGATCCCCCGGCCACGAGGTCGACCTGCGAGTCGCGGATCGTCCCGCCCGGAGGGCAGGACCAGTGCCGGATCCGATCCGGTTCGGTCCAGGCGCGGAACACCGCCTCCGGCGGCGCGGGGATCGTTCTCGTGACGCGGCACGCCAGATCGGCGGGAGCGGTCATCCGGCTTCTCCTCGGAATTCAGGCGAAGTCTGGCGCCGTATCCGGCGTGGAATCTGGCGCGAGACGATGGGACGGGATCAGGTTGTCCCATTCGTACACGATCGACGACTCGTCGGGCAAGGAGTTCCCCGTTTCTGAAACGTTCGTGAACGCGGCACGGCCGATCATCGCGGCGCTCGTCTTCGGGCTCCTCGCGCCTGTCGCCGTGGCGGCCCAGGGATCCGTCTCGAGCAGAGACCGGTTCGCCCTGTTTGCGGCCTGCAGCCCCGTTCCGGTGGAGGTTTTCGTCACCAACACGGGCGGACCGGCCGACATCACGACGCCGGCCGTGGAGGGCATGGCGACGAGCCGGCTTCAGGCGGCCGGGATCGACGCCCCCGCCGGCCGGCCCGGCGCGTCCACCCTCCAGTTGTCCGTATTCGTCAGTGCCCAGAGGCTCTCCGCAACCGCCGTGGTGACGGTCTACGTCATCCGCCTGCGCCTCCTGAAGCTCCTTTACGACCGCCAGAGCGATCCCCGGATGGGCGAAGCCGGGCGCGGCTCCGCGGACTCCCCCGGCGCCGCGCCGGAGTGGTTGAACTGGGCCCCGACGTGGGAGACTCCGCAGCAGGGAATCGGCTTTTATCTCGGACGCGACGGGGGCCCCGTCACGAGTCTGGTCGCCAGCATGCTGGACGAATTCGTGCGCGAGTACGCGCGCGTCAACGCCGAGGCGTGCCCGTAGCCGTCCCTGCCGGCCGATTGCCGCCGGGCGTGGCCCGCACCTAGGTTGCTCGATTCCGCTGCGCGCTCGACCCGGGCTACGCGTGCACCCATTCCGAGAGGATCGCCGTTGCGCAAGCTCCGCGTAGGTATCGTGGACCTCGTGTCGAAGGGACCCACGAAGGCCCTGTACGCCAAGGTGATGCACGCGAATCTCGCGAGCATCATGCCGCAGGTTCTCGGCGCGTGGTGCGAGGAGGCCGGGCACGATGTGAGCCTCGTCTGCTACACCGGCTTCGAGGACCTCGTCGAGGAACTCCCGCAGGATATCGATCTGCTCTTCGTGAGCGCGTTTTCCCAGGGAGCCCAACTCGCCTACGCGATCAGCGAGATGTTCCGCCAGCGGGGCGCCGTCACCTGTATCGGCGGCCCGCACGCGCGCTGCTATCCCCAGGACGCGCAGAAGTACTTCGACTACGTGTTCGGATTCACGGACAAGGCGGTGCTCAACGGCGTCCTGGACGACTGCCAGCCGCAGCGGCCCCTCGGCCGCCACGTGACCGCCGAGACGCAGCCGGTGTCGCTGCCCGGCGTGCGCGCGCGCTGGAAGTTCATCGAGCCGACGCTCCAGAAGGCGCCGCTGTTCAAGATCGTTCCGATGCTCGGCAGCCTCGGGTGCCCGTACACATGCAGCTTCTGCATCGATTCCGTCATCCCCTACCAGCCGCTCGACTTCGACGAGATGCGGGACGATCTCCGCTTCCTCGCGAAGAAGATGAAGCGGCCGATCGTCGGCTGGCACGACCCCAACTTCGGCGTCCGGTTCGACGACGTGCTGGGGGCGATCGAAGAGGCCGTCCCTCCCGGCACGATCGAGTTCATCGCGGAGAGCAGCCTCTCCCTCCTGGGCGAGCCGCGGCTCAAGCGACTCGCGAACGCGGGGTTCCGGGCGATCCTCCCCGGCGTCGAGTCGTGGTACATGCTGGGGAACAAGTCGAAGTCCCGGAACCGTCACGGAATCGAGAAGGTCCGCCAGGTGTCGGACCATTCCAACCTCATCACGAGCTACATCCCCTATCTGCAGACCAACTTCGTGATGGGTCTCGATTGCGACGAAGGCCCGGAGCCCTTCGAGCTCACGAAGAGGTTCCTCGACGCCTCGCCCGCCGCCTTCCCCGGCTACTCCCTGCTGACGTCGTTCGGGGAAGCGGCGCCGCTCAACCTCGAATACCAGCAGGAAGGGCGGGTGCTCGGCTTCCCGTTCCACTTCCTCAACAACAATCACGCGATGAACCTGAAGCCGAAGAACTACGAGTGGATCGAGTTCTACGACCACGTCATCGACCTCACGCAGTACAGCTTCTCGAAGCGGGCGGTGTGGCGTCGGCTCAGGGCCAACCGCGGCGGCATCCCGAGGCTCCTGAACGCCGTGCGCGCCCTCTCGTCGGAGGGGAACGGGAGGATCGCGTACTACACGACCGTGCGCGACAAGCTCAAGACGGACCGGAAGTTCCGGGACTACTTCGAGGGAGAGACGCAGGAGCTGCCGCAGTTCTACATCGACCGGGTGAAGCACGATCTCGGGCCGCTGTGGGAGTTCCTTCCGGAGGGAGCGATCGAGCACGACCCCTACGCCTACATCAAGAGCACGGGCGGCGCGGCCCCGGTGCAGGCGAGGGCCGGCGCGATCGTCCACTAGTCGAGGGACGGCCCGGCGGTCGGGGAGGCCCGGTCCCGGGCAGGACCTTGGAAGCCGGCCACGTCACGATGTCCAGAGCCTTCGTCAACGAAGACGCGACGCACGAACCCGAGCCGCGCTACGCGCTCCCGCCGCGCGAGTCGCCGCGCTTCGACGCGGCCGCGGCACGGGCCCTCCTCGAAGGCGCCCACATCGGCAACACGCACAGCGCCGAGACCGCGACCGGCTACGCCTGGGGCGACCCCGTCCTGATCCCGCACATCGAGGACCTGATTCGGGAAGCGGAGGGACTCGGGGACGAGCGCATGGCCCGCCTGGGCCGACGCTATCTCCGGAAGGCAGGCCGCTGAGACCGCGACCGCGGGTGGAGGCGAACAGTTGGATCGGATCCCGAGGCTGATCGCCGGCATCACCGGAACCGCGGCCGCGCTCTTCTATCGCGTCGACCGGCACGGGCCGCCGCTCCCCGAGGGTCCGCTGATCGTGGCGGCCAACCACCCAAACAGCCTTGTCGACGCGCTGCTGATCTTCCGCTGCGGCGGGCGGATCACGCGGCCGCTGGGTCGCGCGCCGCTGTTCGACCGGCTCCTCCTGGGTCCAGTGCTGCGCGCGCTGGGCGGCATACCGGTCTACCGGAGGGAGGACGATCCCGAGGCGACGCACCGCAACGAGCGGATGTTCCGGTCCGCGGTCGACGCGCTCCGCGGCGGCGGCGCCATCCAGATCTATCCCGAGGGCAGGAGCCACTCCGAGCCGCACCTGGTGGAGTTCCGCACGGGCACCGCCCGGATCGCGCTGCAGGCGGAGGAGGCCGCCGACTGGGCGCTCGGGCTCTCCATCGTTCCCGTGGGGATCACCTACGCGGCCAAGGAGTTGGCCAGAACCGAGGTCGCCGTGCGCTTCGGCAGGGCGTTCGGGTGCGCGGACCTGAAGCGGGCGTTCCGGGAGGATCCCGTCGCCGCGGGGCGCAGGCTCACCGAGCGGATCGAGCAGGGGATCCGCCGCCAGACGCTGAACTTCGGCCGCCCCCGCGACCGGATTCTCGTGGAGGTGGCGGAGCAGCTCTACGTGCGCGAATTGCGGTGGGTTCCGTGGCGGGCCCGGGAACGGCTGGGTACGCGCTTCCCCCGCCTGCAGCGCTTTGCGCGCGGACTGGAGTGGATCCGCGGGGCGCACCCGGAGGCACACCGCCGCCTTGTGGAGAAGGTGGCGCGGTATGCCCAGCTGAGCGACGAACTCCGTGCCGGAGAAGGGGACGTGCCTCCCCGCTACAGCTTCCTGCCGGTCGCGAAATACGTCCTCGCGCGCGGAACGCTCCTGGCACTGGGCCTTCCCTTCGCGGCGGTCGGATCCCTGCTCTGGGCACCCGTCGTCCGGCTGCCCGGCTTCGTCGTGAGGCGTGTGAAACCCGAACTCGAGGTCACCGCGACGATCAAGCTGGCGACAATCCTGGCCGGCGCGTTTACGGCCTGGATCCTGGGGTTGGTGCTTGGCTATCTCGCGGGGGGATTGCCGGTGGCCGCGGTGGCGGCCGTGCTGCCCCCCGCGTGCGGTTTCGTGGCGATGCTGTGGATGGAACTCGCCCGCGAGGTACGCGAGGACACCGCCGTCTTCCTGCGCCTGCGCGGCCGCCCCGACCTCCGCGAACACTTCGCCGAACTACGCTCCGAACTCGCCGAGACCTTCCGGCACCTCGAGGAGCAGTGGATCGAGGAACGTCAGGAGCGCCCGCGGAAGGGATCATAGGCGGTTACCCGTTCGCTACCTGGTCACGCCACGCGCTCGGACTCGAGGCGGATTGTGCGCCAGACGGCGGCGACCGCCGCGACCGAGGCGAGGAGGTGAAGAGCGAGGCCGATCTGCTCGGCGGACTCGAGGGCGCCGGCGCGGTCCAGGAGAAAGCGCCAGTCGTTCGGGTGACCGCCGATGAGGGGGAGAGCGAGTCGGTTCGCGTCGCCCAGGTAAGCCGCCGTGTACATGAGGCTCTCGGCCGACCACAGGGCGCCGACCGCGGCCGGGATGGCCTCCCCCCGCCGCCACAGGCGGTACGTGATGTAGAGGGGCACGGCGAGCTGAAGCGCGGGTCCGGCCAGCACCGCGAGCGTTTCTCCGCCGGCGGAGAGCCGGGCCAGCGGCGAGAAGACGAGGTGGCCCGCCTCGTGGATGAGGAGGTTGATCCCGTCCACCCAGTGGTAGCGGTAGAAGAAGACGAGCCACGCGGCGTACACGCACATGACGACGAGCCCCACCCGCCGGGGCCCGATCGTCTTCCACAGGTACGAGAGGATCTTCACGCGGGGACGCCCGCCGGGCTACCGGAGCCGCCCCCGCGTGCGAAAGCCGGCACCTACCCGTTCGGCGGCCAGTCCGGGAGCGCGCGGCCCGTCGTCCACGGCACGCCGGCCGCCTCCAGCCGCGCCTCCAGCGCCGGCAGGTCCGTCTCGATGAGCTGCCGCATGTCCGGATACAGCGCGGTGAAGGCGTCGTTCGCGATCCCGTACTGCTCGCGGTGCGTCTGCGTGGGGCCGTGCAGGCCGTTCCAGTGGCCGCGCACGACCTGGTTCACGCGGGCCACGATCCCCGGCATATCCGGCTCGGCGCGGGAGGCCCGCGTGCGGGAGCCGTTCAGCGTCTCCTGCAGGTCGAGGAGCCGCAGCTCCAGCGCGCGGGCCTCCTGCCGGAGGGCCGGGTCCGCCGACGGCCAGCGGTCCAGGGCCTGCTTCATGGCCGAGATGCGGGCCATCGCGGCCCCCGCCACACGCTGCGTCCCGGAGACGGCGCGGAGCAGCTCCCCGGTCTGTCGCTGGAAGGCGAGCACCGCCGCCCGGTCCTGGAGCGGGATCGCCGAGCCCCCCATGGGCGCGATCTCGAACGGCACCGGCCCGGCCAGATCGGTCACCTCGCCGTCCACGCGCTGCGAGAGCGACACCGTGTAGCTCCCCGGAAGCGCCATGGGCCCGTTGCCGCCCCCGCCCCCGAACCCGCCGAAGCCGAAGCCTCCACCGCCGCCGCCCGTGACCGGATTGTATCCGGGGTACCGGTAGTTCCACGTTGCCCGGCGCATGCCCTGCGACGCCGAGCCGTTCACCGTGTTCACCACGTTCCCGTCCCCGTCCCGGATCGTGAGGAACACGCGCGGCGCCTCCTCCCGGTCCTCCGCCTCCAGCTCCTCCCACGTCGGGTACGGCGTGTCCTCCCCCTGCCGCTGCAGGCGCCGTTCCTCGGCCTGCCGCGCCGCCTCCCGCGTCCGCAGCGTCTCGCCCACGTAGTAGGTGAACGTGACCCCGAAAGCCGGGTTGTCCGCCGTGTAGAAGCTCGACCCGCTCGTCCCCCCGGGACTCCAGCGCAGGTACATCTCCCCGTCCTTCACGTCGAAGATGTGCCCGTCCGAGGCGAGGATCTCGTCCGACCGCGCCGCGAGTTCCCGGAGCGGCGTGTAGTCGTCGACCACGTAGAACGAGCGCCCGAAGGTCGCCGCCACGAGGTCATCCTCCCGCTTCTGGATCTCAAGTTCGCGCACGGGGATCGTCGGCAGCCCCGTCCCCAGTTCCAGCCACGACTCGCCCCCGTTCACCGACGTGAAGGCCGAGAATTCCGTCCCCAGGAACAGCAGGTTCGGCTCCACGTGGTCCTGCACGATCGAGAAGGCGGGTCCGTTCTCCGGCAGATCCCCGGCGATCGAGGTCCACGTCACCCCGCGGTCCGTCGACTTCAGCACGTAGGGCCGGAAGTCGCCCCGCTTGAAGTTGTTGATGACGACGAACACGGTGTTCGGGTCGTGCAGCGACGCCTCGACGTCGTGGACGAAGCTCGTGTCCGGCACGCCCGGAAAGCTCTCCACCGCGCGCCAGTTCTCGCCCCCGTCCTCCGTCACCTGCACGAGCCCGTCGTCCGTGCCCGCGTAGATGAGTCCCTCCACGAACGGCGACTCGGAGACCGCCACGATGTGCCCGAACACCGACGTCGAGCGGTTCTTGCCCACCGCGTCCACGCTCCACACGCGCCCCATCACCTCGAGCTGGTTGCGGTCGAGGTTGCGCGTGAGGTCGCCCGAGATCGGCCGCCAGGTCGAGGCCTGGTCGTCCGACTGGAAGAGGATCTGCGCCCCGTAGTAGAGACGGTGGTTGTCGTGCGGCGACATGTGGAGCGCCGCGTCCCAGTACCAGCGCAGCGGCGGACCGTCCGCATCCTCCTGCGGCTGAATGTCGAGCCGCTCCTTCGACACGCGGTCGAAGCGCGACAGCACGCCGTTCTGGAGCTGCGAGTAGATGATGTCCGGGTTCTCGGGATCGATGACGGGGTCGAACCCATCGCCCCCGAGCGTGACGTACCAGTCCGAGTTCCGGATTCCCGCGTTGTCGGCGGTCTGCGAGGGGCCGCCGAGCGTGTTGTTGTCCTGCGTCCCGCCGTACACGTAGTAGAACGGCTCGTCGTTCGAGGTCGCGACCTTGTAGAACTGGGTGAGCGGGAGGTTGGAGAAGAAGTGCCAGCTCTGCCCGAAGTCCCGCGTCTCGTACAGCCCGCCGTCGTTGCCGAGGATGATGTGCTCCGGGTCGTCCGGGTCGAAGACGATCGCGTGATGGTCCACGTGGACGCCCTGCGTGGGGAGCCGCTCCCACGTCTCCCCGCCGTCCTCCGACATCTCGACGAAGGTGTCGAGCGAGTAGATGCGGTCGAAGCGGTGCGGGTCGGCGTACAGTTCGTGGTAGTACATGGCGGCGCCCGACTGGTAGCGGGACGTGCGCGACCAGTTCTCCCCCATGTTCTCCGAGCGGAAGGTGCCCCCGGCGTCGCCGCTCGCCTCCACGATCGCGTACAGCACGTCCGGGTTCTGGGGCGAGATCGCGAACCCGATCCGTCCCTTGTCCCCCGAGGGGAGGCCGCGGTTGATCTCGCGCCACGTGTTCCCGCCGTCCGTCGACTTGTGGACCCCCGAGCCCGGCCCGCCGTCGATCATCGTCCACTGGTGCCGCCGCCGCTGCCACGAGGTGGCGTACATCACGTCCGGGTTCCGCGGGTCGAAGTAGACCTCGTTCACGCCCGTGTGCTCGTCGATCTCGAGCACCCGTTCCCACGTCTCGCCCCCGTCCGTCGTCCGGTACAGCCCGCGCTCGCCGCCCGCGTTCCACAGCGGCCCCTGCGCCGCCACGAAGACGACGTCGGAATCGTCCGGGTGGATCTGGATCTTCCCGATGTGCTCGGAGGTCTCGAGCCCCATGTTGCGGAACGAACGCCCCCCGTCGATCGACTTGTAGACGCCGTCCCCGTAGCCCACCGAGCGCTGCCCGTTGTTCTCACCCGTCCCCACCCAGAGCGTGAGGTGGTCGTTGGGGTCGAGCGCGATGGCCCCGATGGAGTAGGACCCGTAGTTGTCGAAGATCGGCGTCCACGTCGTCCCCGCGTTCGTCGTCTTCCACACGTTCCCGGACGAGGCCGCGACGTACCACACGCTCCGGTCCGTGGGATCCACCGCGATGTCCGCGATTCGCCCGGAGGCCAGCGCGGGGCCGATGCTCCGCCACCGGATGCCGGAGATGAACCCGGCGTTCAGTTCGGGCGCGTCGTCCTCGTCATCATCGCCCTCCTGTGCGGCGAGCGCCCCGGGAGTGCCGAGCGCGCCGAGACTCACCATCCCCGCGAGGAGAAGGGCGGGGAAGCGGGAGAGGACCCCGCGGCGGGCGTACGGGTTCGCGTGGAACCGTTCGGACTCGATCATGATCGCACCTTTATCGGCTGTGGCTGGTGGCTGTGGCTGCCGGGCAGCGCCGCGCGTGGCGTGCCGCGAGCCCGCAAGGTCGGGCCGGGCGCGGGAAGAGGGCAACCCGTCAGGCCCCCGCATTCCTCGGGACCCGGCATATGGCGAGGGGGTACTTCTCTCCATGCACGAAAGGAGATCTCCTATGAAGGAATACACATGGGAAGTACCGGCGCCGCTCAGCACGACTCCGATCCAGGTGACGGACGGCGCCCGCATCATCCTGCGCAGATACGGCAACCGGAAGGGTCCGCGGCTCGTCCTGAGCCACGACAACGGGCTCGCGTCGGATCTCTATTATCCGTTCTGGTCGCGGCTCATGCCCGACTTCGATCTCATCATCTACGACCTGCGCAGCCACGGCTGGAACCCGCGGAGCGCGCTTCACAACCACAACATCGCCACCTTCGTCGCGGACAACGAGTTCGTGCGCCAGGCCATCGACGCCAATTTCGGGCCCAAGCCGGCGGTGGGCGTGTTCCATTCGCTGTCGGCGATCGTGGCGCTGAACGACGCGCGGCTGGGTGAAGGCTGGGCGGGGCTGGTTCTCTTCGACCCGCCGCTGTATCCGCCGCCGAGCGGGGATCCGTACGAGATCGATCGCCTGTGGCGAAACTGCGCCGCCGCCAGGCAGTTCCGCCCGGCCCGGTTCCGCTCTCCCGCGGCGTTCGTCACCGACTTCCGGCGTTCGCGGCTCCACGAACGCATGGTGCCGGGCGTGGCGGAACTCGCCAGCCGCACGCTGCTTCGTCCCCTGTCCGACGAGCAGGAGTACGAACTCTGCTGCCCCCCCGAGTGGGAGGCGCACGTGTTCCAGTGGGGCTTCGCCTACGGCGTGGAACCCTCGGCGAAGCAGTTCCGCTGTCCCGTGAAGGTGATCGGCGGCGATCCGACGCTAAGGTTCTCCTTCATGCCGAGCGCCGAGCTCGAGGGGATCGTCGGGTTCGAGTACGACTTCGTACCGGACACGACGCACTTCCTGCAGTTGGAGGATCCCGAGGAGTGCGTCACGACGATGGTCGGCTTCCTCGAGCAGAAGGGGCTCGCCTAGGCGGGATCGAGCAGGCCACGATTCGACCCGGGAGACCGGATTCGCCCGTCGGGGAATCCGGCCCTCCCGGGGGGCCTGAGGTTATGGGAGGCTGCATCGCGCGCGGGTCAGTCGCCGTCGGTCTCGGAGTCGGGCCGGTGCCCACCGAACACGTGCCCTTCAACGCGGGCGACCCGGTCGGCCGTGGCCACCCGCGCCTCCACGAGTTCGGCGCGGACGGCGTCGATGCGGTTGCCCAGACGCTCGTCGACCCCGCGGGTTTCGGCGCGCAGTTCCCTGCGCTGGTTGCGCGACAAGCAGCAGAAGATGGCGCAAATGCCGATCAGCGTTGCCGCCAGGACGAGGTCGGCGATCAGATCCGTTCCCATGGTGCCGCAAGACTCCCGTGAAGGTTCGCGAATGAGCGAGCGCTCCCGCCCCCGGTGCTCGACCCGTCCCGAACCTACGGTCGCCCGTCAACGCGCCATCATCCCGGCGCACGTTCACCCCATGTGATCCGGTCTTCGGGAATGCCGGCCGCGGCGCGAATCTCCGCGTGTAGAGGCTGGGGGAAATGTTCCCGCAGGATCTTTCCAACGGCGCGCCAGGCCAAACCAGGGTTGTGGCGCAATAGGTCGTATACATCCTGCGGGAAGCCACCCTCTATGCCAAGCTCCCTCAGTTGGCTGACATAGAGGTCGTTGGCCGTTACCGCACCATCCTGAGCCTCCGCCATCCCTTCCCCCTTACGCGTGGATCTGGAAGACCTGTTCGCGATGATACTTCAGGAAGTTCGGGTGCGGTCGGTGCGAAGGTACGTCCGGTATCGTCAAGCGTCGATCCTCGTTGATGATGCGCAAGAAATCGCCGGGAATTGCCCCGTCCCGAAGCAGCAGCGTGTAGTCATCGGCGACCGAGATGAGTCCGCGGTCGAACATCCAATGCGCGGTTTGGCACAGGGCCAGACCGTTACGCATGCTGTCCGGCCCGCTGTCCTTGACCGGTTTGATGTGGGCCGCCTGCACCTCCGGTCGGCCGCCGCCGTTAATGATCCGGAGTCCGGTGACCGCGCAGGTGTTGTCGTACGCCGCTCGGATCGCTGCCGAGAACACGCGGTCCCGGAACGGGCGGTAGGAGATTTGCTGAATGACACTGCGGTCAGCGATCTCGACCAGGTCGGGGATGCGAGAGTCTTCCTCGTACACGCCAGGGGTCTCCAGCTCGCGGGCCATGTCTGTGAAGCCGGCGCTCAGAATCAGCCGGTACTCCGGGTTCGGCAGCGATCTGACCGAGAGTCCGAAGCGTCCTTTGTTCGTCGAGCCGTCCTCTTTCTGCAAGCCACTCTCATAGTAGAAGCGATTCTCGCGGAAAGGGACGGGCGTGTCGAACTCGAGATAGTCACGCACATACGCGTAATAGTGGTCGTCCCGCAGGGGATCCGGTTCGATGCTCTCAACGTACGCGGTCGCGAAGTACGCCTGTCGTCCCCCGGAACTCGACAGGTGCGCGCTGGATCGCCGGGGCTCGTAGTACACAATCCAGTCGTTGAGCGCGCGGCGCGCTGCATTCAGGTAGCGACGCGGGAAGTGATACCGCTGCTCAGGCAGGTCGTCGTAGGCGGGATTCACCTTCGTCGTGAAGATGGCCTTCGCCATAACTCCTTACCGGGCCACGTCCGGAACCCCCGGACGCCGCGGAGAAGGGCCCAGGGGAAGCGTGTCGATCTCTCCGTCCACGTATTCGACCATGGTCGCGAGGCTGACGTGCGCTCGGTCGGGCCAGCCCCGGCGTCGGAACGGGGGTGGCCAGCCGATCTGCTCCTCGTGCACGAACATGTAGCGGCCTTCGTCGTCGCGCCGGTAGAGCGCCACCGTTTCCGGGAGACCGCCGCGCTCGCGCCAGCCGCGGTCGAAGTCGCCGGGCGCGTAAGACGTGGCTCGGTCGTCCTCGATCCAGGCATACCGGACCTGGAACGGGCCGATACCGTCGGCGTCGAAGCGTCCGTCCCCGGAAGTGACGGGGACCTCTCCAATGGCGACGCCGTCGCGGACGATCCGGATCCGTTCGGGACACAGGTCGTAGCCCGGCCACACGCTGGGCCGCATGTACGCCCCGCCGCGGTCCACGAAGAAGATCGTGTACTTGCCTCGATCCGTTGCTGAGTCAGCGTCCATGGCGTACCGAGATGCGCGCTGTGTCGTCAAAGAGTCAACCTCTGGGAGCGTGTAGCGCAGTGGCCCGGGACGGCGATAGCGACCTGTTTTCATTGAAATCTGAACGCTCGCCGATCAGATTTCGATGATGACGCCGGCACGAAACGCTACCGGCTCGCCGACCTCAACGGGGGCACTTCCCGCCGCCGAACTCGCAGACAAGCTGGACCCCCCGGGCACAGGAACACTCGATGCTGCAACGGTTTGACGAGCGGAACCGCGATCTCATCGTCAACGTGAACGGCACGCTCGTTCACCGCGACGAGGCCGGCGTCAGCCCGTTCGACTCGGTGGTGCAGGGGGGAGATGCCGTCTGGGAGGGGCTGCGCCTGTACGACGGGCGCATCTTCAAGCTGCGGGAGCACCTCGCCCGGCTCCGGTCCTCCGCCCTCGCGCTCGCCTTCGCCGAGATCCCTTCGGACGAGGCGATCATCGAGGAGATCCGCCGGACGCTCGCCGCGAACCGCATGCGGGACGGCGTACACATCCGGCTCACGCTGACGCGGGGCGTGAAGGTCACGAGCGGGATGGATCCGCGCCTGAACCAGTCGGGTCCCACGCTCATCGTGCTCGCCGAGCACAAGGCGCCGGTGTACGAGCGGTCGGGCCTCAAGCTGATCACGAGTTCGCTGCGCCGCTTCGGGCCCGACACGCTGGATCCGAAGATCCATCACGCGAACCTCCTGCAGTCGATCCTGGCCAAGATCGAGGCGAACGCGGCCGGGGCCGATGACGCGTTGATGCTCGATGGCAATGGTTTCATCGCCGAGACGAATGCCACCCATCTCTTCTTCGTGCGCGACGGCGTCGCGCTGACGAGCCGGACCGTCGCCTGTCCCGAGGGGATCACCCGCGCCACGGTCCTGGAACTCTGCGCGGAGCACGACATCCCGAGCCGGGTGAAGGATCTCTCCCTCACCGAGGCCTACCGCGCGGACGAGGCGTTCTGCACCGGCACGATGGGAGAACTGGCGAGCGTGACGGAAATCGACGGGCGGGTGATCGGAGACGGGTCGCCGGGGCCGCTCACGAAGCGGCTCAGCGACCTCTACCGGGACCTGACCGCGCGCGAAGGGGTCGTCGTGATCGGCCGCGAGACGTAGATCCGGTTCGGTCCCGGCCCGCGTCCGCGACACTGATCGTTTGCCCGGCGCGCGAAAAAGTGTTGTCTCGCCATCCCCGGCGCGGAAGCATTATCATCCTCCGTGGAAAGGAGGGGTCCATGACGACTCCCGAATGGCGGGTTCCGGAGCCGCTCGACACCGTCGAAATCGAAGCGGCCGGCGGCGCCCGCATCATCCTTCGGCGGCACGGGGACGTGAAGGGTCCGCGGCTCATCCTCAGCCACGACAACGGACTCGCGATCGACCTCTACTACCCCTTCTGGTCGCGCCTCCAGTCCCGCTTCGAGTTGATCGTCTACGACCTCCGCAGCCACGGCCGGAACCCGACGGCCGACCTCGCCACCCACAACGTCGCGACCTTCACGGCCGACGAAGAGCGCATCCGCGCCGGCATCGAAGAGCACTTCGGCGCGAAGCCCGCGGTCGGCGTGTTCCATTCGCTGTCGGCGATGGTCGCGCTCAACCACGATCCGCCGGGGCGCGGGTACGCGGGGCTCGTCCTCTTCGATCCGCCCATGTACCTGGCCGACGGCGATCACTACGGCATCGACACGCTCTGGCGGCGGCTGGGCATGCTGGCCCGGCATCGCCAGCCCCGCTTCGCCACGAGAGAGGAGTTCGCGGAGGAGTTCCGGCGTTCGTGGGTGTTCGAGTTCACGCGGCCGGGGGTGGAGCACCTCGCCGCCGACGTGTTGCTCCAGCCCGCGTCGGACGGGGACGGGTACGAACTCCGCTGCCCGCGCGAGTTCGAGGCGCAGGTGTTCGACTACGGGTTCGCGTACGCCTTCGAGCCGGACACGACGGACTTCGCCTGTCCCGTGACGGTGATCGGCGGCGATCCGGGCGTCGAGTTCTCCTCGCTGCCCAGCGTCGACCTGGAGGGACTCATCGGGTGGGACTACGACTTCATCCCGCACACGACGCATTTCCTCCAACTGGAGAACCCCGAGGAGTGCGTCTCGACGATGATCGCGTTCCTCGAACGGGAGGGCCTCGCGTAGACCGCCCGCCGCCCGTCGTCGTCTGGTTCCAGCGGGATCTGCGCCTTCACGACAACCCCGCTCTTGCCGCGGCCGCCAGGTCCCGAAGACCCGTCGTCCCTCTGTTCGTGCTGGACGAGGAGAGCTGCGACATCCGGTCTCTTGGCGGGGCGTCGCGGTGGTGGCTGCACGAGAGCCTGCGATCGCTGGCGGAAGATCTCGCGGGGCTTGGGCTTTCCCTCTGCCTGCGGCGGGGTCCGGCGTCCGATGTCCTCCCGGAGGTCGTGCGGGAAACCGGCGCCGAGCGCGTGGTGTGGAACCGGTGCTACGAGCCGGCGTCCGGTGCGCGCGACGAGAAGATCGAGACGACGCTTCGCGCCGCCGGCGTGGAGACGGAGAGTTACCCGGGCTCGCTCCTCAGCGAGCCGGGCGAGATCCTGACCGGTCAGGGGACGCCCTACAAGGTCTTCACCTCATTCTGGAAGCGGCTCCGAGAGTGCTACCGGGCGCCGCCGCCGCATCCGGCGCCGAAGCGGCTGGCCCCCGGACCCGCGATCGAGAGCGACCGTCTCGGCGACTGGGGGCTGCAGCCCACGGCGCCCGACTGGGCCGGGGGGCTCCGAGAGACCTGGGAAGTCGGGGAGGCCGCGGCCCGGCGGCGGCTGGCCAACTTCATCGCGGACGGCGTCGAACGATACGGGATCGACCGCGACCGACCGGATCTGGAGGGAAGCTCACGACTCTCCCCGCACCTGCACTGGGGCGAGATCGGGCCGCACCAGGTGTGGCGCGCCGCGGCCCCCCTGATCGAGTGGGAAGCGCCCGGCGAAAGCGGTCCCGAAGCGCTCCTCCGCGAACTCGCGTGGCGCGACTTCAGCCATCACCTGCTGTCCGACTCGCCTCACATGGAAACGGACAACTGGCGCCCCGCCTTCGACCGCTTCCCGTGGCGCGAGGACCCACAGGCACTGGCCGCCTGGCAGGAAGGCCGCACCGGCTACCCGATCGTGGACGCGGGCATGCGCGAACTCTGGCACACCGGCTGGATGCACAACCGCGTACGCATGATCGCCGCGTCCTTCCTGACGAAGGACCTGCTCATCCACTGGCGCCACGGCGAGGCGTGGTTCTGGGACACGCTCGTCGACGCCGACCTCGCCAACAACGTCGCCAACTGGCAGTGGGTCGCGGGTTCGGGCGCCGACGCCGACGCAGCCCTTCTTCCGCATCTTCAACCCGGTCAGGCAGGCCCAAAAGTTCGATCCGGCCGGCGCCTACGTGCGCCGCTGGGTGCCGGAGATCGCGCGCCTCCCCGACCGCTGGCTCCACCAGCCGTGGGAGGCTCCACCGAACGCGCTCAGCGAAGCCGGCATCGAACTCGGCCGCGACTACCCGCCCCCCATCGTCGACCACGCCACAGCCCGCGAGCGGGCCCTGAGCGCCTACCAGCAGATGCGTCGCGAATAGTCGCCGTTTCTGCTTTCAGCCTCCCGGCAGGCGACTGAGCCCGTCGCCGGGCAACGATCGTCCCGGCGGCCTTGTTTCTAAGAGGGATACCTGACTGGTACGTTGAAGCCGCCGACAGAGACCGCGTTCGGAAGGGAAGGGTCAGCGACCGCGTGTTCGAGTTCCTCTTCAAATACAGACCCGTCGTGTTCGAACGCGGCGACCTCTCCCTCGCCGCCCCCTGGTGGGCGGTGATCCTCGTCCTCCTCGGGGTCGCCGGCGTCGTCTGGTTCGCGCTCGAATACCGCCGCGTCGGACCCACGGTGGAGGCGCGCGACCGCTGGGTGATGATGGGGCTGCGGGCGACCGCGCTGGGCGTCCTCGCCTTCCTCCTGATGCGGCCCGTTCTCCTCGTCTCGACCGTCGTCCCGCGGCGGAACTTCGTGGCGGTCCTCCTCGACGATTCGCGCAGCATGCGCGTGGCGGATGAGAACGGGGAGACGCGCGCGCAGCGGATGCTCGACCTCTTCGGCGGCGAAGATGAGGATCCGGCGGGCGAGACGGGCGATCCGCCGGCCGATCCCCTCGCCGCGGACCCCGGCGTAGCGGGTTCCGCCGCCATGGATCCGGCGCCCGCGGATCCGGTCGATGGGCAGGCGTTCGCGACGCAGCGGGGCGAGGGCGCGCTCCGGCAGGCGCTCGAGGACCGCTTCCGGCTGAGGATGTACGGGTTCGATACCGACGCGGACCGGATCGACGGGGCGGGCGAGATGGCCTTCACGGGCCCCCGCACGAACCTCGCCGCGGGGCTCACCCGCGTGCAGCAGGAGATGGCCGGACTCCCGCTCTCCGGAATCGTCATCGTCACCGACGGCGCGGACAACGACGACGAAGCGACCCCGCCCCTGTCGGAGGCGCTGCTGTCGGCGCGCGCCGCGGGGATCCCCGTCTACACGATCGGGATGGGTTCGGAGCGCATCGCCCCCGATGTCGAGGTGCGGCGCGTGGAAGTGCCCCGCGCGGCGCTCGAGGGGACGACGATCGTGGCCGACGTCATCGTCTCCCACGCGGGTCTGGCCGGACGCACGGTGCGGCTCGATGTGGAGGACGAAGGGCGCATCGTGGGCACGCGCGATCTCACCCTCGGGCCGGACGGCGAGGAAGCGGTGCAACTCCAGTTCACGCTGGAGGAGTCGGGCCCCCGCGCCATCCGTTTCTTCGTGGACCCGCAGGAGGGGGAGGCGCTGACCGGCAACAACGAGCGCCAGGTCCTCGTGGAGGTCGGGGACACGCGCCGCAAGATCCTCTACTTCGAGGGCTCGCCGCGGCCGGAGAACAAGTTCGTGCGCCGCGCCGTGGCGGATGACGAGAACCTGCACGTCGTCACGCTCCTGAGGACGGCCGACGAGAAATACCTGCGGCTCGACGTGGAGGGGCCGGGCGAACTCGCCGGCGGGTTCCCGGACACGCGCGAGGAGTTGTACGAGTACGACGGGCTGATCCTGGGAAGCGTGGAGGCGAGCTTCTTCACGCACGACCAGTTGCAGATGATGGCGGATTTCGTGGGACAGCGCGGGGGCGGACTCCTCGTGCTGGGCGGGCGTCGGTCGCTCGGGGAGGGTGGCTACACGGGGACGCCGCTGGCCGACGCCCTGCCGGTGGTGCTCGGCGGAGCCGGCGAGCCGGATGTGCTCGAGGTGTCGGCCGAGTTGACCCCGGCCGGCCGGCGGCACGCGGCGATGAGGATCGCGGAGGCCGCCGAGTCTTCGGCTGAGCGCTGGACGGAGCTTCCCCCCCTGACCTCCGTGAACCGGGTGTTCGAGCTGAAGCCGGGGGCCGTCGACCTCCTCCGGGGCGTGCCGGCCGAAGGCACGCCGCGCATGCTGCTCGCGCACCAGAGGTACGGGCGCGGGACGTCGATCGTGTTCGCCGCGCAGGACTCGTGGCTCTGGCAGATGCACGCGGACATCCCGCTGGAGGACGAGACCCACGAGACGCTGTGGCGGCAGTTGCTCCGCTGGCTCGTGCACGATACGCCGGGGCGCGTCCGTCTCGACTCCGGCGAAGACGTCGTGCCGATGGGGGAGCCGCTGCGGCTCCGGGCCGACGTGGAGGACGAACGATACCTGCGCGTGAACGGGGCGGACGTCGTCGCCACGGTGACGGGGCCGGGCGGCGTCGCGTCGGAGGTCCGGCTCGACTGGACGGTCGAGCGCGATGGCGAGTACGAAGGACGTTTCGTGCCGCAGGAGTCGGGGCTGTACAGCGTGCAGGTCCGCGCGGCGGGAGCCCGGACCGGGGGCCCGGGGGCCGGAGCCGAGACGAGCCGCGACGTCGCGGAAGAAGTGAGCTTCTTCCGGGCGGGGACGCCGCGGATCGAGGAGTTCGGAGCCGGCCGCCGCACGGAACTCCTGCGCCGGATCGCCGACGAGACGGGGGGACGGTTCTACACGGCGGATGACGCGCAGGTGCTGGCCGACGAGATCCGCTACACGGAGAGCGGCGACACGGTGTACGAGGAGCGTTCGCTGTGGGACATGCCGATCCTCTTCCTCCTCCTGGCGGGTCTGCTGGGCGGGGAGTGGGCGTACCGCCGGCGGAAGGACCTCGCGTGATCCGCGGCGCCCGAGCCGCCGCGCTCGCCGCGACCCTGACTTCCGCGGCCCTCTTCGGCGCCGGTGGCGCTGCGGGCCACTCGGCCGCGCCCCAGGCGGCGCCCACCGCACCGCGGACCCATGTGCTCATCGTCACCGGCCTCGGGGGCGCGCCGGAGTACTCCGAGCAGTTCCAGGCGGAGGCGGAGTCGCTGCTCGACGCGCTCGACAGCCGGCTCGGCGTGCGCGAAACCGTCGCGTGGCTCGCGGAGGACGAGGCGCTGTCCCCCCGCGTCGCGGGCCGGGCCACGCTGGAAGCGGTCGAGCGTGAAGTACTCGCCATGGCGAACCGGGCGGGACCCTCGGACGTGGCGCTCATCCTCCTGCTCGGCCACGGGAGCGGTCGCGGCGAGGAATCGCGCTTCAGCCTCCCCGGCCCGGACCTGTCGGGGGAGACGCTCTCGATGTGGCTCCACGCGTTCCCGACGCAGACGGTGGCGGTCGTGAACGCGGCGAGCGCCAGCGGCGGGTTCGTCCCCGCGGTCGCCGGCGAGCGGCGCATCGTCGTGACGGCCACGCGCTCCCCCCGCGAACGCGAGCGGACCCACTTCGGCGGCTTCTTCGTCGATGCCTTCGCCCTCGACGAGGCCGATGTGGACAAGGATGAACGTGTGTCGCTGCTGGAGGCGTTCCGCTACGCGACGGGCGAGGTCCGCCGCCGGTACGAGCGGGACAACGAGATGCTGACCGAACACGCCCTGCTGGACGACGACGGGGACGGCGAGGGGTCGCTGGAGCCGAGTCCGGAGGGACCCGACGGTGCGCTGGCGAACCGGTTCTTCCTCGCCGAGGCGCCGGCCGCGCTGGCGGGGGCGGCGGCGGACGACCCCGCCGTGGCCGCGCTCCTGGTGCGGAAGCGCGAGGTGGAGGACGGGATCGCCGCGCTCCGCGCGCGCCGCGACGAGATGGAGGAGGAGGAATACGACGCGCAACTCGAGACGCTCCTCGTCGAACTCGCCCGCCTCAACCGCGCCATCCGCGAGGGCGGGAGCGTCCCGTGCGCCTGACCGCGCGCCGGATGCGGTTCGCGCGACCGGCGCTCGCGCTGGCGCTCGTGCTCGCGGCGCCGCCGTCGGGGCGCGCCCAGGAGCGTGCGGAGGCGGACGGGGTCGGCGGGCCGCTGGCGGAGGCGCTCGAAGCCCACCAGACGGGCGACTACGGGCAGGCGGTCGCGGCCTACCGGTCGGCGGCGCGCTCCGGGCGCGAGTTCCCGGCCTCCGCGCGCGGGTGGGCGCGCGCGCTCGCCGCGACCGGAGAGTACGAGTCGGCGCTCGAAGCCCTCGACCGGGCCGCCGCGCGCGCCCCGGACGGAGCGGACGCGGACACCGAACTCGCCCGTGCGCGCGGGCGTCAGCTGTACGCGCTGGGACGCCTCGACGAAGCCGAAGCGAACTTCCGCCGGGCCATCGAAGGCCGGGCCGGCGACGCGCAACTCGCGCGTCTCGACCTGGGACGCCTCCTCTTCGACCGCGGCGCGCGCGAGGAAGCCCTCGCCCTGTTCGACGGGTTCATCGACTTCTACAACCGCGCCCGCCGCCTCGAGCCTGCGGAGCTGCGCGCCGTCGGCGCCGCGCTCACGTACCTCGGGGCCCGCGACCCCGACCTCTTCCACGACGCCGTACGCGCCTTCGAGGAGGCCATCGCGGCGGACCCCGGCGACCCCGAGCCGCGCATCGACCTCGGTCTCCTCTTTCTCGACAAGTACGACAGCTTCGAGGCCGGGCCGCTGATCGATGAAGCGCTCGCCCGGAACCCGTCCCACGCGCGCGCCCTCCTGGCGAAGGCGCGCCGCGCGAAGTTCGATGGCTCCTCCGAGGCACTCGAACTCGCGCAGCAGGCGCTGGAAACGAACCCCCGCCTCACCGAAGCCCGCGCTTTCCTGGCGCGACTCTATCTCGAACTCGAGGACGTGGACGAGGCCGAGGCGGAGGCCCGGCGCGCGCTGGAGACGAACCCCGTCTCGCTCTCCGCGTGGACGGAGATCGCGGCCGCCGCCCACCTGCGGGGGGACGCGGCCGCCTTCGCGGAGGCGCGCGACCGCGTGCTGCGGCTGGATCCGCGGCACGCCGACCTCTACGTCGCCCTCGCCCAGGTCGCCTACCGCACGCACCGCTACGCCGATGCGGTCGCGTTCGCGCGGCAGGCCGTGACCCTCGATCCCCTGTCCTGGCCCGGCATGGCCGAACTCGGCCTCAACCAGCTCCGCGTCGGCGACCTGGAGGCGGGGCACGCGACGCTCGAGGCCTCCTTCGAGGGCGACCCCTTCAACGTGTGGGTGTTCAACACGCTCGACCTGCTCGAGGAACTGGCCGGGTTCGAGACGGTGGAAAGCCCGCGCTTCGTGTTCTCCATGCACCCGAAGGAAGCCGGCGCCCTCTCCATCTACGCCACGGCGCTCGCCGAGGAAGCCTTCGACGCCATGCGCGCCCGCTACGGGTTCGAGCCGCCGACGCCGATCTCGGTCGAGGTGTACGACCGGCACGCGGACTTCTCCGTGCGCACGGTCGGACTCGCCGGCATCGGCGCCCTCGGCGTGAGCTTCGGCTCCGTCCTCGCCATGGACTCCCCCGGCGCGCGCCCCGGGGGCGCCTTCAACTGGGGCTCGACGCTGTGGCACGAGATCTCGCACGCGTTCACGCTGGGCTACACCGAGCACCGCATCCCCCGCTGGCTCTCCGAGGGACTCGCCGTGCTCGACGAGCGGCACGCGCGCGAGGGGTGGGGATCCGACGTGGACCCCGGCTTCCTCGCCGCCTTCCGCGACGAGCGGCTGCCCTCGCTCGAGCGCTTCAACTACGGCTTCGTGCGGCCCGCCTACCCCGGGCAGGTGCAGCACGCCTACTACATGGCCTCGCTCCTGTGCGAGATGATCGAGACGACGCGCGGCTTCGACGCCGTGCTCGCCATGCTCGCCGGGTACCGCGACGGTCTGGAGACGCCGGAGGTCGTGGAACGGGCGCTGGGGACGACGCTCGCGGGCCTCGACCGGGAGTTGCGGGACTACATCGGGACCCGCTTCGGTCCGACGCTGCAGGCGCTGGGCACCCCCGAAGCCGGGGCGCCGCCCGGCCCGGACACCTTCGCCGGACTGCTCATGACGGCGGCGGAGGCGCAGCGCGAGGGCCGCACGGAGGAGGCGATGCGGTCGCTGGAGAGGGCGCACGAGGTCTTCCCCGAGTACGCGGGAGCCGACGCGCCGATCCTCATTCTCGGGCACCTCCGCCGCGAAGCCGGCGACTTCGCGGGCGCCGCGGAGGCCTACCGGACGTACACCGCCCTCAACGAGAACCACTTCGAGGCGCACCTCGCCCTCGCGGACCTCGAACAGTCGCTCGGCAACGATGCGGCCGCCCGCGAGACGCTGGAACGCGCGATCTGGATCGACCCCTTCCACCTCGACGTGCACGCGCGGCTCGCCGCCAGCCACGAGACGGCCGAAGCGTGGCCCGAGGCGGTCCGCGAGCGGCGGGCGCTGCTGGCGCTGGCGCCGGCGGATCCGGCGGAGGCCCACTACCGGCTCGCCCTCGCGCTGCACCGGGGCGGGGACGCCCGCGGCGCCCGGAGCGCGGTCCTCGACGCCCTGGAGATCGCCCCCAACTTCGAGGCCGCGCTCGATCTCCTGCTCGAGATCCGCGGCGACCCGGAGGGCCGGCGATGACCGCACGCACCCGACGCCTCGCGGCCCCGCGGCGGGTTGCCCGCCCCCTCGCGACCGGCGGCCTGGCCGCGCTGCTCACGCTGCTCGCGGTCGCCGACCTCGAGGGCCAGCGCCGGCGCGGACGCGGAGGCGGCGGGTTCGGGGACGACCTCGCCTCCTACCAGGAGTACAACACGCCCTACACCGGCGAGTTCACCTTCGTCCGCCTCTACTACCGCGGCGGGTGGGGCTGGAACCCCGGCTGGTCGCACGACTGGCCCGTAGCCGAGCGCAACTTCGCCGAGATCATGGACGCACTCACGACGATCGGCCCGCGCAAGGGCGGTGGCAACGTGCTCGCCATGGACGACCCGGACCTGTTCAAGTTCCCCGTCGCGTACCTGTCGGAACCCGGCGGCTGGACGATGAACCAGGTGGAGGCCGACAACCTGAGCAACTATCTGCGCAAGGGCGGGTTCCTCATCATCGACGACATGGGCGGCAGGCGGGACCTGGAGAGGACGAGGCAGGGGCTCCAGATCCTGCTCCCGGGGCTCGAACTCGTGCAACTCGACGACAGCCACCCGATCTTCGACTCGTTCTTCCACCTGGAGCAGGAGAACATCGAGATGCCGCACCCCTACCGGGGCGGCGTGGCGAGCTACTGGGGCGTCTACGAGGACAACGACCCCGAGGGCCGCCTTATGGTCATCGTGAATCACGACAACGACATTGGCGACTACATGGAGTGGTCGGACCGGGGGTTCGTCCCCATCGCCCTCTCCAACGAAGCGTACAAGCTGGGCGTCAACTACGTGGTATACGCCCTCACGCACTGAGCCGACACACTGAACCCATCACCGAACCCGGAAGGAGCCGGCATGGAAGCCGACCCCCGCTGGATCGACGCGCCGGACCCGACAACGGAGCAGGAGCCGGCCCCGGCCCCGAACGCCGCGGCCGAAGCGGTCCCGGACGACGCCGAACTCGCCGACCGCCTGCGCGAGAGCGCCGACGCCGTCCGCGCGGAACTCAAGAAGGTCATCATCGGCCAGGACGATGTCGTCGAGCAGGTCCTGATCTCGCTCTTCGCCGGCGGCAACAGCCTCATCGTCGGCGTACCCGGACTCGCGAAGACGCTCCTCATCCAGACGCTCTCCGACGTCCTGCACCTGAGCTTCAACCGGATCCAGTTCACGCCGGACCTCATGCCGTCGGACATCACCGGGACGGACATCATCCAGGAAGATCCGGAAACGGGACAGCGCAAGCTCGTCTTCATGCAGGGGCCGCTGTTCGCGCACGTCGTGCTGGCCGACGAGATCAACCGCACGCCGCCCAAGACGCAGGCCGCTCTCCTCGAAGCGATGGAGGAGAAGCAGGTGACGATCCAGGGCCGGACCTACCGCCTGCCCGAGCCCTTCTTCGTCCTCGCCACGCAGAACCCGATCGAGCTGGAGGGGACGTATCCGCTGCCCGAGGCGCAGCTCGACCGCTTCATGTTCCAGATCAACATCGGCTACCTGCCCGAGGACGAGGAACTGGAGGTCATCCTCCAGACGACGACGGTCGAGGGCGAGCCTCCCGGCGCGGTGCTGTCGGCGGAGGCGATCGCGGGCTTCCAGCACCTGGTGCGGAAGGTGCCGATCTCCGAGCCGGTCGCGCGCTACGCCGTGCAGTTGGCCCGGCGCACCCGCCCCGGACGCGACGACGCCCCCGACTACGTGAAGCAGTACGTGGCCTACGGGGGAAGCGTGCGCGCGGCCCAGTACCTCGTGCTCGGCGGCAAGGCGCGGGCCCTCTTGCGGGGCGAGATCAACGTGTCGTTCGATGACGTGCGCGCGCTCTGCGCCCCCGTCTTCCGCCACCGCGTGCTGACGAACTTCCACGCGGAGTCCGAGCGCGTCTCGACGGACGATCTCGTCGAACGCCTCCTCGACGACGTGAAACCGCCGAAGTCCGGGATGTAGGGGGCGGGCCGGATCATGCGCGCGCGAATCGCCTCGCGGACGGTGCCGGGGACGCAGTTCCTCGATCCGGCGGTGCTTACCCGGATCGGGAATCTCGAACTCGTCGCGCGTTCGGTGGTCGAGGGCTTCATCGCCGGGGCGCACGGATCGCCCTTCCTCGGGCTGTCGCTCGATTTCGCGGCGCACCGCCAGTACCTGCCGGGCGACGACATCCGCAAGATCGACTGGAAGGTGTACGGACGCACCGACCGCCACTACATCAAGGAATACGAGGCCGAGACCAACGCGAACATCTTCTTCGCGATGGACGCTTCCCGTTCCATGGACTACGGCTCGCGCGGGATCACGAAGATCGACTATGCCCGCTACCTGACGGCCTGTCTCGCCTATCTCTCCGCGAGCCAGCGCGACCGCGTGGGCGCGGCGATCTTCGACGAAAAGCTGATCGAATACATCCCCCCCTCCGTCCGGCACCGGCGCCTGATCCTGGCGGCGCTCGACCGCGTCCGCGCCGAGACGGCGGGCGATCTCACGCGGCCCCTCACGCAGGTGGCCGAGAGCCTGACCCGGAAGGGGATCGTCGTTCTCGTCTCCGACCTGTACACCGAACCGAAGACGGTCCTCGACGCGGTGGGGGCGCTCCGCAGCAAGGGGCAGGACGTGATCGTGTTCCAGATCATGGACCCGGCCGAGGTCGACTTCCCGTTCGAGGCGGCGCGGTCGTTCGAGGACCTGGAGACGGGGGAGCGGCTTCCGGTGACGCCCGACGTGATGCGCGAGGAATACCTCTCCCTGGTGGAGGGGCATGTGGGCGAGATCTCGAAGCTGATGATCGAGCGGGCGATCGACCATGAGCTCATCGTCACCTCGACCCCGCTCGACGCCGTGCTCTTCCGCTACCTGTCGCACCGGTCGCGGCGCCTGAAGGGCAAGGACCGATGAGTTTCCTGGCCCCGTGGTTCCTGGCCGGGCTCGGACTCCTCTCGATCCCGATCATCATCCACCTCACCCATCGCCAGCGCAGCCGGGTGACGGTGTTCCCGTCGCTGATGTTCCTCCGGAAGCTGCCCTTCAAGACGATGAACCGGCGCCGGATCCGGCATCCGCTGCTCTTCGCGCTGCGCTGCATCGCGGTCATCCTCCTCGCGCTCGCCTTCTCCCGGCCCTTCTTCGACTCGGTCGCGGAGGTGGAGGCCGGCTCGGCCCGCGACGTCGTCATCCTGCTCGACGTGTCGGCGAGCCTGGGCTACGAGGGGCGCTGGGAGGCGGCGCTCGATTCCGCGCGCGCCGTGCTCGACGGTCTCGGGGAGGGGGATCGCGTGGCGGTGGCGACGTTCGACGAGCAGGCGCGGGAGCGGGTGCCGCTGACGCTCGACCTCGCGGCCGCCCGGGAGGCGCTCGCGGGCCTGTCGACGACCGACCTCGGGACGCGGCTCGAAGCGGGGATCCAGCTCGCCGGCCGGATCCTCTCGGAGTCCGAGGACCGGACCCGGGAGGTGGCGCTCGTGTCGGACTTCCAGCGCACGGGGTGGGAGGACGGCGGCAGGGTGCGGCTTCCCGACGGGGTCTCCTTGCGGGCGGCGAGCGTCGCGCCGGATGAGGCCGCGAACGTGGCGCTGGCGGAGGCGGCGGTGCGGGCCGCGGACGACGGGCGGGTCCGGCTCCTGGCCCGGCTCGCGAACATGGGCGAAGCGCCGGTGGAGCGGCTCCCGGTGTCGCTCGAGATCGCCGGGCGGACGGTGGCGACCGTCCCGGTGGACATGCCGCCGCGCGGCGTCGGCACGGCGGTGTTCGAAGACCTCGCCCTTCCGGACGGACGGAGCCGCGGGCGCCTCACGGTCCCGGAGGACGGGCTGGCCATCGACAACGAGTTCCGCTTCGTGGCGGCGCCCGAGGCGGGTCTGCGCACGCTGATCCTGGAGAACAACCGCAGGGGATCGGACGGGAGCCTCTTTCTCGAGCGCGCCCTCGGCATCGGCGACGCGCCCCGCATCGAGACGTCGCGGACGGCGGCGACGGGTCTCGATGCCGGCGCGCTCTCGGCGGCGGACTTCGCGATCCTCAACGACGGGGACCTCGCCGACGCGGGCCGGGCCGGCCGGCTGCGCGAATGGGTGACCGAAGGCGGAGGCCTGCTCATCGTTCTCGGGCGGGATGCGAGCATGAACCGGTGGTCCGACGCCGGCCTGGCACTGCTCGGCGCCGGCCCCGGCTCCCTCGTGGATGCCGCGGACGGCCGCCGGCTGTCGTGGCTCGACTACGACCACCCCGTATTCGAGCTGTTCTCCGGTCCCCGCAGCGGGGACTTCTCGGGCGCGCGCTTCGATCGATTCTGGAGCATGGAGCCTGCCGAGGGCACGGCCGTGGTGGCCCGCTTCGACAGCGGGGAACCCGCCCTGTTCGAACATCCGGTGGGCGAGGGGCGCGTGCTGGTGTGGACGTCGACCCTCGACCGTTTCTGGAACGACCTCGCGCTGCAGCCCGTCTTCCTGCCCTTCGTGCACCGGCTGGCGCTGCACGCCACGGGATACCGCGAGCCGGAACGCTGGATCGAAGCCGGGGGCGTGCTCGAACTCACGGCCCTCGTCGGACCGGGCGGGACGGGCGCCGCGGGGCTCGCCGGGGACGAGGCCGAGTGGGTCCTGGTGGATCCGGACGGCGACCGGCAGCCGGTGGAGGTCGGCGAAGGGCCGACGTGGATCGAGTTTCCGCGCGCGGGCTTCTACCAGGTGGCGCTCCGGGACGACGCCGACCGCGCGACGACCGTGGCGGTGAACCCCCGGATCACCGAATCTGATCTGACGCCGGTGGCGACGGAGCGCGTGGTGGAGGCCGTGGCGGGCGTCGCGCCGGCGGCGGGAGGCACCGGAGAGGACGGCGCGACCGCTGGCGGAGAAACGGTCCCGCGACGCGCCGAACTCTGGTGGGTGCTCCTGCTGCTCGCGGGGCTCGTGCTGGGAGTGGAGAGCGTGCTCGCGAACCGCTGGACGCGCCAACGCCCCGTGTCCGGGCTGGCAGGCGCCTGAAAGGGAGGATGACGATGCAGCGATGGGCGAAGACGCGGAACACGGAGCACCAGTTGCTCGGCATCGTCGGCGACGTGAGGCGCCGCTGGCGCGTCCGCCAGCTCATTCAGGGCGTCGCCGTGACGCTGGGGATCGGTTTCGCCGTCTTCTTCATCGCGACCTTCGGAATCGACCGCCTGCGCTTCGAGGACGGCGCGGTGCTCGCCTTCCGCATCCTGCTCTGGGCCGCGGCCGCCGGCCTCCTCGCCTGGTTCGTCGTGCGCCCGCTCCTGCGCCGGGTCTCCGACGCGCAGGTCGCGCTCTACCTGGAGGAGCATGAACCGTCGCTCAAGGCGGCGTTCCTCGCGGCCATCGAGCGCGCCGGGTCGCCGGGCGCCCGCTCCGGCCTCGACGCTCGTCTGCTGGAGGTCGCGGCCCGGCGCGCCCGCCGGGTGGACCGGGGTCGCCGCGTCGAGCGCGACCGGCTGCGCCGTTCGACCGCCTGGTTCGCGGGCGTCGCCTCGGCCGTGCTGCTCATCGCCTTCTTCGGCCCCGCCTTCCAGGGCACGGCGGGCTCGCTCCTGCTGAGCCCCTGGAAGACCGCCGACGCCGCGAATCCCTATGCGATCACCGTGGAACCCGGCGACGCGCTCATCGCCCGCGGCTCGGATCAACTCGTGCGCGCGTTCCCGCAGGGGTTCGACACGGACGAAGTGGAGGTCGCCGTCCGGCGCGGCGAGTCGGAGGTGTGGGAACGCTACTTCATGACGCCCGCGGCGGAGGGCGCCTCGTTCGAGATCCTCCTCTTCGACCTCGACGAGCCCACCGACTACACGGTGAGTTCCGAGGGCGTCCGTTCACCCGTCTTCACCATCGAGGTCGCGGACCTTCCCTACGTGGACCGGATCGACCTCGAGTACCGCTTCCCCGCCTACACGGGGCTGAGCCCGCGCACCGTCGAGGACGGCGGCGACATCGCGGTGCTGCGGGGGACCGAGGTCCGTCTTCGCGTGATGCCGACGATGGCGACGGAAGCGGCGCGGCTCGCGTTCGACGGCGAGGAGGAGGGGACGGCGCTCGAACCCGTGGACGGCGCGTTCGAGACGAGCTTCACGGTGACCGGCGAGACCTTCTACCGCATCGAGTTCATGGGTCCGGGCGACCGCTTCGTCATCGGCTCCCCCGACTACCTCGTCGAACCGCTCGACGACCAGCCGCCGGGGGTCCGGATCGCCGAGCCCGGACGGGACACGCGCCTCTCGCCGATCGAGGAACTCTACGTGGAGGTCGAAGCCGAGGACGACTTCGGTCTCGGGCAGGTCGAACTCCTCTACTCGGTGAACGGCGGCGAGGAATCGTCCCGCGTGCTCCACGGCACGGCCCGCGGCGGAACCACGCAGCTCTCCGGCGGACACACCTTCTTCCTCGAGGAATTCGGCCTCGAGCCGGGCGACGTCCTCTCCTACTACGCCCGGGCGACGGACCTGCGCTCCGGCGGCCCCGGCGGTGGCGTCGAAAGCTCGGACATCTACTTCGTAGAGATCCGCCCCTTCGACCGGAACTTCCGCCAGGCCGAGCAGGGCGGGGGAGGGGGTGGCGGCGGTGGCGGAGGGCCCGGCATGGGCGGCGAGCTGTCCGAACAGCAGCGCCAGATCGTCGCCGCGACCTTCCGCCTCGACCGCGACCGGAACGAGTTCGAAGACGAGGAGATGTCGGAGAACCTGGCCACGCTCACGCTGTTGCAGGGGCGGCTGCGGCAGCAGGTGGAAGAACTCATCGCGCAGATGCAGCAGCGCGGTGTCGCGGGCGACCCGTCGCTCGAGACGGTGTTTCGCGAACTCCCGCTGGCCCCGCCCGCGATGCTGGAGGCGGAGACGAGGCTCGGGGAGCGGCGGCTCCGGGAGGCGCTCGCGCCCGAACAGCGCTCGCTCCAGCACCTGCAGCGCGCCGAAGCCGCGTTCCGCGACGTCCAGGTGCAGCAGGGCGGCGGCGGGGGCGGCGGTACGCCCGGGAGCGTCGGGTCGGGGGCCGAGGAACTCGCGGACCTGTTCGAACTGGAGCTGGACCGCCTGCGGAACCAGTACGAGACCGTCCAGCGAGGCCAGCAGCAACAGCAGGACCAGGAGGTCGACGAGGCGCTGCAGAAGCTCGAGGAACTGGCGAGGCGCCAGCAGCAGATGAACGAACGCGCGGCCGCGCAGCAGAGGGGCGCCGCGGGCGGCGGCCAGGGCCAGCAACAGCAGATGATCCAGGAGACGGAGGAGCTGGCCCGGCAGCTGCAGCGCCTGGGTCGCGAGGGCGACCGGGCGGACGTCGAGGAATCCGCGCGCCGGCTGCAGCAGGCGGCGGACGAGATGCGGCGGGCGCAGGCGCAGGGTCGCCGGGGGCAGGGGCAGGCGGAGGCGTCGAACGCCCTCGACCGGCTTCGCGAGGCGCGCCGGCTGCTCGAGAACCGCCAGGTCGCGGCCGTGGAACGGGAGGTCGAGGACGCCGCGCGGCGGGCCGACCGCATCGCCGAGCGTCAGCGGGAACTGCAGCGCGACGTGAACGAGGATCCGACCGGCGGCGACCGGGAACGCCTGGCCGGATTGCGCGAACGCAAGGCCGAACTCGCCGGCGAGGTGGACCAGTTGGAGACCGACCTCGACCGCCTGGCGCGCGAGGCGCGTCAGGATCAGCCGGAGGCCGCCCGCCGCCTCCTGGAAGCCGCCGGGGAGATCCGCGAGAGCCGGCTGCGGGACAAGCTCAACTTCTCGCGAGGCGCCCTCGGCACCCAGACCGAGGACTTTGTGCGGAACTTCGAGGAACAGATCACCCGGGACGCGGAGAACGTGCGGGCCCGGGTCCAGGCCGCGCGGGACGCGCTGAGCGAGTCGGACCCCCGCCGCCTCGGCCGGCAACTCGACGAGACGCGCGACCTCGTCCGCGGCCTCGAGTCGCTCCAGGAACGCCTGCAACAGGGCGAGGATGGCCAGGGCGAGGAGGGACAGGGCCAGGAGGGGCAGGGTCAGCAGGAAGGCCAGGGTCAACAGCAGGGCCAGGAAGGGCAGGGACAGCAGGGCGAGGGTCAGCAGGGCGGGCAGGGCGAGCAAGGCGGCGAGGGCCAGCAGGGCGGCCAGCAGCAGGGCGAGGGCCAGGGCCAGGGAGGTCGTGGCGGACAGCCCGGCCAGCCCGGCGAGGCGCCTCGCGGCGGCCAGGGGTTCGCGCCCGGCGGGGGCGGGGGAGGCGGCGGCGGACCGTGGCTGTCGCCCGAAGACGTCCGGCAGTTCCAGCGCGAATTCCGCGAGCGGGGACAGGACGCGCGTCGTCTGCGCGACGAACTTGGCCAGGAGGGCGTCGACGTCGGCGACCTCGACCGCGCCATCGCCGGGCTCGACCGCCTGCGGACCATGGGGGACTTCGACGATCCCGAGGAACTCGCGGCGCTCCAGGCCGATGTGCTGCGCGGCCTGAAGGACTTCGAGTTCGCCCTCCGCCGTGAACTCGGGTCGCAGATCGAACGCTTCTTCCTCTCCGGGTCGGACGACGTCCCCGAGGAATACCGCGAACTCGTCGAGGCGTACTACCGGGCGCTGTCCGAGGACCCACCGCCCTGAGCGACCCGCGCCTCTACCTGTTCTCCGTCCTGGCCCTCTTCACGGCCGGGCTTCTCGTGGCGTGGGCGCGCGCCGCCGCCGCGGCCACGCGGGCCGGACGGGAACGGGATGGCTGGCGGGGCCGGCCCAGCGCGTTCGAACTGGCGGTAGGCTTCGGGACGAACTTCTTCGATACGCTCGGCATCGGCTCCTTCGCCCCGACGACCTCGCTGTTCAAGCTGAAGAAGGTCGTGCCCGACGAGGAGATCCCGGGCACGATGATGATCGGGCACACGCCCCCGGTCGTGATCCAGGCCTTCATCTTCATCGCAATCATCAGCGTGGAACCGACGACGCTCTTCGTCCTCATCGCGGCCGCCGTGCTCGGGGCGTGGCTGGGCGCGGGGATCGTGGCCCGGCTGCCCCGCTACCGGATCCAGGTCGGGATGGGGGTCGCGCTCCTCATCGCGGCCGCCACCTTCCTCATGGCGATCTTCGAGATCACGGCCGTGGGCGGCGCGGCGTCCGGCCTGTCGGGAGGGTCGCTCGCCCTCGCGGCGGGCTGCCTTTTCGTGCTCGGGGCGCTCATGACCATCGGGATCGGGATCTACGCCCCGACGATGATCGTCGTCAGCCTCATGGGACTGAACCCGGCCGTCGCCTTCCCGATCATGATGGGCGCGTCCGCCTTCCTCATGCCGGTCGCGGGCCTGCGTTTCCTGAAGGCGGGACGCTACGGCCTCCGCGCGGCCCTCGGCCTCGCGATCGGAGGGATCCCGGCCGTGCTGATCGCGGCGTTCATCGTCCGTTCGCTCCCCCTCACCGCGATGCGCTGGCTCGTCGTCGTCGTCGTCCTCTACGCCGCGATCGCGATGCTCCGCTCCGCCGTCCACGAGCGCCGCTCCCGCGCCGCCGGCACGGGAGGCTGAACGAGTGGAGATCCGCATCCTCTCGCGAAGCGACATCGAGCGGGCCGTGACGGCGAAGACGGCCGTGGATGCAATGCGGGTCGCCTTCGGGGAGCTGTCCGGCGGCCAGGCGGTGGTCCCCGTCCGGGGGCACCTCGAGAGCCGGCACGGGATCACGCTCCTCATGCCCGCCTTCCTCGGTGGCTCCGGAGGGCTCGGGGCCAAGATCGTCTCGGTCTTCCCCGGCAACGTCGCCGACGGTCAACCGCCGATTCAGGGGGCGGTCATCCTGCTCGACGCGGCGACGGGGAGCCCCCGCGCCCTCCTCGACGGCACCTCGCTGACGGAGATCCGGACGGCGGCGGGGAGCGGCCTGGCGACGGAACTCCTCGCCGATCCCGCGGCGGATGTGCTCGCCGTATTCGGAGCCGGCGCCCAGGGGCGGGCGCATATCGAACTGCTGGCCGCGTGCCGGCCGCTGCGCGAGATCCGGATCGTCTCCGTCCCGCCCGAAGGCGCCGAAGAACTGGCCGCCGCCCTCACGGAGCGGGCCGCCTCGCTCGTGCCGCCCGAAGGCGGGTCTCCGCCCCGGATCCGCGCGGCCGCGACCCCGGCCGAGGCCCTCGACGGCGCGGGCCTCGTCGTGACCGCGACCACGAGCGAGACGCCCGTCTTCTCTCCCGAGCACCTCGAACCCGGAGCCCACATCAACGCGATCGGCGCCTTTCAGCCTCACACGCGCGAGATCCCCGAGGAGATCGTCGCCCGCGCCCGCGTGATCGTGGACCAGCGCGAAGCGATCTGGGAGGAGGCCGGCGACCTCATCATCGCGGTGGAAAACGGCATCGTCGGGCGCGACGTGATCGATGCCGAACTCGGCGAGATCGTCAACGGCCGGGCCCCGGGCGGGCGCGGCGACCGCGATTGCACGCTCTTCAAGTCGGTGGGGAGCGCCGCGCAGGACGTCGCGATCGCGGAAGCGGCTCTGAGCCGGGCGGAGGACCTCGGCCTCGGCTCCGTCGTCCCCTTCTAGTCGAGCGCCGACGCGACCGCGGCCGCGATGGACGGCGTCACGCTCCACAGCGCCCTCGTGTGGGCTCTGCTTGCGGTCGCCCCGCTGACGTTCGTCGGTCTCCTTCGCCTCAAGGTCCCCTACGGCCGCCACCATGCCGGACGCGGCTGGGGGCCGGGCCTCCCGGATCGCGTCGGCTGGATTCTCATGGAAGTGCCCGCCCCGGTGTTCTTCGCCGTCGTCTATCTCGCGGGACCGTCGGCCGGCGGCACCGTACCGCTCGTCTTTCTGGGAATATGGCAGTGCCACTATCTGAACCGGACATTCATCTATCCCCTCCGTACGCGGACGAGGGGAAAGAGCATGCCGGCGGTCGTGGCGGTCTCGGGTTTCGCCTTCAATATGGTCAACGCGTACATCAACGCGCGCTGGATCTCGGAACTCGGACAGTACGACGCGCAGTGGCTGGGCGATCCGAGGTTCCTCGCCGGCGTGTTCGTTTTCGCGGCCGGCTTCGCCCTGAACCTTCACTCCGACAACACTCTGCTGAGACTCCGGAAGCCGGGAGAGACCGGCTACTCGATCCCGCGCGGCGGGGGCTTCCGCTACGTCTCCTGTCCCAACTACCTGGGCGAGATGATGGAGTGGGCCGGCTGGGCGCTCGCGACGTGGTCGCTGGCCGGACTCGCCTTCTTCCTCTTCACGGCGGCGAACCTCGTGCCGCGAGCGCTCAGCCACCACCGCTGGTACCGGGAACGGTTCGAGGACTATCCGAAGAGGCGGAAGGCGATCATTCCGGGATGGATCTGATCCCGGGAAGCGCGAGCAGGCTGAGCGGGTCGACGCTCGTGGCGCCGTAGCGCACGACCCAGTGCAGGTGGGGGCCGGTGACCCGGCCGGTGGCCCCGACCCGCCCGATCGGCGTCCCGGCCGCCACCGTGTCGCCCACGGACACGAGCGGCTCGCTGAGGTGGAAATAGCCGGTCTGCAGTCCTCCCCCGTGGTTGAGATAGACGACGTTCCCCCCGAGCAGGAAGCCGTCGACGACGGCCACGACGCCGTCCGCCGCCGCCGTCACGGTCGCGCCCCGGGCCCCCGCCAGATCCAGCCCCATGTGGCGGCTCGTGATCTGTCCGTTGAACTCGCGGCCGGTGCCGAACCCGCTCGTCACGCGCGATTCGCGCGGGAGCCGCACCGCGCTCCACATGCGCGGCGCGGCGTGCGCCTCGCGGGCGGCCCGGGCGGCCTTCTCCCGGTCGCTTCGCAGCCGCGCCTGGTCTTCCTCGTTCAAAGGGGACCCGAAGCGCGGCGCCACGGTGAGCCGCTCGTGCGCGTATTCGCCCGCTCGCACGGGAATGCGGAGCGAGTCGGTCCGGGAGCGGCCGTCCGCGTAGTCCGCCCGCACCCAGGCGTCGAGCGTGTCCACCGTCGAAATCGGGACCGCCGCCAGGCTCTCGAGCACCGGGCCGACGCGCCGGAAGTGCAGCGCCTCGCCACCCGCCTCGCCGACCGCGGAGATCACGCCGGACCCCGACGGCGCCGCCACGCCGATGACGAACAGGTGCCCCTGAACAGGCGCGGCCGGCGCCCACGCAACGTCCAGCGGCGGCAGGGCGGACGGCGGCGAATCGCAGGAAGCGCCGAGCGACGACGCCAGCGCGAGCGCCGCGAAGGCGCAAGCCGCTCGCGTCAGGACTGGTCGGGGACGGGGTCGGCGACGGGGATCCCGTAGCGCTCCAGCGTCTGCTTCACCGTCGGGCGGCCCAGTCGGACGCGGTCATCGTCGAGCAGGTAGGAGAACAGGTAGCCCGCGCCGAGCATGAGGATCCCGATCAGGAAGCAATACATGACCGCGCGGTCGGGATAGCTGTCCTTGAGGTACCCGACGTAGAGCGGACCGCAGATTCCCGCCGCGGCCCAGGCGGTGAGGATCGCCCCGTACACCTTCGACATGTTCCGGGGGCCGTACACCTCGAGGATGAACGACGGCATGGTCGCGAACCCGCCGCCGAAGCAGAGCAGCACGTAGCACACGAGTGCCGAGAAGACCCACGGGTTCGACTCGGTCATGAGGATGCCGAACACGACCATCTGGCTCGCGAGCAGGATCCGGAACACGGCCACGCGCCCGATCCGGTCGGAGAGCCACGCCCACAGGATGCGCCCCAGTCCGTTGCACACGGAACTCGCCGCGATGAGCGTCGCCCCGTACTCCGCCAGCACCGCGGGTTCGACGCTGGGATCGGCGAGTCCCCACACCTCCTGCAGGAGTTCGGACTGGAAGCTGATGACCGAGATCCCCGCCGCGATGTTGAAGAAGAAGACGATCCAGATGATGACGAACTGGCTGGACTTGAGGTACGGGCCCACCTGCGCCGGCTGCTTCCACGGCGCCACCTGCGCGGCGGGCGGGTCGTCGATGACGAAGCTGCTGGGGATGAGGATGCAGGCGAAGACGATCCCGAGCCACAGGAAGACCTGCGGCAGATCCCCTTCCGTCTGCAGCACGAGCAGCGGCGCGAGCCCCTTGCTCAGGAGGAGCGCCCCGATCCCGAAGCCCATGACGACGATGCCCGTGACGAGCCCCTTCCGGTCCGGGAACCACTTCGCGGCCGTGGTGACCGGCGTCACGTACCCGAGTCCGATGCCGATCCCCCCGATGAGCCCGTACCCGGCGTAGAAAAGGAGGATCGAGTCGATCCGCAGCGCGAAGCTCGCGATGATGTATCCGCCCGCGAACAGCGTGCTTCCGATGAGGGCGAGTCGGCGCGGACCTACCTTGGGCAGCAACTGGCCGGCCCACGCCGCCGCCGTCCCGAGAGAGAAGATCGCGATGCAGAAGGCCAGCGATCCCTGCGTGAACGTCCAGCCCGCCTGCCGGACGAGGATCGTCTGGAAGAAGCTCCACGCGTAGACCGTCCCGAAGCAGACCTGCAGGACCGTGCAGAAGAAGGCGATCGCGACCCGCGGCGCCTTCCACCCTTCGGCGGCCACGTCAGTCCGTTCCCGAACCCGGGTTCGACGCCGCGCCCGGGGCTTCGCCCCTCACGGCGTGCAGCATGAGGCGCGCCATCTCCCCGATCTCGTCGTCGCGCGTCAGGACCTTCGCATCGTTCAGATCGTCCGCGTCGCGGCGCGCCAGCCCCACGACGTAGGAGAGCAGTTCCTCCAGCGGAGTGACCGCCAGCCTCACGAACCAGATCGAGCCCAGGACGCCGACGATGAGGATGATGCAGATCAGCGCGATCTGCTGTCCCGTGGCGCGCTGGATCTTGAGCCGCACCAGGTCGAGGTCCATCCCCACGTGCACCGTGCCGGCCTGGCCGGCCAGGATCGGGCTCCCGATCTCGACGAAGTCCCCCATCCCCGGCAGGCTGCGCTCGACCGGCTCGGTCGCGTGCGGGTCGCTCTCGCGGATCACTTCGGGGACGCCCGGCACGAAGGTGTGGGTCAGGATCTCGCCCGTGTCGCTCGTGATGTAGATGTACCGGATGCTCTGGATCTCCACGAACTGGTCGATGAGCGACTGCAGCGTGGCGAGGTTCCGGTTGAGCAGGATGTCGACGCTCGAGTCGGCGATGTTCTTGGCGATGTTCGCGCTGTTGCTCTCGTACTCCTCCTCGAGCTGGCTGGAGACGGTACGAATGGAGAGCGTGGAAGTGGCGAAGACGATCGCGCCAAACAGGACGAAGATGCCGAAGCGCGTCTTCCGGAAGAGCCTCTTGATCCTGATCTCGTGCGTTTCCGTCTGGCTCACGAGGCGTCGTCACCCGTCGCGGTCGGGCCGAACTTGGCTTCCCAGTCGGTCAGCGTGACGAATCGGCCATCCTCCACGACCGTGTAGTAGACGCTCTGGAGCCCCTGCCGGCGGTCGGGCGCGAACGACACCATCTCGCCGATCCCGAGATCGTAGTTCCGCACCGAGAAAACCGCGTCGTTCAACTTGCTGCGCTCGGGCGTGCCGTCGATCCGGCGCAGGATTTCCGTGAGCAGCTTCGCGTCCAGGTACCCTTCGAGGCTCGTGAAGCTGTACGGGAACGGGTCGTAGGGCTCTACCACCAGCTCCTCCGGCACCTGGGGATCGTAGCGGTCCATCAGGTCCCGGTACTCGGGGATGGCCGGGATCGAGGTGTCTTCGTAGCTGGGCACGACCTGGGAGTTCACGAGCCACGGCGTGTAGTAGGCCGGGTCGTCGTCGCGGCTCGCTCCCACGAGCAGCGAGAGGAGGTTCTCGCTCCCGACGAAGGAGAGGTTCGCGATGGGCACGTGCAGGCCCAGGTCCATCGCATCGCGGGCGAAAGCCGCGCACGCGGCATAGGCGCCCACGCAGATCACCGCGTCCGGAGAGGCCTCCTGCAGAATTTCGACTTGCGGCCGCATCACGCTCGTGAACTGCGTGCCCCGCCGGTAGGTCGCCTCGCCGGCGATCGTCTCGCCGTGCCTCGCGAGCGCCGCCCTCACGCCGGCCCAGCCGCTGCGCCCGTACGCGTCGGCCTGGTAGAAGACCGCGATCCGGCGGCGCCCGATGCGGATGAAGTTGTCGACCAGCCCCGCCGTCTCCTGGCCGTAGGAGGCGCGCAGGTTGAAGGCGAACTCCCCGTACGGCGGCTCCCGCTGCGGCTGGGCGCCCGTGAAGGGGAAGAAGATATACATCTGCTGGTCCTGGAACTTCTTCAGCAGCGGCAGGACGCGGGTGACGGTCGGCGTGCCGACGTAGCCGAACAGCAGGAAGACCTCGTCCTCCAGCATCAGCTTGAGCGTGTTCTCCACGCACGGATCGGGCTGATAGCCGTCGTCGTAGAGCCTGGGGACGATCCGGCGGCCGTTGACGCCGCCCTGCTCGTTGACCTGTCCGAAACAGGACATCGCCCCGCGATACAGCTCGGTGCCCAGTCCCCGGGAAGGCCCGGAGAAGGCCGCGGACACGCCGAGCACGATCTCGTCGTCCGGCTGCGCGCCCTGCCTTCCGCTCCAGCGCAGGCCGGGAGCGAGCGGCCGCGTGGAGGTGGAGGCGCCGAGCGACGTCGCGAAGGGCGCGCCGAGCAGACCGGCCAGTCCGGCGCGGATCGCGGAACGGCGCGTCAGGAGTCCGCCGGGGGACGGCGGGACCTCACGAGCCGGATCGCGGTTCGGAACCGGCGGTCCGTTGGGAGGCTGCGTCCCTTTTCGACTTCCGGACAATACCCTCTCCTTGCGTGCGGCGTGGCCATCCGCGTCGCCAAGGCCGGTCCATCGCATGGGGACCGCCCGGCATGGGAGTTTATTCGCAAGTACATTCATGTTCAACCTGACGCCCCGTTCTCCGGTCGATCCGGGGCCTCCGGTTCGATACGTTGCCACAGAGGAACAAACCCTTCGCGGTCTCGATGAGGTCCACCATGTCCAACCTTCCCCATCTCGACTCCTTCGGCGCGCGCGCTTCGCTCGATGCTCCCGGCGGCCCCGTCGCGATCCGCGACCTGCGGGCCGTCGCCTCGGCCACCGGGAGCGACCTGTCGCGCCTTCCGTTCTCGATCAAGGTCGTGCTCGAGAACCTGATCCGGCACGAGGACGGACAGTCCGTGACGGCCGACGACATCGCCGCCATCGCAAACTGGGACGCGCAGACCACGCCCGGCCGGGAACTCTCCTTCCGCCCCGCGCGCGTGCTCCTGCAGGATTTCACCGGCGTGCCCGCCGTGGTGGACCTGGCCGCGATGCGCGACGCGATGGCGGAACTGGGCGGCGATCCCTCCTCGATCAATCCGCTCATGCCGTGCGAACTCGTCATCGACCACTCGGTGCAGGTGGACTCGTTCGGCACGGCGCAGTCGTTCCTCATCAACGCGGAGCGGGAGTTCGAGCGGAACCACGAGCGCTACGCCTTCCTGCGCTGGGGACAGACGGCGTTCGACAACTTCAAGGTCGTCCCGCCGGGCACGGGCATCGTCCACCAGGTGAACCTCGAGTACCTGGCCCGGGTCGTGTTCGACGACGCGACGGGGGGCGAACGCACGGCCTACCCCGACACCGTCGTCGGCACGGACAGCCACACCACGATGATCAACGGCCTCGGCGTCCTCGGGTGGGGCGTGGGCGGCATCGAGGCCGAAGCGGCGATGCTCGGGCAGGCGCTTTCCATGCTCGTCCCGCGCGTGCTCGGCTTCCGGCTCCACGGCCGGCTCCCGGACGGCGCCACGGCGACGGATCTCGTCCTGCGCGTGACGGAAGTCCTGCGCGGGACCGGAGTCGTGGGCAAGTTCGTCGAGTTCTACGGGCCGGGCCTGGCCGGACTCTCGCTCGCGGATCGGGCGACGCTCGGCAACATGTCGCCGGAGTTCGGCTCCACCTGCGCGATGTTCCCCATCGACGGCGAGACGCTCGCCTACCTGCGGTTCACGGGGCGATCCGACGAACAGGTGGCGCTCGTCGAGGCCTACGCGCGCGCCCAGGGTCTCTTTCACGATGAGGACACGCCCGCGGCGGAATACAGCGACCACGTGGAGCTGGACCTCGCGACCGTCGAACCGGCGATTGCCGGCCCGAAGCTGCCCCAGCAGCGCGTGCCGCTGACGGAGAGCAAGCCGCGGTTCCTGGACGCGCTCGACGGGCTGAAGGGGCCGGGCGCCGGGGGGGGCGGCCTCACACAGATGAAGGGCTGGTCCGGCGGGGCCGGCGATGGCGGCGTGGCGGTGGCGGAGGCCCCGGCCGGCGTCGCCGTGCGCCTGACGGACGAACAGGGCGACGCGCACGAGTTCTCACTTCACGACGGGTCCGTGGTCATCGCCGCGATCACGAGTTGCACGAACACCTCGAATCCGTCCGTCATGGTCGGAGCGGGCCTCCTCGCCCGGAAGGCCGTCGAGGCGGGCCTCAGGCAGCGTCCGTGGGTGAAGACGAGCCTCGCGCCGGGCTCGATGGTCGTGACGGAGTACCTCGAGGAAGCCGGCCTCATGCCGTACTTCGAGCAGCTCGGCTTCCACGTCGTGGGCTACGGCTGCACGACCTGCATCGGGAACTCCGGACCGCTCCCGGCCGAGATCTCGAGCGCGATCCGCGAGAACGACCTCGTCGCCTGCTCGGTCCTCTCCGGGAACCGGAACTTCGAGGGCCGCATCAGCCCCGATTCGCGCGCCAACTACCTCGCGTCGCCTCCCCTCGTCGTCGCGTACGCGCTCGCGGGCCGGATGGACATCGACCTGTACAGCGAACCGCTGGGGACGAACGACCGGGGCGAGGAGATCTTCCTGCGCGACATCTGGCCCGGGCAGGACGAGATCAACGAAGCGGTCCGCACCGCCGTGAAGACGGAGATGTTCCGCGCCAAGTACGCGGAGGTGTACGCGGGGGACGAGCGCTGGAACGCGCTGGAGATCCCGATGGGCGACCGCTTCGCGTGGGACGAGGCCTCGACCTACGTGCGGCAGCCGACCTTCTTCGCCGGCATGTCGAAGGAGGCCGCCGCACCCGGGGACATCGAGGGCGCACGCTGCCTCGCGCTCCTCGGCGACGCCGTGACGACGGACCACATCTCCCCGGCCGGCGGGATCGCGCCGACCTCGCCCGCGGCGGACTACCTCCGTTCACACGGCGTGGCCCTCCGGGACTTCAACTCGTACGGGGCGCGGCGCGGAAACCACGAAGTGATGATGCGGGGGACGTTCGCGAACGTCCGGCTCAGGAACCTGATGGTGCCGGGCGTGGAGGGCGGGTTCACCCGCCACGTACCGAGCGGCGAGCAGATGACGATCTTCGACGCCGCCGCGCGCTACCGCGAGGAGGGGACGCCGACGATCGTCCTCGGCGGGGCGCTCTACGGCTCGGGTTCGAGCCGGGACTGGGCGGCCAAGGGGCCCTTCCTCCTGGGCGTGAAGGCCGTCATCGCCGTGAGCTACGAGCGCATCCACCGCTCGAACCTCATCGGGATGGGGATCCTGCCCCTGCGGTTCCGCGACGGCGAGACGGCCGAGACCCTGGGCCTCACGGGCGGCGAGACGTTCCACATCGCGGGCATTGCCGACGGCCTGAAGCCGAAGGACATGATCACCGTCTCGGCGGTCTCCGACGATGGATCGGAAACGCGCTTCGAAGCCATCGCGCGGCTCGATACGGAGGTCGAGGTGGACTACTACCTGAACGGCGGGATCCTCCAGACCGTCCTGCGGCAACAACTGGAGGCCTGAGCCCGATCAGGACCCTCTGATCGCGGCCTCGAGCCACTTCCGGTCCGCCTTCCGCAGGTGGTCCGGCGTTGCGGGCTCCTCGCGCGCTTCCTCGTCAGGGCTCCGGCCGCGGCGGAGGCGGCGCGCGACGATGAACCCGCCGAGGAGGAAGGCCAGACCGGGTCCGGCGTAAACGAAGAGGTTCATCCCTTCGGCCCGCGGCTTGAGGAGGACCCAGGGGCCGTACGCTTCCACGAAGTAGGCCTCGATCTCCTCCGGCGTGCGGCCCTCCGCGAGCATGGTCCGGATCACGTCCTGCATCTCGCGCGCGATGCGGGAGGAGGACTCCGCGATCGACTGCTGGCGGCAGATGGGGCAGCGCAGCGTGGCGCCGATCTCCGCCGTCCGCTGGTCGATTTCGGCGCTGCGGACCGGGTCGCCCGGGGCGGCCGGCCGCTCGATGCCGTCGAGGGCCCCGTCGACGGTCTGGGCGGCGGCGGGCGCCGCGCCGAGGGTCACCCCGGCCGCGGCGAGCACGGCGGCGGCGAATGCGACGCGCGACATCAGCTTCCCGCCGGACCGGCGGTGCGCCGGGCGACGAGCAGCGAGTCCACCTTCCGCTCGACGAGGTCCCAGGTCACCGCGAGATCGTGCCGCAGCGCGACCACGCCGTCCGCGCCGATGAAGTAGGTCTCGGGCACCCCGTACACGCCGTATTCGATCGCGGTCCGGCTCCCCGGATCCGTGACGAGCGGCCACTCCCCGCCCAGCTCCTCGATGAAGCGCATCCCGTTCGCCGGCGTGTCCTGGAAGAGGACGCCGACGAGCGCCACCTCCTCCGGATCGTACGTCTCGCGCAGCCGCACGAGCACCGGGTGCTCGGCGATGCACGGGATGCACCACGAGGCCCAGTAGTTGAGCACGACGACCTTTCCCTCGAAGTCGCTCAGGCTCACCGAATCGCTCGGGTTGTAGAGGTCGGCGAGCCGGAACGCGGGCGCCTCGCGCCCTTCGAGCGCGGACGGAAGCCGCCGCTGGTCCTGGCCCAGCCCCCAGTAGAGGAGCGCCAGGACGGGCACGGCCGCCAGGGGCAGGGCCCACCGCCACCAGCCCTTCATGCCGCGGCCGCCGGATCGGCGAGCAGTTCGGTCCTCGCGGCCCGCACCCGGCTCCGGCCCCAGGGCCAGATCGCGATCAGGGCGCCCACGCCCATGATCATGCCCCCGATCCAGAGCCAGACGATCCCCGGATTCACGATCGCCCGCACCGTCGCGTGCGCTCCGCGTTCCGGGTCTACCGCCATCAGCGTGAGATAGAGGTCGCTCGTGAGCGAACTCTTCACGGCGGGCGTCGCGATGTTCTGCGCGGTCGCGGTGTAGAAGTTGATCCGCGGCCGCTCTTCGCCGATCTCCCGCCCGTTACGAAACGCCGTGAACGTCGCGCCGATGACGAACCGGTGCGGTTCCTCGCGCCCCCACACCTCGACGAGTTCCACCTCGTAGTCCTCGATCGCCAGCCTTTCGCCGGGCCGGAGCGTCATCTCCCGTTCCGTCTTCCACGTCCACGAGACGGAGATCGCGAGCGCGATGACGATCACCCCCACGTGCACGATGTAGCCGCCGTAGCGCTGGCCCGTGCGCGCGAACAGGTCCCGCAGCGCGCCGAGGAACGAGCGCTCCGCGATCCTCCGCCGCGCCGCGATCCCCTTCCGGAACTCGTCCGCGATCGTCGTCAGCACGAAGGCGGCGAAGGCGATCGTGAGAACGGGGAGGAAATACCCGATGCCGAGCGCGAAGGCGAGAAGCCCCGCCGCCGCTCCGACGATGGCCGGCCACACGAACGACCGCTTCAACTGCTCACGCCCGGCCCGCCGCCACGGGAGCGCCGGCCCGACCCCCATCAGAAAGATGAGCGCCAACCCGATGGGGCTCGCGACCTGGTCGAAGTACGGCGGACCCACGCTGATCCGGTCGCCCCGCAGCGCCTCCACGACGAGCGGCCACATCGTGCCGAGGAGGACCGTGAAGGTGAAGCCGACGAAGAGGAGGTTGTTGAGGATGAAGGCGGACTCGCGCGAGGCGGGACTCTCCACCTGGCCCGGCGCCCGCAGGCGGTTGCTCCTCCACCCGATGAGGGCCAGCGACGCGATCGCCACCACGGCGATGAAGGCGAGGAACACGGGCCCGATGACGCCCTCGGTGAAGGCGTGCACCGAGTCGATGACGCCCGACCGCGTGAGGAACGTCCCGAACAGGGTGAGGAGGAAGGTCGAGATCATCAGCGTGAGGTTCCACGTCTTCAGCATCCCCCGCCGTTCCTGGACCATCGCGGAGTGCAGGAAGGCGGTGGCCGTAAGCCACGGGAGGAAGGACGCGTTCTCCACCGGATCCCACGCCCAGGCGCCCCCCCAGCCCAGGACCTCGTACGACCACCAGCCGCCACCGATGATTCCCATGGTGAGGAAGGCCCACGCCGCGACCATCCAGCGGCGGGCGTCCCGCAGCCAGCGCGCCTCGACGTTCCCCCGCAGAAGCGCGGCGATCGCGAACGCGAAGGGCACCGTCATCCCCACGAACCCGAAGTAGAGCATGGGCGGATGCAGGCCCATGAGCGGGTGGTTCTGGAGGAGGGGATTGGGTCCGGGGCCGTTGGCCGGCACGGGATCCACGATGCCGAACGGATTCGCCGCGCCCGCCAGGAGTCCGAAGAAGAAGAGTTGCACGGCGCCGATGACGCCGAGGACGAGCGGGGTCGTGCGGAGGCCGTGCGCGAGCCCGCCGCCGAGCGCGGTCAGGCGTTCCCCGGCCGCCCGCAGCGCCCCGAACTCGCGGCGGCGGGTGAAGGCGAAGAGCGCCCCGTACCCGGCGAGAATCCAGCCCCAGAAGAGGATCGAGCCCTCGAGGCTGCTCCAGAGCGAGATCGCCGTGTAGTAGGTCGGCGTCTCGCGGCTCCCCACGCGCGCCACGTACTCGACGCTGAAGTCGTGCGTGAGGAGGGCGACCTCCATCACGAGCATGCCGCCGGACATCGCGAAGAAGGCGAAGTAGGCGGCGCGGCGGGCCAGGGCCGCCGACACTTCCCCGCCGGAGCGTGACAGGCCGGCCCAGCCGCCGGCCACCGTGGCCACCGCGGCGGCCAGGAGCGCCGCGATGACGGACGCGTAGCCGAGCGTGCTCAGCATTTCAGTTTTCGAGGAGGGACTTGTAGACCTGGCCCGCGTCGTCCGCGTGCTCCGGAGGGGCGTATTCGTTCGAGTGCTTCACCATCAGGTTCGTGGCGCGGAAGACGCCATCGTCCCCGTAGGCCCCCTCGACGACGACGCCCATCCCCGGCTGGAACATGGAGGGGGGCGCGCCCGTGCTCTCGACGGGGATCTCGATGTTCTCCTCGCTGATGACGAAACGCAGTCGGGCGGACTCCGGACTCCAGTCCACGCTTCCCGGCTTGACCTGGCCCCCGAGCCGGATCGGCTGGTCCACGACCTCGACTCCGCGCGCCTCCAGTTCGGCGGGCGTGAGGAAGAACACCATGTTCTCGTTCAACCCGCCCGCCGCGAGCACCGTGATCGCCACCGCGATCGCCCCGAGCCCCGCCAGCATCCAGAGTTTCCGTCTCAACGTTCCCTCGCCTTCGAAGACCATCGTGCGGATTGCCCCGCAAGATGCACGTTCCGCCCCGCGCTTGCCACAGCACCGCCGAGGCGCGAACCTCGCGGAGGTAGACCCGCACTTGCCTCGAAGAAGGAGAGTCCCCGTCGTGCTCCGCGTTACACTCGCATTCGTCTCGCTCACCGCCTACGGAGGGCTTGAGGGTCAGCAGGGGCAGCCGGATGCGGCCTGTCCCGAATACGGCGAGGGGCTCGGGTCGCCGATGGAGACGGTGCGATACCTGGCGGACGATGCGCTCGGGGGCCGGTTGTCCGGGAGCGCGGGCGAGCGGTGCGCGGGCGACTACATCGCCGCGATGTTCGCCTCGCTCGGGCTCGAGCCGGGCGGGGAGGACGGGTTCTTCCAGGAGCTTCCGCTCGCGAGCGCCGCGCAGCCGCACGCGCCGCCGGGCCGGGGACGCAACGTCGTCGGGATCCTGAGGGGGAGCGATCCCGAGTTGCGCGAGAGCGCCGTTGTGGTGGGCGCGCACTACGACCACCTGGGGTTGGGCGAGTTCGGGAGCACCGGGGAGGCGGGCGAGATCCACAACGGGGCGGACGACAACGCCTCGGGAGTGGCGGCCGTCCTCGCGGCGGCGCGCGCGCTGCGCGGCGGGCTCCGTCCGGCGCGGTCGATCGTGTTCATCGCCTTCACGGGAGAGGAACTCGGACTGATCGGCTCGGCCTGGTACGCGAACCACCCCGCGATTCCGCTGGAGGAGACCGTGGCCATGGTCAACCTCGACATGGTGGGGCGGCTCGAGGACGACGAGTTGATCGTGTACGGGATGGGAACGGCGCCGGAGTGGGAGGAGATCGTCCCCGCGGCGAACGCGGATCTCGGGATTCCGCTCGCCTGGGAGGAGGCCGGGTTCGGACCCAGCGACCACACTTCGTTCTACGCGAACGAGATCCCCGTCCTCCACTTCTTCACGAACGTGCACGCCGATTATCACCGGCACACGGACGACGCGGAGAAGATCGACGCGCCCGGCCTCGGACGGGTGGCGCGCCTGACGGAAAACGTCGTGCGGACGCTTGCCAACCGGACGGAGCGTCTGGCCGTCATTCCGGGCGTGGGAGAGCGGGAGCAGCGCGCGAGCGGGTCCGGGGCCTGGCTCGGGACCGTGCCCGACTTCACGCCCGTCGACGTCGGGGTACTCCTCGCAGGGGTCACGGAGGGGTCGCCCGCGGCGGGCGGCGGCCTCGCCAGAGGAGATGTCCTCATCGGTCTCGGCGACTACGAGGTCGAGGATCTGCAGGCGTTCACGGACGCCCTCGCCGCGTACCGGCCGGGCGACGAGGTCGTGCTCCGCTATCTGCGTGACGGCGAGGAACGCCAGGCGACCGTGCGGCTCGGCGACCGGGCCGACCGGCCCCAATGAACCGGGCCGCGGCGTGCCCGCGCTGCGGGAGCCCCGCGTCGGGCAACTTCTGCGCGCAATGCGGGGCCCCGCTCGCCCGGCGCGCGGGATGTCCGGCCTGTCAGGCTCCGCTCCGGCAGGACGCCCTCTACTGCACCGCATGCGGTACGCCCGTGGGCGCTCCGCCGCGGAAGCCTCGCTCGGCCCTGCTCCCGTGGGTCCTCTCGGGCCTCGGGCTCGCGGTCTTCTCGGTGATGATCGCCGTGCTCGTCCAGCGGGGAAGCGTGACGCGGGTCGGAGACATGACGATGACGGGCGGCCTCCCGGGCGAGACGATGGGCGGCGCCCCGGCGGCCGAGGCGGCGGGCGACGCCGGGGGCGCCGGCATGCCGAGCATGGAGGAACTCGCGGCCATGGGCCCGCGAGGGGTCGCGGACCGGCTCTTCGAGCGCGTGATGCGGGAGCACGAGGGCGGCGACTTCGAGCGCGCCGCCTTCTTCATCGACATGGCGTTGCAGGCGTACGACGCCGTCCCTCCCGAGGAGATCGACGCCGATGCACGGTTCCACGTCGGCCTCCTCCGTCTCCTCACGGGAGCGTCCGGTCTCGCCCGGGAACAGGCGGATGAGATCCTCGCCGCGCATCCGGACCACCTGCTGGGGCTCCTGCTCGCCGCGCGCGCGGCCGACTTCGAGGAGGACGCCGAGGGGGCGGAGGCGTTCAGAGCCCGAATCCGGGAGCGGGTGGCGGAGGCCGGGGGGATCCCGGACCTCCCCGAATACCAGGCGCACCGAACGCTGATCGAGGGCGTGCTGCAGACGGACGGCGGAGACGGAGGGGGCGGCACGTGACCGGCTCCGGGGCGAACGGGCGCACGCCCGCGCAGGCCGTGAGCGGGCGGATGGCTGACCTGCGCGACGAGTTCGTCGATTTCATCTCTCAACTCGTGCTCGAGGAATCCCCTTCCACCGACCCGGAGGCCCAGCGCGGCATCCGCGCGATCCTCACGGAGACCCTGAGCGACCTCGGTCTGGACGTAGAGCACATCCCGGGGCAGGCGAGCGGCGGCCACCTGCTGGCGCGCAGCGGCGCGGCGGCGAGCGGGGCACAACTTCTCGTCGGACACATGGACACGGTGTGGCCCATCGGCACGCTGCGGGAAATGCCCGTGCGGGTATCGGACGGGCGCCTCACGGGTCCCGGCGCCTTCGACATGAAGACCGGACTCGCGATCGGCGTGTTCGCGCTGCGGGCGCTCCGGGACGTCGGGCTGGACGCGGGCGTCGCACCCGTCTTCTTCATCAACTCGGACGAGGAGATCGGGAGCCCCGAATCCGAGCCGCTGATTCGCGATCTCGCGCGCGGCGCGTCACGGGCGTTCGTCCTCGAACCGGCGCTGGGCCCCGGCGGCCGGCTCAAGACGCGGCGCAAGGGGATCGGCCAGTACCGCGTCGAGGTCGCGGGACGGAGTTCGCACGCGGGACTCGCCCCGGAAGAGGGGGCGTCGGCGATCCTCGAACTCGCCCACGCGATCCGGCGGATCGACCGCCTGGCGGACCCCGGGGCCGGGACGACGATGAACGTGGGCGTCATCGAGGGAGGCTCCCGCTCCAACGTCGTCGCGGCGCATGCGAGTTGCGAGGTGGACGTGCGCGTGTGGACGGCCACCGAGGCCGACCGCATCCGCGAGGGGATGTTCGGACTGGAGCCCACGGTGCCGGGGACGCGGATCACGGTCACGGAGGTGGCCAGACGCGGGCCGCTGGAGCGCACCCCGCGCAACGTGGCGCTCTGGGAGCGGGCGCTCCGGGTGGCGGACGAGATCGGCCTCGAACTCGAGGAGGGATCGGCGGGCGGCGGCTCGGACGGTAACTTGACGAGCCAGTACACGGCGACGCTCGACGGGCTGGGAGCCGTGGGCGACGGCGCCCATGCCCGGCACGAGTTCGTGTGGATCGACCGGGCCGTGGAGCGCGTCGCGTTGCTGGCGGGGCTGATCGCGGCGCCGTAGCGGCACCCGGCGCGCCGGAGAGCTTCGAGAGGCGGCTTCGACGAGATGTTCTTTCGACAGATTTTCGACGACACGCTCGCGCAGTACGCGTACCTCATCGGGTGCCAGCGTACCGGAGACGCGATCCTCTTCGATCCCCAGCGCGACATCGACCGCTACGCGGACCTCGCGGCGAGCGAGGACCTGCGGATCGTCGCCGTGGCCGAGACGCACATTCACGCCGATTTCCTCTCCGGCGCGAGGGAGTTCGCGGAACGCTTCGGCACCCGGCTCTACCTGTCGGATGAGGGCGGTCCCGAGTGGCGGTACGAGTGGGCCCGCGACGGGGGCTACGACCACGTGCCGCTGCGGGACGGTACCCGCTTCGAGACCGGCGACATCGACTTCCGGGCGCTGCATACGCCGGGACACACGCCCGAGCACCTGTCGTTTCTGGTCACGGACCGCGGGGCGGGGGCCGACGAGCCCATGGGTCTCCTCTCGGGGGACTTCGTCTTCGTCGGCGACCTCGGCCGGCCGGACCTGCTCGAGACGGCGGCGCGGGTCACGGGGGCGATGACGCCCGCGGCGCGCCGGCTGTACGGCTCGGTGCGGAGCTTCCTCGACCTGCCCGACTACCTGCAGGTGTGGCCGGCCCACGGCGCCGGTTCCTCGTGCGGAAAGGCGCTCGGGGCCGTGCCGGAGACGACCGTGGGTTACGAACGACGTTTCAGTCCGGCGATCGCCGCGGCGCTGAAGGGAGAGGACGCGTTCGTCTCCCATATCCTCGAGGGACAGCCCGAGCCGCCGATGTACTTCGCCCGGATGAAGCGGGACAACCGCGATGGCGCCCCCGTCCTGGGCGGCCTTCCGCGCCCGCGCCGCGTCTCGCCGCGGGAGGCGGCATCTCGCGCCCGGGCGGGTTCGAGCGCCGCGGACGTCGTGATCGACACGCGGCCGGACCGGTCCGCGTTCATGGCTCGGCACCTCCCGGGGTCGGTCTACGTTCCCCTCACGAAGTCGTTCTGCACCGCGGCGGGCTCGATCCTGCCGGAGGGCGCGGCGGTCACCCTCGTCATCGATGAGACGGATCTCGAGTGGGCGGTGCGGCGCCTGGTGCGGATCGGGTTCGACGATGTGACGGGTTTCGTGGAGCACGAAGCGCTCGACCGGTACTTTGCCGAGGGCGGGGAGGCGGCCGCGATTCCGGAGATCGACCTGCGGGCGGCAAGCCGGCTGTCGACGGGCGGGCAGGGCGACGTGCTCGACGTGAGATACGCGGCGGAGTACGCGGCGTCACACCTGCCGGGGGCGGTCAACGCCTCCTACACGCGGCTGCCCGACTACGCGGACCGGCTGCCGCCGAACGGTTCGCTGCTCGTACATTGCCTGAGCGGAGCGCGGGCCGCGGTGGCCGCGAGCTACCTGGCCCGCGAGGGGCGCGACGTCCACTACATCAACGACCTGTTCACCGCGTATGCGGGATCGCTCGAAACCGGAGGACCCTGAATCATGGTCACAGTCATGAAGATCCGACCGCTTGCCGCCGCCTTCGTCGTGTTCGCCCTGGCCGGGGCGACCGCTCCCGCGGCCCTCGCCGCGCAGGGATTCGGCACTTCGGTGCTCGCGGGCGGGGGCGAAGTTCTGGTGGGGGAGCCCACCTCCGAGCGTGAGCCCGGAAGCGTGCGCGTCTTCCGGGACGGCCGCTGGACCGAGGTCCAGGCGCTGACCGCGCCGAACGCGGCGGTACGAGATGGCTTCGGGGCGGCGCTGGCGTCCGGCGGCCCGCACCTGTTCGTGGGCGCGCCGGGGGCGGGCGCCGTGCACGTGTTCGAGCGCGAGGATGCCGAATGGCGGCACGTCGCGGAGATCGCCTCACCGGGCCTGGAGGCGTTCGGGCGCTCGCTGGCCGCCGGGGATACGCACCTGCTTGTGGCGGCCTCGGACGGCGCCGGCGGGCAGGGCGTCGTCGTTGCCTATCGGCGTGTGAACGGAGGCTGGGAGGAGGAAGCACGCCTGGTGGCGGACGGCGCGGCGGCGGGGTTCGGGGCCTCGATCGCGCTCGGCGCCGACCTCGCGCTCGTCGGCGCGCCACTCGTCAACGAAGGTCGCGGCGAAGCGTACCTCTTCGGCTTCGAGGCGGACGCGGGCTGGCAGCGCGTCGCGCGGTTCGGCGGCGACGGCGGCGACGCGGGGCGCGCCTTCGGGTCCGCGGTCGCGTTCGCGGGCGAGGAGGCGCTGGTCGGCGCGGCCGGTCAGGATGCGGGTCTCGGCGCCATCCACCGTTTTGCGATGGACGCCGCCAACGAATGGCGCTTGGCGGGAACGATCTCGCCGGACAACCAGCCTCCCGCCGCGTTCGGCGCCGCGCTCGCCGTGGATGGCGCGACCATGTGGGTCGGCGCCCCGCTGGCCGGCGGAAGGGGTCTCGTGTATCGGGTTGAACGCTCCGAGGACGGCTGGACCGTCAGGGCCGGGTACGACATGCCGGGCCGGGAACCGGTGCAGGTGGGACGCGTGGTGGCCGCGGGGAACCGCCGGGTGGTCGCGGGTCTGCCCGCCGACGACTTCGGGGCCGGGTCCGCCGTGCTCATGGACGCCCGGTCCAACGGGTTGATCCGGCTCGTGAGCGAGCAGGTCGGGCTCTCCTCCATCTCCGGCGGACAGATCGACTGCGAGGAGGGGCTCGCGCAGGGCTTCGACTGCGACCGCGTGGATCTCCTCTCCTTCATCCCCCGGGAAGAACTCGGCGCCCCCCGCGGCATCCGCCTCAACGACGTGTGGGGCTGGACCGATCCGCTGACGGGAAGGGAATACGCGCTCGTGGGCCGCATGGACGGCATCGCGTTCGTCGACGTCACGGATGCGTTCAACCCGCGGTATCTGGGCAACTTCGCCAAGACGCCGGGGACCCGGTCGAACACGTGGCGCGACATGAAGGTGTTCAGGGACCACATGTTCGTCGTCGCCGACGGGGCGGGGCAGCACGGGATGCAGGTCTTCGACCTCACCCAGTTGCGCGACGTCGCGGAGCCCCGGGAGTGGGAGCCCACGGCGCTGTATGAAGAGGTCGCCTCGGTCCACAACGTCGCGATCAACGAGGAGACGGGCTTCGCGTACCTGGTGGGCGCGTCGGGCGGAGGCGAGACGTGCGGCGGCGGTTCGCACATCGTCGACATCAACGACCCGCTCAATCCCGTGTTCGTCGGCTGCTTCGCCCATCCCAACACCGGGCGCCGCAACACCGGGAACTCGCACGACACGCAGTGCGTGATCTACCACGGCCCCGACGAGGACTACGCGGGCCGCGAGATCTGCGTGAATGCGAACGAGACGGCGATCTCGATCGCGGACGTGACGGACAAGTCGAACCCCGTCGCCGTGGCGCGCGCCGAATACCCGAACGTGGCCTACGCGCACCAGGGCTGGCTCACGGAAGACCACGCGTACTTCTACTCCAACGACGAACTCGACGAGGTGAGCGGGCAGGTGGACGCGACGCGGACCCTCGTGTGGGATCTGCGGGACCTCGACGATCCGCTCCTCGTCCGGGAGTACTACAGCGAGACGAAGGTCACGGACCACAACCTCTACGTGCGGGGCGACCGGCTCTACATGTCGAACAACCGCGCCGGGCTGCGCGTGCTCGATATCAGCGACCCGGAGAACCCGATGGAGGCGGGGAGCTTCGATACCACGCCCTGGGGCGAGGACGCGGCGGGCTTCGACGGCACGTGGAGCGTCTATCCGTACTTCGAGAGCGGGACGATCCTCCTCTCGAGCCGGCGCGAGGGACTGTTTCTCGTGAAGGCGCGGGACGAGCGGCTCGTTCCCTGACCGATGTGTTCCGTCCTCGGCATCTTCGAGATCGAACCCGGCGCCGCGGGTCTCCGCCGCCGGGCGCTCGACCTCTCGCGGCGCCAGCGGCACCGGGGGCCGGACTGGAGCGGCATCTACGCGGGCGAGCGGGCCATCCTCGCCCACGAGCGGCTCTCCATCGTCGACGTGGAGAGCGGCGCGCAGCCCCTGTTCGGCCCCGACCGCACGACGGTGCTCGCGGTCAACGGGGAGATCTACAACCACCGGGCGCTGGAGCGGGGCGCGGCGCGGGGCTATCCGTTCCGCACCCGCTCGGACTGTGAAGTCATCCTCGCCCTGTACGAAGGGCGGCCCGACGCCCCCGCGGAGTGGCTCAACGAACTGAGCGGGATCTTCGCGTTCGCGCTCTACGACGAGACGCGCGACCGCTACCTGATCGCGCGCGATCCCATCGGCGTCATGCCGCTCTACACGGGACGGGACGCGGAGGGCCGCTTCTACGTGGCCTCCGAGATGAAGGCGCTCATCGACACCTGTCCCGAGATCCACGACTTCCCGCCGGGCCACATGCTCGACAGCGGCAGCGGCGATGGGCGGCCGGTGCCGTACTACCGGCCGGGGTGGCGCGAGTACGACGCGGTGGCGGGCGGATCGACGGACCCCGCGCGCGTGCGCGGCGCGCTGGAGGAGGCGGTGCACCGGCAGCTCATGTCGGACGTGCCCTACGGCGTGCTGCTGTCGGGCGGCCTCGACTCGTCGATCATCTCCGCGCTGGCCATGAAGTTCTCGCGCCGGCGCGTGGAGACGGGGGATGCCGAGGAGGCCTGGTGGCCGCGGCTGCATTCGTTCGCCATCGGGCTCGAGGGGGCGCCGGACGTGGCGGCGGCGCGGGCGGCGGCGGACGCGATCGGCACCGTGCATCACGAGATCGTGTACACGCTTCAGGAGGGGCTCGACGCGATCTCCGACGTCATCCGGCACCTGGAGACGTTCGACGTGACGACGGTGCGGGCGTCCACGCCGATGTACCTCATGGCCCGCCGCATCAAGGCGATGGGGATCAAGATGGTGCTCTCGGGCGAGGGCGCCGACGAGGTCTTCGGCGGCTACCTCTACTTCCACAAGGCCCCCGACGCACGGGCGTTCCACGACGAGACCGTCCGCAAGCTGGACCAGCTCCACAAGTACGACTGCCTGCGCGCGAACAAGTCGATGGCCGCGTGGGGCGTGGAGGCGCGCGTCCCCTTCCTCGACCGCGAGTTCCTCGATGTGGCCATGGCCCTCGACCCGGAGTCGAAGCGGCCGGCGGAGGGCCGCATGGAGAAGCACATCCTGCGCGAGGCGTTCGAGGGACTCGTCCCGGACGAGATCCTGTGGCGCCAGAAGGAACAGTTCTCCGACGGGGTGGGCTACTCCTGGATCGACAGCCTGAAGGAGATGGCGGAGGGCGAGATCGGCGACGGACAGCTCGCGAGGGCGGCCGCGCGGTTCCCCACCAACACGCCGCTCACGAAGGAAGCGTATCTCTACCGCTCGATCTTCGCGTCGCACTTCCCCGGCGAGCCGGCCGTCCGCTGCGTCCCGGAGGGTCCGAGCATCGCCTGCAGCACGCCCGCCGCGATCGCCTGGGACCCCGCCTTCGCCGGCATGGCCGACCCCTCGGGCCGCGCCGTGCAGGGCGTCCACGCCCACAGCTACTGATCCGCCTAGCGGTATCGCCTGCGGGACAGGCATTTTAGGCCACCCCGACGCAGTCACCCGAATGACGAAGGTGGAGCAATGATGTACCGCAGACCCCCGATTATCCCACGCCTCGCGCTTCTCACCCTCCTCGGTTTCGCGGCGAATGTTCCGGCCGCGGCGCAGGAGGCGGTTTCGGTCGAGATCGTGCCGGGCGCCCTGTCGCTCGCGGTCGGGGAGGAGGCCACCCTGGAGGCCCGCGTCCTGGACGCCGATGGGAACGCCGTCGATGCCCAGGTTCTGTTCTTCCCAGCGTTCGCGGACGGACGGAGCGGGAGCGCGCGGCAGAGCATCGACGTGGACCGGGCGACGGGCCGGATCCGGGCGGTCAAGGGCGGTGAGTTTCTGATCTCCGCCATCGTCGCGACGGCGCGCGACCTGCGCGGCGAGGCGATGGTGAGCGTGGCTTTTCCCCCGCTCGACCGGATCGACGTGACGCCGTCGGGCGGGTCGACGTATGTCGGCGTCGCGACGCGTCACCGGGCGACGCTGCTCGACACCGCGGAGGACGAGCGTGACGGCGAGATCCGCTGGTCCACCTCCGACGAGGGCGTCGCGACCGTGGACCGCTTCGGCATCGTCACCGCGCTCGCGCCCGGGCAGTTCGCGCTGCGGGTGGAAGCGGAAGGCATCGCGGCGGAGGTCTCCTACGAGGTCAGGGAGAACCCCGCGGCTCGCCTGACGGTGTCCGGGAGCGCCGAGCGGGCGCGAACGGGCGACGTCGTGCGGTTCGAGGCGACCGTCGAGGACGCGATGGGCGGCGCGGTGGGCGACCTGCCGGTCGCCTGGACCGTGATGTCGGACCCCTCCATCGAGGCGACGGCGGACATTCCTCCGGCGGAGATCGATGAGCAGGGCCGGTTCGTGGCCTACTTCCCCGGCGTGTACACGGTCGTCGCCAACGTGCCGGGCCGTGCCGCGCGCACCTCGCTGGAAATCCATCCGCGGCACGCCTCGCAGGAGGTCACGTTCGTGGGGCACGGACAGGTCAACAACGAGCGCACCTCGGACCTGTGGGTGTGGGAGGGCGTCGACGGCCGCGACTACGCGATCACGGGCACGCACGCCGCGGCGGGCGCCGTCTATTTCTGGGATGTGACGGATCCGGCGAGTCCCGTCCTCACGGACTCCGTCGTGGTCGATGCGCGCACGACGAACGACGTGAAGGTGAGCGAGGACGGGGAGGTCTGCGTGATCTCGCGCGAGGGCGCGTCGAACCGCCGCAACGGGATCGTCATCCTCGACTGCCGGAACCCGCGGGACGTGACGACGATCTCCGTGTTCGACGACGAGCTTACCGGCGGCGTCCACAACCTCTTCATCCACGACGGTCACGTGTACGCGGTGAACAACGGGCGCCGCTTCGACGTCATCAACATCGAGGACCCGGCCAGCCCGCACCGCGTGGGCCGGTTCGAACTCGACACGCCGGGGCACGCGATCCACGACATCTGGATCGTGGACGGGATCGCGTACACGTCGAACTGGGGCGACGGGGTCGTGCTCATCGACGTGGGGGGCGGCGACCGCGGCGGCTCTCCGTCCAATCCCGTGGAGATCGCGCGCTTCCGCGACATCGGCGGGCGGACGCACGCGGCCTTCCCGTACCGGAGTCCCACCGGACGCTTCTACGTGTTCATGGGAGACGAGGCGGGGCGTCCGCGCTTCGACGGGCAGGATCCGGAGCGCACGCCGCAGTTCATGTCGGGCTACATCCACGTGGTGGACTTCACGGACCCCGACAACCCGGAGGAGGTCGCGCGTTACGAGATCCCGGAGGCGGGTTCGCACAACATGTGGATCGAGGACGACAAGCTCTACGCGGCGTTCTACAACGGCGGGCTGCGGGTGCTCGACATCTCCGGGGAACTCAAGGGGAACCTGGGCGAGCAGGGCCGGGAGATCGCGCGCTACCTGGCGTACGATCCGGACGGCGTGGTGGCGAACGCGCCCTTCACCTGGGGGCCGCAGATCCACAAGGGGAACCTCTTCTTCGCGGAGTACTTCAGCGGGCTGTGGGCGGTGAAGCTCCAGCCGCGCCAGGAACTCGTCCCGTAGCCGGATTGAACTCCGTGCGAATATCCGCCCGGATCAACGGCAGCGCGTGGTCCGGGGACGTGGAGCCGCGGCTGCTCCTGTCGGATTTCCTGCGCTCCGAGGTCGGGCTCACCGGCACGCACGTGGGGTGCGAGCACGGGGTGTGCGGGGCGTGCACCGTGCAGTTGGACGGGGAGCCGGTGCGGGCCTGCCTCATGTTCGCCGTGCAGATCGACGGGCACGAGGTGACGACGGTCGAGGGGCTCGCCGCGGCGGCGCCCGGGGAAGCGATCTCCGTCGAACAGTTGCACCCGGTCCAGCGGGCCCTGCACGAGGCGCACGGTCTGCAGTGCGGCTTCTGCACCCCGGGCATCCTGATGACGGCGGAGGCCTTCCTGCGTGAGAACCCGGCGCCTTCGCGGGAGGAGATCCGCGAGGCGGTGTCCGGCCACCTGTGCCGCTGCACCGGCTACCACAACATCGTGGAAGGCGTAGCGCTCGCGGCCGAACGCCTCGCGGCGGACGGCCCCGGCGCCGACCGGGACGGCGACCGTTGAGCCGGATGGGCCGCGCATGAGCCGGGCGGGCGGGACGTGGGTCGGGGCGCGGGTGCCGCGCAACGAGGACGCGCGGCTGCTGACCGGCCGCGCGCAGTTCGTCGAGGATGTGGAGCCGCCGGGCGCGCTGCACGCCGCCTTCGTGCGCAGCGACCTGCCGGCCGGGCGGCTGCGCGGGCTGGACGTGGAGCGGGCCCGCGCGCACCCCGGGGTCCACGCCGTCTTCACGGCCGCAGACCTCGGCCCGCTCCTTCGTCCCGGCGCCGTGCTCGTGCCGCCGCCGCCGCTCGAGGGGCTCGTGTTCCACGCGCGCACGGCGCTCCCGCTCGTCCGCGAGCGCATCCGGCATCAGGGCGAGGCGCTGGCGATGATCGTCGCGGACAGCCGCTACGTGGCCGAGGATGCGGCCCAGCTCGTGGAGGCCGACATCGAACCGCTCGACCCCGTCGTGGATCTCGGGCGGGCGCTCGATGAGGATGCGCCGCGGATCCACGACGACCTCCCGTCGAACCTCGCGGCGTACGTCCGGCAGGCGAAGGGGGACTACGCCGCCGCCCGCGCGCGCGCCGACCTCGTCCTGGAGCGCCGCTTCTCCTACGACCGGGGGATCGGGGGCGCGATCGAGAACCGGGCCGTGGTGGCGGAGTGGGATGCGCGGGCCGACCGGTTGCAGGTGTGGGACACGACGCAGGCCCCCATCCCCGTGCGCAACGTCGTGGCCGCGGCGCTCGGCCTGTCGGAGTCGCAGGTGCGGTTCATCGCCCCCTTCGTGGGCGGCGGCTTCGGCCCGAAGATCATGTTCTACGCGGAGGAGATCCTCGTCCCCTGGGCCTCGATCCGGCTCGGGCGGCCCGTGAAGTGGGTCGAGGACCGGTACGAGAACTTCTTCGCCACCACCCAGGAGCGCGGGCAACTGCACGAGGCGGAGATCTCGGTCACGCGCGAGGGCCGGATCCTGGGCGTGCGGGACATCTTCATCCACGACTCCGGGGCGTACGACCCCTACGGCCTCACGATCCCCATCAACACGCAGTGCACGCTGCTCGGGCCCTACCGGGTGCCGAACTATGAGAGCGAGTTCCGGGTCGCCTTCACGAACAAGCCGATCGTCACCCCCGTGCGCGGAGCCGGCCGGCAGCACGGCGTGTTCATCATGGAGCGCCTGCTCGACCTCGCGGCCCGCGGCCTCGGCCTCGATCCGGTCGAGATCCGCCGCCGCAACGTGATCGACTCGGACGAGTTCCCGTACAACCACGAGATCATGTACCAGGACTTCGCCCCGCTCCGGTACGACAGCGGGAGTTACGAGGAGTCGCTGGAGGAGGCCGTCCGTCTCGTCGGCCACGAGACGTTCCCGCGGGAACGCGAGCGGGCGCAGCCCGACGGACGTGTGGTCGGCGTCGGCGTCGTCAACTACGTGGAGGGGACGGGAATCGGGCCCTACGAGGGGGCGCGGATCACGGTCGAGCCGGGCGGCACGGTCCGGCTCGCCACCGGGGTGGGCACCCAGGGCCAGGGGCACTTCACCTCCTTCGCGCAGATCGTGGCCGACGCCATCGGGGTGCAGCCGTCCGACGTACGGGTGGTGACGGGCGACACGAGCGACTTCCACTGGGGGACGGGCACCTTCGCGAGCCGCGGGGCGGTCGTGGCCGGCAACGCGATCCACGCCGCCGCGCAGTCCGTGCGGGAGAAGATCCTGCGCCACGCCGCGAAGGCGCTCGAGGTCGACCCCGAGGACCTCGAACTCGCCGATGGCGCCGCTCGCGTGCGGGGCGCCCCCGACCTTTCCGTCGACCTCGGCGCGCTCGCGCTGAGCGCCAACCCGCTGCGCGGAGCCGTGGAACCGGGGACCGAGCCGGGGCTGGAGGCGACCTCGTACTTCGGCCCGCCGTACGGGACGACCGCGAACGGGACGCACGCCGTCGTCGTCGCGGTGGATCCCGAGACGGCGATGGTCGAGATCCTGCGCTACATCGTCGTGCACGACTGCGGGACGGTGATCAACCCGACGATCGTGGAAGGCCAGATCCACGGCGGCGTCGCGGCGGGGATCGGAAACGCCTTCTACGAGGAACTCGTGTTCGACGAGTTCGGCGGGACGAGCAACGCCTCGTTCATGGACTACCTGCTCCCGACCTCGACGGACGTGCCTCCGATCGAGACGGCCCACCTCGAGACGCCGTCGACGCTGAATCCGCTGGGAACGAAGGGGGTGGGGGAGGGCGGCGCGATCCCGGTGGCGGCCGCCTTCGCGCAGGCCGTCGAGGACGCGCTGGCCGACATCGCCCCTGGACTGGAGATCCTCGACATCCCCCTGAGCCCCGGCCGCCTGTTCGAACTCCTGCGGGGGGCGTCGTGAAGCCGCCGCCCTTCGAGTACGTGGCGGCGGCCGGCCTGGACGAAGCGCTGGAGGCGCTCGCGGAACCGTCCCTCGAGACGCGAGCGCTCGCGGGCGGACAGAGCCTCGTCCCGATGCTCAACTTCCGTCTCGCGGCGCCGGAACGTCTCGTGGACCTGAACGGGATCGAGGAGTTGGCGCGGGTCGAGGAGACGGAGAGCGGCGGGCTGCGTCTCGGCGCCATGGTCCGGCATCTCCGATTGGAGCGCGACCCGCTCATCGCTCGGCGGGCCCCGCTCCTCGCGGAGGCGGCGCCCTTCATCGCGCACCCACAGATCCGCTCGCGGGGCACGGTCGGAGGCTCGGTGGCGCACGCGGATCCGGCCGCGGAACTGCCGGCCGTCCTCCTCACGCTCGGGGCGCGGGTCCGGATCGCCCGCCGCTCGCGGGGAGGGGAGCCCGGCTCCAGGGTGGAGCGGACCCTGGATCTGGAGGATTTCTTCCTCGGCCCCTTCTTCTCCGCGCTCGAACCCGATGAACTGCTCACGGCCATCGAGGTGCCCCCGTCCGCCCCGGGGGAGGGGACGGCCTTCGACGAGGTGGCCCGGCGCCGGGGCGACTACGCCCTCGCCGGCGTGGCGGCGCGGGTGCGGCTGGATTCCCGAGGGGTTTGCGACGAAGCCGCCATCTCGCTCGTGAACGGGGGGTCCACGCCCTGCCTGATGAGAGAGGCCGCGCGGACGCTCGTCGGCGCGGAGCCGACGCCGGAAGCGGTCGAAGCCGCCGCGGCGGCCTGCGCGGAGACCTGCGAACCCGCCGCCGACATGCACGCGAACGAGGCGTATCGCCGGCACCTGGTCCGCACGCTGACCGCCCGGGTGGTGTCGCGCGCGGCGGGTCGCGCCCGGACTTGACCGGCCCCGCCCTCTTCCATCCATCCCCGGCGTGGTCGGATCGCGTCGCCGTGCTCGCGGGCGGCGCGTCCCGCACGTACGGCGAACTCGAGGCGCGGTCGCGGCGGCTGGCGCGACATCTGCTTGCCGGGGCCGGCGCCGCCGATCTGAACGGGGCGCGCGTCGGGTTCCTCATGGAGCCGGGATTCGAGTACGTCGTCACCCAGTGGGCGATCTGGCGCGCCGGCGGGATCGCCGTCCCCCTCTGTCCGGACCACCCCGCGCCCGAGATCGAATACGTGATCGACGACGCCGACTGCGCCGCGCTCATCGGGGCCGGCGCGACGGGACGCCGCATCGAGGACCCCGCGCGGGAGCGCGGCATCCCGTTCCACGACGGTTCCGACGCCGGCGCGGGCGCTTCCGCGTCCGACGGGCCCGACCCGGACTCGCTGCCATCGATCGGCGCGGACCGACCCGCGATGATCCTCTACACCAGCGGCACGACCGGACGCCCCAAGGGCGTCGTGACCACGCACGGCCAGATCGAGGCGCACATCCGTTCACTGCTCGACGCGTGGAGGTGGGAGCGCGACGACCGCATCCTCCACGTCCTCCCCCTCCACCACACGCACGGCGTCGTCAACGCGCTCTGCTGTCCGCTCTATGCCGGGGCCGCGGTGGAGTTCGGCGGGTCGTTCGATCCGGCGGCCGCCTGGGAGCGACTCGCCTCGGGCGAGATCAGCGTGTTCATGGCCGTGCCGACGATCTACGCGAAGCTGCTGCGCGCCTGGGACGCCGCGGGGAGCTCCACCCGCCGGCGATGGTCGCGGGGCGTAGGCGCCCTCCGGCTGATGGTGTCGGGTTCGGCGGCCCTCCCCGTGCGCGCGTTCGAGCGCTGGGAGGAGATCACCGGGTACCGTCTGCTCGAGCGCTACGGCATGACGGAGATCGGCATGGGGCTCTCGAATCCGTACGGCGGCGAGCGGCGGCCGGGCACCGTGGGCCAGCCGCTGCCCGGCGTCGGCCTGCGTCTCGTGCGCCCGGCCACGGGGCGCGTGCTCGCGGAGGGCATGGAGGTCTTCGCGCCGGGAGAATCGGGCGAGATCCGGATCCGCGGCCCCATGGTGTTCTCCGAGTACTGGCGGCGTCCGGAGGAGACGGCGGCCGCCTTCGTCGACGGGTGGTTCCTGACCGGAGACGAGGCGGTCCTCGAGGACGGCTACTACCGTCTTCTGGGGCGCCGCTCCGTCGACATCCTCAAGAGCGGCGGCTACAAGATCTCGGCGGTCGAGATCGAGGAACTGCTGCGCACGCACCCGGCCGTGCGGGACTGCGCGGTCGTCGGAATCCCGGACGAGGACTGGGGCGAGCGGATCGCCGCCGCGCTTGTGCCGGAGCCGGGAGAAGGGCCGCCGGGCGAGACGCTGCCCGAACGGCTGGATCCGTGGGTCCGGGAGCGGCTCGCGCGCTACAAGGTGCCGCGCGCCTGGCTCTGCGTCGCGGACCTGCCGCGGAACGCGATGGGCAAGGTGCAGAAGCCCGCCGTGCAGGCGCTCTTCGACGCCCCGGCCCCGCCGTCGTGACCCCCGCAGCCCGCGGCATTGCGTTCCCGGACTCGATGCGGGAGCGTACGGCCGTTGGTTCTTGCCGCTTCAACATCGAACCGAGTGGAGCCGATCGCTCATGAAACTCTACGATCTCTCGCAGCCCCTCAATCAGGACTGCTTCTTCTGGCCGTACTATCCCCCGTTCGAGGTCAAGTACATCAAGCGCAAGGTCGAGCACGGGGTGAACGCGCAGTACATCCAGACGTCGAACCACATGGGCACCCACCTCGATGCGCCGCGCCACTTCGTGACCAACGGGATGACGATCGACGAGATCCCCCTGGAGTGGCTGTACGGCGACGGCGTCATCGTCGACCTGCGCGACGAGATGAGCGACCTCGCCGCGTACACGCCCGAGATGATCGAATCGCGGGTCGAGATCCGCGATGGAGACCTCCTGATCCTGCACACGGGGTGGGAGCGCTTCGCGCAGTTCGGCGCCGAAGCGAACGAGGAGCGCTACGTCCATACGCACCCCGGCGCGCACCCGGACATGGTGCAGTGGCTCATCGACCGGAAGATCAAGGTCTGGGGCGTGGACGTGATCTCTACGGATCATCCCATGAACCTCCCCATCGGGAGATTCCTCGGGAAGGGCACCTTCGGACACTGCGACCGCGTGCGGGCGATGGCGGAAAAGGTGTTCGGCGGGGCCGAGGCCGTGGAGGAGCTGTTTCCCGAGGAGCACTATCAGCTCACGCACAATGCGCTCTTTCCGCACAACTGCATGCACATAGAGAACCTCGGCGGACGGATCGCCGCCCCGGAACTGCAGAACCGGCGGCTCACCATCGGCTGCTTCCCGTGGAAGTTCAAGGGAGGAGAAGCCGCTTTCTGCCGCGTGGTGGCGTTCCTCGAGGAATAGTCGGAAATGGAGGGTCGGGCGGACATGAGCGCCCGCGGAAGTCTTCAGACGGAGAGGTGTAACATGACGATCGCCAACCGTGCGCGGACGAACGCATTGCCGCTGCTGTCGCTCCTTCTGGCGTTCGGTTTCCTGTCGCGGGCCGCGACCCCGCTGGAGGCTCAGAGCTTCTCCTGGGAGGGACTGCTCGACTACATGGAGCAGATCCGCCACGACAACGACCTTCCCGGGCTGTCCGTCGCCGTGGCGGTGGACGGGGAGATCGTCTTCTCCGAAGGCGTGGGCGTCGCCGAACTGGACAATCGCACACCGGCCACGGGCCGGACCGTCCACAACGTGGGATCGGTGTCGAAGGTGCTGGCCGTGGTGGGTCTCATGCAGCTCGTCGAGCAGGGGAAGGTGGATCTCGACGCGACGCTCCAGACGTACATGCCCTGGTATCCGGAGCGGGAGTTCCCGATCACGGTGCGCCACATCCTCACCCACACCTCCGGCATCCGGCACTACAACGGCGTCGAGTTCGGCCCCCACGGCCTGCTCGCGCTCCGGCACTACGACACCTTCGAGGAGGCGACGGAGCTGTGGCGCGACGACCCCCTCGCGTACGACACGGACTCCGGGTGGATGTACTCCTCGCACGCGCACAACCTCCAGCACGGGATCGTCGAGGCGGCGTCCGGTATGGACTACGAGGAATACCTCAAGCGCTACGTGTGGGAGCCGGCGGGGATGTTCGCCACCCAGTTCGACGTCCCGTCGCGGGTCGTGCAGAACCGCGGCCGCGGCTACGTCCGGGGCGAGTCCGGCCGCTTCATCAACGCCCCGCCGGAGGACCCGAGCTACAAGTACGCCGGCGGCGGCATCGTCTCGAACGTGGAAGACCTCGTCCGCTTCGCGATCGCGATCAACGACGGACGCCTGCTCGCGCCGGAGACAGTGGCCGAGATGCACCGGCCGCAACTCGAGCCGGGGATTCGGCAGATCGATCCTTCGTCGCCGGACGGACTCGGCGATCCGATCGCGCACGAGCAGGCGCTGGCGTGGTTCATCCGAACGGATCCGAAGGGACGTCGCTATCCGAGCCACACGGGCACGGTGAAGGGGACGCGGTCCTTCCTCGCGAACTTCGACGACTACGGCGTGGTCGTCGCGCTCCAGACGAACGCGCTCCCCTTCGATTCCGCCCGGTACGGGGAGGCGATCGCCCAGATGTTCCTGCCGTAGCAGCCCGTGACCGGGGAGATTCGCCTGCCGTGACGGAACGCCGCGATCCGGCGCTGCTCCCGGCGCGGGAACAGGCCCGACGCATCCGCGCGGGTGCGCTGAGCGCGGCCGACCTGCTCCGCGCCTGCCTGACTCGGGTCGCACGCCACAACGAGACGCTGAACGCGATCGTGACCCCGAATCCCGCGGCCGAGGCGGAGGCGGCCGCGGTCGACGCGGCCCTCGCGGACGGCACGGATCCGGGGCCCCTCGCGGGGCTCGTCGTCGGCATCAAGGACGTGACCGAGACGGCGGACCTCCGTACGACGTACGGCTCGCCGCTGTTCGCGGACCACGTGCCCGAGGAGGATGCGCTTGTCGTGCGCCGCCTGCGCGAGGCGGGCGCCGTGATCCTCGGAAAGACGAATACGCCGGAGTTCGCGGCGGGTGGAAACACCTGGAACGAAGTGTTCGGCGTGACGCGGAATCCGTGGAATCCCGCCCTCAGCGCGGGGGGATCCACGGGAGGCGGAGCCGTCGCTCTCGCGACGGGAATGATCTCGCTCGCGCAGGGCACCGACCTCGGCGGCTCGCTGCGGATCCCGGCCTCGTTCTGCGGCATCGCAGGGCTTCGCCCCACGCCGGGGCTCGTCCCGACGGTGCCGGCGGCCTACCTGTGGGATGACCTGCAGTCGACCGGCCTGATGGCACGGGACCCCGAAGACGTCGCCTTCGGGCTCCGCGCGATCTCGGGACCCGATCCGGCCTCGCCGGTCTGCGCTCCCGAGCCGCCCTGGCCGGAACCCGGCACCGCCGATCTCGCCGGAGGCCGCTGGGCGTATTGCGGTGACATCGCGCGCATCGGAATCGACAGTGGCGTGGAGGCGGCATGCCGCGAGGCGCTGGCGTCGCTTCGCTCGGCAGGCGCGCAGGTCGACGAGGTGGACCTCGACCTCTCCTGGGCGTGGGACGCGTTTCTCGCCCTCCGCGGGCACTGGTTCGTGTCCCATTTCGAGGCGGAGCTCCACCGGGTCGACGCCTTCGGGCCCAACGTGTCGGCGAACCTCCGTTCGGGACTGGCGCTGACCCCGGCCGAGATCGGGGGGGCCGAAAACGTGCGCCGCCGGGTGAGGGAAGAGCTTCTCGCCCTCCTCGACCGGTACGACGTGCTGCTCACGCCGTGCATGGCGATCCCGCCCTTCCCGGCGGAGCAGAACTATCCGGAGACGGTCGGAGGGCGGCCGATGGCGACGTACGTGGACTGGATCGCGCCGACCTTCCTGCTCTCGATGCCCGGTCTGCCCATCGCTTGCGTCCCGGCGGGTCTGGATTCGGCGGGGCTGCCGGTCGGGCTGCAGGTCGTCGGCCCCCCGCGCGGCGAGGGGCGGGCGCTGGCGATCGGATCCGCCATCGGCAGGGCACGGCCCATCGGCCTGCCGCCAATGATCGCCGACGACTGAAGCGGGCGGCATGACGTTCCCGCGGGAACGTTTCACGCTAGATTCCACCGTCGCGGCGGCCGCCGACCGTTACCCCAACCCCCCGAGAGCCGATCATGCTGATGTCAAACGACCGCGCCGTTTCGGAGTTGTCCGGCGAGGGACTCGACGCCTGCGTCCGTTTCCTTCAGCGCCTCATCCGCACGCAGTCGATGCCCGGCGAAGAAGGCGAACTGGCGATGCTCGTCGCCGCCGAGATGCGCGCGCTCGGCTACGACGAGGTCGAGCATGACGCGGCGGGCAACGTCATCGGTCTCCTCCGGGGAACCGGCGACGCCCCTTCGGTGATGTTCAACACCCACCTCGACCATGTGGACGCCGGAGATCCGGCCGACTGGCCCCACGACCCCTACGGCGGCGAGATACACGACGGCCTGCTGTGGGGGCGGGGCGCGATCGACATCAAGGGCCCGCTGGCGGCGCAGGTGCACGGCATCGCCCGCCTCATCGCCGCCGGGCAGCGCCCTCCCGGCGACGTCTATGTGACGAGCACGGTCCAGGAGGAGGTCGGAGGACTCGGCGCCCGCTACATGGCGGACACGCTGCGGCCCGACCTGGTCCTGATCGGCGAGCCCAGCCGGAACGAGGTCCGCCGGGGGCACCGCGGGCGGATCGAACTCCGCGTTCAGGTGCGGGGGAAGATGGCTCACGCCTCGATGACCGACCTCGGCCGCAACCCGCTGACCGTGCTCGGCCGGTTCCTCGCGGCACTGGATGACGTGGACCTCGCGCACGATCCCGATCTGGGCACCTGCTCGATCGCCCCGACGCTCATCGGGACGGACCAGACCAGCGGCAACGTCATCCCCGGCCTGGCGGAAGTCACGCTCGACTGCCGCACCGTGACCGGGCAGGACGCGGCCTCGCTGCGGGAGCAACTCCTGCCGGTATTGCGCGCGTGCGAGATCGAGGGATCGAGCAGCGACATCCTGATCCCGCAGCACGAGCGTTCGAGCTATGCGGGATACGAGATGACGTATCCGGCCGACAACCCCGCGCTCTCGCTACCCGCCGACCACGACGCGGTCCGGACGGCGGTCGAGGTTCTGGCCGGCCCGCTCGGGGCCGAGCCGCCGGTCGACATATGGGACTTCGCGACCGATGGCGGACACTTCGGGCTCGCGGGCATGACCGTGGTCGGCTTCGGGCCCGGAGACGACCGGCTGGCTCACACCGTCAACGAGCATATCGTGATCGACGAACTGGCGACGGGCATCCGCGGCAACGCGGCCCTCGCGTTCCGCTGGCCGGCCCAGTACGCAAGTGCGGCCTGATGCGCCGCCGAAAAATCC